>JBEKQO010000352.1:0-6828 GCA_049519635.1 Terriglobia bacterium | reverse complement strand
CTCGTGGGCGCGTCCGCAAATCGCCGGATGCCGGTTGCCTTGATTGCCGCGTCCGGTACCTTATGAAGGGGGTTGTAACGGGGCTGGTGGCAATCTCTATAGGGGTCGTTCCGAGCGGCGTTGTAAGCACAGATCATTGACCAGCGCGGTTGGTCGGAACGGTTCTGGTCCGAGCGGTGCAGAAGATTGGAGTCAAAGAATAGCGTGTCTCCCGATTCCATCTCGACATACACCACATCCATTCTCTTCAAAATTTCACCTACCCGCTCCCTATCTGCGCCGGCCTGATCACCCGACAAGACATGGTCGATACGGCCCAGGTGGTGTGATCCGGGAACGACCTGAAGACAGCCGTTCTCCCGCGTGGCGGGGTCAACAGCGATGGAGGCGCTACATAGCAGCGGGTAGAGGACGAAATTCTGGTACCAGTAGCCATAGTCCTGGTGCCATGTCCAGGCCCCGCCCACTTTGGGGTCTTTCATGATCATCTTGGAGTGGTAGTGATACACCTCACCCCCTAGAAGCTTTTCCGCCGAGTTCACAACCGACTCGCAGCGCGCGAACATCCCGTAGATAGTGTCGCCCGGATAGTTCCAGAGGGAGAGGCGCACTGTCCCCCCTTCCCCGTCCGCGGCGCCAAACGAATGTCGGTCGAGTTCCCGGTCCTCCCGCGCAGCGCGCGAAAGCAGGCTAATTTCCTCTGGGTCGAAGAATCCTCGCGCCAGCACAAACCCGGATGTTTGATATTCCCGCAATTGTTGATCGTTCAGTGGTCCTTTGGCCATATGACGTTCTCCCTTAGAATCGGTGGTCGTCTGATGCCATGCCCCCGCCTAGAGAACATCATACAGGCATAGCGCAAAGATTCGTGCAAAAAGGGGCTCTGGCTCAAGTTTGGTGCAGGCTGGTCCTCCACAAATCAGCTATCTATCAGATACCACGTAGCTTACTCACCTTCCCGCATTTGCGGGCGGAGAGGTAATTGCCCCGCGATCCCAATGCCCGTAAGTCACAGCATTCAAGGCTTTTCGGGGTGTTGGCCCCTCTGGGTTGCACCAAACTTGAGCCAGAGCCACTGGAAGCGCCGTTTATGGCTTGACCGCGAGGCAAAGGCTTTTTGTCTTGGAATATCTACAGGATTTGGGCGCTACTCAGGCGGCGATTCGTGTGGGTTACGCTGTATCAAGCGCAAAGATGACTGCTTGCAGGCTGCGAGCAAATGCTAGCGTTCAGGCGCAAATTCAGAAGGCTATGGCCCGCCGCTGCGCGAAACCCGCATTAAGAAACGAGGATATGAGAACGACTCGTCAAAAGTCTTAACCTCCACAGGTCAGCGTGTTATGGTGCTCTGACGAAACGTGTCAGGATGGAAATCGTGGAACTCTTCCGTCGGGAATTTGTTGCGCTAGCGGTTCTTTATTTTGTAGCATCTGTTGCGGTCCTTCACGCCGGGACTCGCCGGGGATTGAAATGGACAATGCTTTGGATGAGCCCAAGAGAGCGCAGCCCGAATCCGGGAAGCAAGAATCCGAGCCCAAACAGGAGAAGTCTGGAAGTGTTGGGCTCTTGCCGTTAGTCGACGGGGCGCTAAAGTTCGGCGGCTTTCTTTACGTTTTAGGGTTTGTGATCATCATGTTGCACACATCCAGCCTCCAGATTCCGGTCGTGGAGGCGCTCCAGTTTCAAAACGTTCTTGCGGGTTGGCCGATCGGTCTGGCGATCTGGCTGGCGTTCAAGCTCTGGCCGTGGGTGAGAAATGCCTTGAGGTTAGGAACCGCACATCCAACTGGGCTGCTAATTGTTGCAAGTGGGTTGCTGCTATCGGTAATCATTGTCCGTGCTGAATTGCACGTATTTGCTAGAGGTTTGTCGGTTTATGTCAACGCGGTTTTGTTAAGTGGAATCTTCTTCGTCGTAAACGTCGCCTTCCTTTATATTGCATACGCCCAGAAGGTTGAACTTATGAAGCCTCTTTTTCGGGCGACATGCGTGTACTCGCTGGTCGCTTTCCTCGTATTGGCGTACGCCGTTTTCGCATACCGCAAAGTGCCACAGACCATCGGCGGCGGGAGACCCGTGAAGGTGCAGTTATACCTAAAATCTTCAGAATTGAGCTCTCTGCTGGGCGGATCAACTGCCTCCGACGGGCAAGCCCTCGCATCCGATCCTGTATATCTCTACTATCGGACTAGCGATTCTCTGCTTATTAGTAAAGACCAGAACTCCGACCAGCCGCTCATTCAGGTTCCGATGGATGAAGTACGCGCCGTGGTCTGGCTCCAATCGCGTTCAAAGTCGTACCTATGGTGATCGGAGACGAAATGGCGTGACTGACTATTCCGGCCCGCAATGCCGCCCCCTGGTTTACGGCCTTGGCTCACGAGATCTGTTCATACTGGCTTTGCAGGCGACCGACGGCACTAATAACTGCTTAGCGAACCCGTATTAAGGGCAAACGGGAGGGAAGCTGCGATAACGTCCAACAGGAACTTTCGACGTCCATTAAATTCTTTGTTTCCAGCCGGTGTAGAATACGCCACAGTTTGGCCGCCACGTTAGAATGGACTTTTGATAGCGTCTCAAAATCTTTTTTTTCAGCGCGTTGCAACTCATATTGTTAGCACCGGCCTGAAAGGGGACCATTTTCGCCGGTTGAGTGGGATCCAGTTCGGGCAATGCGCGCCCAGTAGGCAACACATCACCCTGCCGCCTCGACCGGCGCAGGCTCACGTTGCCGAGTTGAACTCCCATGCGTCTCGGTCTCAATCAGGACAAGCAACTACCCTCCGGCGCACCCAACAGGAGAGGTAACGTTGGAGCACAGCGCATGCGGTGGCTATCGCGGGTCAAGCCCATGGCCGGGTCGTGGTCGCTCGCAGCGTACCCGCGATCCTATCGGCCGGTGAGCCCAGGCGAATAGCTACCAGCATTTGCGCCGCAATCCGTCGGCAGGGCCACAAGCAGAAATCGGCGCCGCGGTGATTTTCCGCAGATCATGATCAAACGGCAAGAAAAATCCTCGCGGGCCAGTCTGTGCTACGTTGGATGATGAGCCAGGCTGTCAGGAAACGCGCCGTCAGGCGCGGGTGACGGCGTGTGACGGGCTGTTGCCTCACTACTCGCGCAGACGCGAGACACGTCCGCGACAACGCCGTTATCCGAACGAGTGCCAAGGAAGCCGTCCCGAGAGGGGTAAGTTTCGGGACAAAGATGTTTTTCGCCGACGCGGCTCTTAAGGCGCTTCGGTTTGGCTCCTCGCCATGGTTTATTTCCGCGCGGCTAACCTTGTGCTGCGTTCGAGACGGCCTCCCATGCCTCCCAAGTGGCTAGGCGAGCAGCATAGGCGGCCCGCGCCATGGGCAGGTTCGTGTCACCGACAAAGAATCGCAACGGCGGGTCCTCCGCGTCCACGATCTTGAGGATGGCTTCTGCTGTCGCCGCCGGATCGCCTTTTTCCGAGCTTGATAGACGCGCGGACATTTGCTGCCGAAGATTGGCATAGGCGTCAATCCCCGGTGCAAACTTCAGCGACGAGGGGCTTCCAAATTCAGTCGCATAAGCGCCGGGCTCAAGTATCGTCACCTTGATGCCAAATGGTTTGACCTCTTGCGCCAGGCTTTCGTGGAGCGCTTCGAATGCCCATTTCGTTGCGCAATAGAAGCCGATGAGCGGCATCGTCACGATTCCAAGGCCGCTTGAGACGCCGAGTATACGCCCGCTGCCCTGTTGCCGCAGCAGAGGCAGTGCAGCTTGAATGACCCGGAGCGTACCGAAGTAGTTCGTGTCAAACACAGCACGGACGTCGGCCTCGCTAGCTTCCTCCACCGTGCCAACCAGAGAGTAACCGGCATTGTTAAGGACGACATCGAGCTTGCCGAAGTGCGCGTGAGCTTGCTGAATGGCATGCCGAGCCTGATCGGCATCGGTTACGTCGAGTGCCAAGGGCAGAACGGCCGCACCGAAGCGTTCCTTCAGATCGGCGATATCTGTCAATTTGCGAGCAGTTGCGGCGACCTTGTCGCCACGCTTGAGCGCGGCTTCGGCCCAGACGCGACCGAAACCGCGAGAGGCTCCGGTGATGAACCAGATTTTGCTAGTCATTCGATACTCCTTTTTAACTTCGATAATTGATCGGCTCACTCTTGCAAGCGTGATCGCCTGTTGAGGCGCAGCTTCTGTAACGGCTTGAACCAAGCCTCGATTGCTGTTTCTGATTTGTGCATGTTCTTCGCTTCTCTCTTGAACAGCGGCCGTCTTCCATAGATAATGATATGAAGGATCGTTCGTGTTTACAATTCGCATATGGGTAGACAGCTTCAGATCCCGCTGGAACCAAGGAAAACGCCCGTTCAGGCGCGATCCACGGTTACCGTGGAGGCCATTTATGAGGCCACCTTTCAGGTTTTACTCGCGATGGGGGGACCCAACCGCCTGACGACGACTCGTGTTGCCGAGCGGGCGGGAGTATCGGTAGGCACGCTTTATCGGTACTTTTCTAATAAACAATCCCTGCTCTTGTCGGTGCTAAAAAAACATCATGATCATGTCGCTAGCGCAGTGGAACTCGCCTGCCGCCGCAATCACGGTCAACAGGTGTCCACCATGATTGAATCAGTTGTCGAAGCGTTTGTGGACGCAAAGATGAAACGTTCTGACATATCCATGGCTCTTTACGCGACTGCAGTCGGCGCTCAGGAACGGGCACTTGTAAACAAAGCAGTGAAACGAGCACAAGCGGCCATGGCTTCGATGCTGGCGACCGCCCCGAATACCAAATTCGCAGACCTGCCGTTCACAAGCCTCATGCTTATTTCAGCGATGGGGGGCGCAACACGGGCCGTTCTCGAAGCCGGATGCGGGCCGAGGATGGTGCGTTTGCTGCGAAGGCAGTTAGTCCTGCTTTGCCGGGGCTTCCTGATGAGTGTGACTGCCGAGGCCTGAAGGGGACAGCGCTGTGAAGTCACGGCCAGCGACAACATGCGGAAGAGGTCCGCCCCGCGTTGCGGACGCGGCCCTAGTCAGCAATAAACCCGCCGCGACCCCGTTCCCGGGGCTTAACAGCGAACGGTCGCGCCAATTGTTCCAAATCTGGTAAGTTTCGGGACGGATTTCGAAGTCGTTTTTTCGGTGACCCGACTTTGATAATCAGAGTATAAAGTACATATATGTCCACCCATGAGGACCCATTGGCAAACACACAGATGCTCATCGCTGAAGCCTATTCTGCTTTCAACCGGCGGGATATCGATGGTGCGCTGGCGCTCATGAGCGAGAACGTGAGCTGGCCCAAGGCATCGGATGGCGGTCGTGTAGTCGGGAAAGAAGAGATTCGCGCCTACTGGACGCGTCAGTGGAAGGAGTTTGACCCTCACGTGGAACCGGTGGAAGTGATGGACCGCGAGGTAAGCAAAACCGACGTGAAGGTTCACCAGCTCGTGAAGACCCTCAGTGGCGATATTCTTTCAGATACGGACGTGTGGCACATTTACACCATCGCGAAGGGTCTGATTGAACGCATGGATCTAAGAGAAAGCGATCCAAGCTCGCACCAAACTCCATCCGCCGCGTTTTCCAAGCTCTAGCATGCGGTAAGGGATGCGCGCTCTCCCTGTCGGCGGCACTAGCGCTGCCCGACTCCTTCCGTCTCGAAAAGGGTAAGTTTTGGGACGAAATTGGAAGGCACTGAAATCAAGGGTTCCGGAGTCCCAAATCCCTATCCCCAAAATGGCCCGAAGGTGTACCAATCGGCTTTCGGATCGCCTCTGGCGCAGTCCCAAAACCCTGTCCCAAAAACCGCCCCTGATTTTTGCTCCTAACGTTTGGTGGATTCACTCGGCTGGTTCGGCTTGTCGGAAACTGGCCGCTGCCGCGCGCACGCACCACCACCAATACGTTCTTCTTGATCACGTTGTTCATGAACGCGCGGTTTGCGATTCAAGTCGTGTCCTTTCGGCAATCGTGCGTGAGTGCGTGTTCGTAACGGGCCATGTTCTCGAAGGCGCGAGTCGCTACGAACGATCTGGGCTAGGCCGTCCAACCCCGTCCAATGTGATATACACTGTGGTAAAGGAGGAACACGATGCTGTCGAACCGATCGATACCTCGCGCTATCGTAATTCCAGTTCTGGCGTATCCAGACGTGAACCAGGCTGCGGCCTGGCTGTGTGATGCATTCGGATTTAGCGTGCGTCTGCGCATCGGTAGCCACCGCGTGCAGTTGAACGTGGGAGATGGAGCGGTGATCGTGAGGGAAATGCGCCTAAACGAGGTTAACGCAGTGCTGGGCATGGGACACTCGGTCACTGTTCGTGTCGAGGACGCAGATGCCCACTGCAAGCGGGCTAGGGAGCACGGTGCGCGGATTACACAAGACCCGGTTACTCATCCGTACGGAGAGCGACAGTACAACGCGGAGGACTTCGCAGGACACTCGTGGACCTTTTCGCAGTCGGTGGCGGATGTTCATCCTGAGGAGTGGGGCGGGACGGCAGAACAGCTGTAATACTACCTCGCTCTCCCGACGGCGTGCCATTTCGACGATCTCCTCGAAATCGTCAGAAGCGGGTTGGTGGACACGCGGGCACACATGCCGCCACGAAACATTTTCGGCTTCTTTCGTGCCTGGCCAAAAACCCGGTGCGAATCGGAGTTCTGGGAAGCCCTTTTGGTCGGCATTTCCAGAGGGCCGCTCCGGCGGGTCGAAAACGATCGTTTTCGGCCAGACGGAAGGCATTCTACTGCAAGGGGGGCCTAAGCGGGATGCTTACTTGTACCAGTCTGTTGCAGTGCCTGCCGGTAATTCCAGGGCATCCCGGCGGTGGGATGCTA
>JBEKQO010000351.1:0-6842 GCA_049519635.1 Terriglobia bacterium | reverse complement strand
GTGCACCACGGTGTGCTGAGCCACGAAATGCCGTTCATCCAGAAACCCTTCTCACCCGCGGCGTTACGCAAGAAAATTCGGGAAGTTCTGAGTGGGATGTAAGATTTGAGCCTTCGGGCAGGTAAGTCTTGCCCTCGAAGTATGTCGCTTTTCCTTTATTCGGCTCTTCATATAGAAGGGGGCGAACCGTTAGGCTCGCCCCCGTTCGGTGCGCCGACGGCGATGCTAACGCGTCTTTCGTTTTGCGGGCGCCTGCAATTGTTTTTCCCTTTCGGCATTGGATGACTTACCGACGAATTTCTCCTTGGCTTCGCGAAGGATTCTGTCAGCATTCATTTTATAATGTGCCGCTTCCTTCGGTAATGTCCCGCCCGAAGAAAAGTAGGGCGAGAAAAACAGGTCGGACGCCAGCGCACAAACCATCAGGAATTTCCCGAGTTCCGCCCCTGCCATCCCGTCCAGCTTTGCGGTTGCCAGCTTTGCGTACTCCACGTAACCGCCACGGGCGCTCTTATTTTTCGTTTCTTCCCACCCGAAACATTTGAAAATCCAATGTCTCTCGCCTGGCCAGAAAGGATAGTCTTCGGACACAGCGGAGCGCCACTCGAAAATGGCCGGAAAACAGGCTTCCCGCAAGTCGAAATCGCCAAAGGTTCTTGGCCACCCGTCGAAACAGGCCCAAACGAAGCTTCGGGTGTCGTGATGGGGGGACGAGCTGACGGGCAGAACTTCTTTCAGTAAATCGGCCATCCCAACCGAGAAGGCTACGAAAAGCCTCATCGAACCTTGAGAGGTCTAGGAAATCTGGCACGGCCAGAACCCGGATCACCATGGGACTCACCTTACGCAATACTGCTCGTAGAATCAGTCGCTTGAATGGTGTTTGTGTTTTCATCCCTCCAGCCTACAAGTCAATGGTTCATTAAAGCCAGACCCCCGGCTTCCTGCTGCTCTCAACCCTCAGGGCCGCCCGCCGCGACTCTGTGTAGATTTACTCTAAGGACGGGGTTTGGGGCCTCCCTGGAGTACGTTTTTGGTCCAGGAGTGCCACCTATCGTTTTGTTCTGACCACGCCCAAGGCGTGCCACGAGGATGCGGTAGTCGGCAATCTTCCGCCGCTTTGTAGAACGAATTTTGGCCTACACGCCTCCTGCCGGTTTAGAATGACCCCATGTTTGCTCGAATGCGGATCGCCTTGCTCATCGGTGTCGTTTGTGTGGCTGGATTGGCCAGGGCAGCCGAGGTGCTGCCTGGCCTGCCAGCCCTCTCGATCGACGATTTTCCACGAGAGGTTCGCCAACAGGTCCAGCAAGCATACAAGGCCGCCAGCGACCGTCCCGATGATCCTGAGGCGTCAGGGAAGCTCGCCATGCTGTTGGACCTTTATAACCGGCCCGATGACGCCGCCCGCTGCTACGAACGAGCCCAGCAATTTGGCCCGAGCGTATTCAAATGGTTTTATTACGAAGGCAATCTGCGTTGGCGCCAGAAAAACCAGGCGCAGGCGGTCACGTTGTTTCGCGAAGCACTGCGGATTGATCCCACGTATCTGCCGGCAAGGTTGAAGTTTGCCGTGAGCCTGCTGGAAAACGCCAACCTTGAGGAAAGCTGGGGAGTCTACACCGCCATCTTGAAGGATTACCCGGATTTGGCCGAGGCCTATTATGGGTTGGGGCGAATCTCCAGCTTGCGCGGCGATACGGCGGGGGCCATCAAATCGCTTCAGCGTGCGGCGGAGTTGTTCCCGCCCTACGGCGCCGCCCATTATGCCCTTGCGCAAGCAGACCGGAAGCTCGGTGACCGTGCTGGGGCTGAGGCACAGTTGAAGCTTTACGAGGCCAACCGGAACCTTGTGCCTCCCATCGAAGACCAGCTTCGGGATGCCATGCGCGACCTTGAAATGGCCGCCGCGGCGCACCTGGAAAGGGGCTTGGAACTCCAACAGGTGGGGCGGTCGCAGGATGCCATAGCTGAAACTGAAAAGGCTGCGGCGTTGGACCCGCAACTGGTCCAGGCGCAAGTGAACCTCATCATCCTCTACGGCCGGATGGGGAACTTTGGCAAGGCGGAAGAGCACTACCAAAAAGCTGTAGCCCTCAATCCGCATCAATTCCCGGATGCCTATTACGATTATGGAGTCCTCTTGATGAACGCTAACCGGCTCCAGGAAGCCGCGCAGGTTTTTCGCCGGGCCATCGAAATCAAGCCGTCTTACGCGGACGCGCACAACAATCTCGGATACTTGCTGGAGCGCGAAGGCAAACTTGACGAAGCGGCAGGTGAATACCGGAAAGCCCTCGATGCAAACCCTGACTTTCGCCAAGCCCATTTCAATTTGGGGCGAATCTTGATAAACAAGAAGAATTTCGAGGAGGGCATCGAACAGCTCCGCCAGACGCTCACCCCCACTGATGAAGGCACGCCTTCTTACCTCTACGCCCTGGGGGCGGCCTACGGCAGAGCGGGGAATAAGCAGCAGGCCTTGGAGTACCTGAACCAAGCCCGCATCCAGGCGGATTCCTTTGGCCAGAAGCAACTGCTGGTCGAGATTGAAGGCGACATCCGCAAGCTTTCCACCGAGCCCCACCCATAGATAAATCTTTCGGATTAAAACTGCTTTTAGTCTTTCCCCGCCTCCAAAGTGCTCACAACCACCGACGCGCACTAAAGCCCAGCACGAGGCCACCCCCCGATTTCCAGAGTAATTGATATGGGTCAAAATGTCAGTTGACGACGACAAAGGGATGTTTTTCGCCCAAACTGAGTCCAAACTATGAAGTTTACGCCATCAATCTTGCCGGATTTCCACACCTTTATGGACTTATTGTTGGTGTTTTATAAATAAATAGGCCACGTTTATGTAAAGCAGTTAATGATATAAATTGTAAATTCAAAAAAAATCTTGACAGTAATCGCTTAAATGCTTAGTCTGACTCCAGTTTTTGCTTCGCTTCTTATTGATTTACTGCTCTCACGAGCTCATCTGCAAGTCTTGCGCCGGGTCGGGTTAAGGAAAGAGGAGGCCATCATGACAATGAAAGCAAGTCGTATTCTCCTGTCTTTGTTGGCGGGAGTGGGGCTGATGTGTACCCTCTTCATTCAAGAGGGCAGAGCCCAAGTACTTTATGGTTCGGTCACCGGAACGGTGAGCGACCCCACTGGCGCGGTTGTCCCCGGGGCCAAAGTTCTGATCACGAACGACCAGACAGAACTTAAGCGCTTGGCCACGACCGACTCAGCGGGAGAGTACCGCATTCTTGATTTGCCCGAAGGCACTTACACCATTAACGTGACTGCGCCTGGCTTTCAGGCATTTAAGCAAACCAGCCTCGTCGTGGCGATTGGTCAAGTCAACAAGCAAGATCTTCAACTGACCGTTGGATCGCAGACGCAGGAAGTTACCGTGCAAGGGTCCACGGAAGTCCTGCAGACGCAGAAAGCGGATGTACACACGGAAATTACCACTTTCGCGGTGCAAAACCTTCCGCTGAGCACGTACAGGAATTTCCAAGCGACAGAATTGCTGGCCCCGGGCGTGTTTTCGACCTCGGGCATTTCCAACAGTTACCCGAATTCCGTCGCCGATACCCCCGAGCGGTCGTTCGAGATTTACTCTGACGGCCTACCGGCCCATGACAACACCACGCGCGTGGACGGGGCCACCAACATTTTCATCTGGTTGCCCGACCACATGCTGGTGGTTCCGCCGCAGGAGTCGATCGAAGAAGTGAACGTCCAGACTTCGAATTACGATGTGGAGAAAGGCCTGACGTCCGGGGCCGCCATGGATGTGGTAACCAAGTCCGGCACCAATAAACTCCACGGGTCGGCCTATGCGTTCCATACTGACGATGCTATGAACGCCACCAACTGGTATAACCATGCAACTAACACGGGCATCCTCAACAACGATGGGGTTACCATTGGCGGACCGATTAAGAAGGACAAACTCTTCTTCTTCGCGAATTGGGATTTTACCTCGCAGCACCTGCCTGAAGGCTACACCGACCTCATCCCAACCGATGACATGCGGAATGGAGACTTCAACGCGTACTTGGGTGCTGTCGTTCCGGGCGTTACCGTCACCACCACCGAAGGGGCAACAGTCCCACTTCAGCAGGGGATGGTGTTTGATCCCACCACCGGCAATCCCGACGGCACGGGACGCGAAGTGTTCTCCTCCGGGGGCGTGCTCAACGTAATTCCCACGAACCGCCTGAACGCGGGTGCCATGGCTTTCAATAAGCTGATCCCGGAACCCAACATCAATACGGGGAGCATCATCAATTCCAGCACGCCGTATAACATCATCGGCACCAAGGCCGAGCGGCCAGTGGCCCGCAACATCGCTACCGGCCGGGTCGATTGGAACCAGAGCCAGAATCACACCCTCTGGGCAAAATGGTCAATCCAACAAAACAGATTCAATGAGCCTTTCGATCTGGGCGCAGCCGGCGGCAACGGTACTGGCTTCGCCTTTCAATTCTCCCAGATCGGAACGGTTGGCCATACCTGGACGCTCTCTCCCAACCTCGTTCTAACTGGCCACATCGGTTTTGACCGGATGAGGGAATACTCCCAGCCACCCGGATATGGCCAACCCCTCGGCGAGACGGTGCTCGGCATCGCGGGAACCAACACTCCTGCCGGCGATCCTCGTTATACCGGCCTTCCTGGAGTCACCATCCAGGGTTTCAGCGGTATGGGTAGTCTGAACTCCTGGGAGCCCGATACCCGGAACGACTGGACCTTCACAACTTCTCACAACTTGTCGTGGGTCAAGGGAGCAAACGAGTTCCGCACGGGTATCGACATCTCCCACAATCACTTGAATGCATTCCAGCCGGAAATCTTCTGCTGCCCGCGCGGCAACGTTCTTGAGGATTACGGAGGGACTGCACTCAACACGTCAAACTTGGGAACCGAAGGTAGCCCGGTTACCTTGACGCCATTCGTACAGAACTCTTATGCCATGTGGGACCTGGGCTTGATCTCCGAAGCCGAGAACGATGCCCAGTTTATCAAGTCCACAGGAAAGGACACCCAGATTGCCGTCTATTTTGGCGATCGTTATAAGATCACCTCAAAGCTGACTGCCGACCTAGGAGTGCGCTGGGAATACTTCCCCCTGATCACGCGCGATGGCGAAGATAAACTCGAGCAGTTCGACACGTCCACCGGCATGTTGCTCCTCGGCGAGATCGGCAGCAATCCGGAGCACCTGGGAATAACCACAAGCAAGGCACTCTTTATGCCTCGCATCGGCTTGGCATATCAGGTCGATTCCAAGACCGTGGCCAGAGGGGGATTCGGAATCTCCAACGACACGGTTCCCATGGAAAGACCCTTGCGAGGCTTTTACCCGCTGGCCATCGGAGCGGATCACTACGACACTTCCACTCCGGCCGAAGCCACGGCGTGCAACGCCCAGGCGGCGGGAGCAAGCTGCTATAACCCTGTCTCCACGTTTGCAGAGGGTATACCGGTGATCGGTGTGCCCAATATATCGAGTGGGAGCGTTCAGGTTCCCGCCGCCGACACCATCGGAACGCTGGGGCCGGGGGAATATCACCGCGGGTATGTCGAATCCTGGAATGTGTTTGTAGAACGTAAGATGCCCGGAGACTTCTTGGTGAGCGCCGGGTATGTGGGCAATCACTTTGTCCACGAGTTCAACGGCCGTGACCTTGATGCGGCGCCGCTGTATGGAGTCGAGCCATCGTACGGTGGCGTTCAGTACGGTGGGGGGGCCTACCAATTCCAGGGGTACCTGGACTCGCACTACAACTCCCTCCAAGTCACGGTAAACCACCGCAGCACCCGCGGACTCTTCGTTCAGGCTGCCTACACTTATTCTCGGGCCATGGGCTATGTAAGTGACGACACATGGGAAAACGGCTTGGAGTTTAACTGCACTCCTTCGTCGGCCATGCCCAAAGGTTGCCAGTCACTCAACTACGGTCCGTTGAGCTTCGATCACACCCAAAACTTCAAACTGGCTTTTGTTTACGACCTACCCTTTGGAGCGGGAAAGAAATTTTCCAGCTCCAGGGGTGCCAATGCGATCATCGGAGGGTGGAAATTGAACGGCGTTTTCAGTGCTTTCACCGGTGACCCGTTGGAGCTCAGCCAGTCCACTGTCAATCCCCAGTTCGCCACGTATGATACCCCCCAGGTCCCCAATCACGTCGCGGCAGTGCAATACCTCGGGGGAGGCAACAATTCCTTGGGGTACCCCCAATGGTTCAACACCTCGGCCTTTGTACCGAACAATTCGCCGACCAGTATCGGCAACATCGGTCGCACCGAATCATGGCTCAGGGGGCCAGGACTGTGGCAGTTTGACCCCAGCCTGGCTCGAACCTTCAGGCTTACCGAGCGCTTCAACCTGGAGGTTCGCGTCGAAGCGGAGAACGTCTTCAACAAGCCCCATTTCAACGATCCGGGAACTTCTTGTACGAACGATAATGGTGCGTGCGGAGGAACGTTTGGTGAGGTTACTGGTTCCTACGGTGAACGCGTTGTGCAACTTGGCGCGTTCCTGCGCTTCTAGTCTCCTGGTTTGGGTCCTATCGGACCAGGTGAAAACCCCGGCCCGGTAGCGGTCGACTCCGAGCACTGACTATCTCATGGCGGGCGCTGCGCAAGCAGCGCCCGCTTTTTATATGCCCCAACATGTCCGACGGCTTAGCCTGGATTTCTCACCACGTATCTGGAAGGGCGGGGCTTTACAAGCTGCGGAAAACGGCACGGTGCGGATAACCACCCCGGCGCTCGGCGCGCCACCCCTCCTGAATCAGGAGGAGAGTTGCTTAAAATGCTCCCCTCCTCAAATGAGGAGG
>JBEKQO010000350.1:0-6848 GCA_049519635.1 Terriglobia bacterium | reverse complement strand
TGCGAGCAGGAACTGCCGGGCTGACGTTATCCATGTTGATCCTCCTGCCGTATATAATACAGTAGGAGAAACAGAAAATCACGCCCTCTTTTCGAAAACGCCACTCTGCTGACGTGCGCCCCAAGCTATGCCCCGTCTCGACTCCGACGAAGAAAAGTGTTATGCTCCGCCACTATCCGGGAATCATTTCTCTGTGCCCGAACCCGCTTGGCGCACCCAGTATCCGGCGACGCGGGTTGCAAATGCGGTTTCCACGGAGCGCTTATCATAAGAGGAGGAGGAACATCTGATGGCTCAATTCTGCACAAAATGTGGCACCCCTCTAACGGAAGGATTGCAATTCTGCACGGGCTGTGGAGCGACTTTAGGTGGGCCTTCTGCTCCCGCGGCCCAAGCTCCGGCAGCGCCCGCTCCGGTCGCACCCTTGGCGCAAACCCCGCGCCCGGCTGCGCCCTACATTGCTCCGGCCGCGCCTGCGGCGGCGGTTCCCGCCACCTCTTCGGGCAGCCCGGTGGTTAAGATCGTTCTGATCGTGGTGGCAGTGCTGATATTCCTGGGCTTGTTGAGTGCCGGGGCCTGCGTATACATGGTTTATCGTGCCAAACAGAGGATGAGTCAGTTTGAGAAGCAGGTTCAGACGACCTTCCCCGTGCCGACGCCGCAAGCGCCCACCCAGCCAGGCGCAACGGCGCAGCCTTCGCCCCAAGAGTTGGCTACCCCCATCGATCCGGCGACTCTGATCTATCCCGGCGCCATCGCGAAAGAGGGAGCTTCAGTGGCGATGGGAGGGTTCCAGGTGCAGCAGTACGTTACTGACGACTCGGTGGATAAAGTTCTGAGCTTTTACAAAGACAAGCTGGGGCCCAAAGCCCTGGTGCAGGAAACCAATAACCAGGCCCTGGTGCAACTCGGGGGACCGAATGGTATTCTCAGCATCACTATTGCCCACGACCAGGCCTCCGGGAAAACCAAGCTCAGTATTACGCGCATCGGAAAATAGAGAGGCCCCGGGCTCAGCCCGGCCGCAGGAACCTTGCGGCTGGGTCCCCACCGCGGGTCAAAGGCGCAGATTTGCCATAAGAGCATCTCGCGAGGGGGGAGTTGCGCGTGCAACCTGGCCCGGTTAAAAATCACGAGGTTAATCATCATGAAGCACGGTCCCTCCTTAACGGCGATTCTCGTTTTGCTCCTATCCTCGACACCGGTTCCCGCCCTTTGGGGGCAGGCTGCCGCACCCGCTACCGCTCCTGCTGCGCCCGCCGCCAGCAACAACCCGACGGTCATGCTCCTGAAGCAGGGGCACACTGACAGCGTGCGCGCCAAGGCAGCGCAGGATTTGGGGAAGCAGGGTGATATCTCCACCATCCCGGCGCTGGCGGAAGCGTTGAGCGATCCCAGTTCCAAGGTGCGGCGCGAAGTGGTGTTGGCGCTGGCGCAATTCCATCAGACACAGGTTTTGCCGCCCCTGGAGCAGGCCGCCAAGGACGTAGGCGACGGCGTGCGCATTGCCGCCTTGCAATGCCTGGTGGGGTATTACTCGGGCGTCCTGCCGAAGTCCGGCTTGACGGGATTTATGAAGAAGAACTGGCAGCGCGCCACCAGCCATTTCCAGCCGGACGATACCAAAATTGACCCGGGAATCATCGTTGACCCCACCGTCATCACCGCACTGATCGCGGCGATGAAGGACGTCCGCTCAAACGAGGCCTCGCGGGAAGCCGCCAAGGGGCTGGGGATCCTGTTGGCCAAAGAGGCGGTTCCGGACTTGGTGGCCGCGGCGCACTCTTCCGACTCGGACCTCGCCCGCGAAGGGCTTAATTCTCTCTCCAAAATCAAGGACAAGGAAGCTGGCCCCAAGCTTGTTGACCTGCTCGACTCTCCCAACAAAGACGTTAAACGTGATGCCTGCGTCACCCTTGGCATCCTGCGGACACACGAAGCGTTGCCCAAATTGCAGTCCATCTTTGAGAATGACCCGGATGAAAAAACCAAGGTAGCCGCGATGCAGGGTTTGGCTTATCTGGGTGACAAGGTTTCCGTGCCGCTGTTTACCAAAGCTTTGTGGAATGATAACAAGGACATTCGCCAGGGGGCGGGCGAAGGGTTGGCGCGCGCCGCTGATCCCCAAAGCCTGGGCGAGCTGGAAAAAGCTGTCACCGCGGAAAAGGACGCCAGTCCCAAACTGGCGATGCAATTCGCCCTCACCGCCTTGGGCAAAGAGGATGCCTTAAGCGACGTGGTAAGCGAGCTGAGCTCCAAGATACGGGGTGATGTGGCCGTCGCTTATTTGACCGAACTTTCCCGCAACCCGGCCTTCCTGCCCAAGCTTTACCCTTATTTGCAGAGTCCGGACTCCGGCATTCGGAAGCGCTTGTGCGTGGTGCTGATGTATAGTGGAGATCAGGGCAGCCTGGAACAACTCGACCGGCTCGGGCACGATCCTGACAACGACGTGGCGGCCGCGGCGCTGCGGGCCAAGCGAGCCATTCACGCCCGCCTGGATGCGCCGGCAGGAGCGAAGTCCTGAAAGCGAACTCCCTGCACCTCCCTCTCCGGTGAGGCGCGTAAGGTGACCCGGGTTCCAATGTCCTAAAATGGATTATTCATAAATAGATAACTTTCCTGTTTGGGCACGATATGACTTTATAATATTGCGTCGCGGTGGTGTAGCTTCCTGGCACCTGTGATAGAATGAAGCGTTTTCATTAACCCAAACTTTTGCACTGAGATCAGGCATGTCATCCTTGATTACAGACAAGGCCGGCGAACCCAAGGCGCGCGGAGTGGAGCTGAACCTGGCGCACAGCCCGGACTCCGACGATGCTTTCATGTTCTACGCGCTGGCGACCAAGAAGCTCCCGACTCATGGCTTGACGTTCAAGCACCTTCTCGAAGATATCGAGTCGCTGAATCAGAAAGCGTTGCAGGGGATTTACGACATCACCGCTGCATCGTTTCACGCCTACCCCTTTTTGGCGGAACGTTACCTCCTGCTGCCGTCAGGCGCAAGTTTCGGTGAGCGGTACGGACCCATCGTGGTGGCGCGCTCCACTCCCGGTACGGAGGGTTTGCGTGGCAAGCGCATTGCCGTACCCGGCAAAATGACCACCGCCTATCTGGTGCTGCAACTCTACGAACCCGAATTTCAGCCGGTCTTTACCCCCTTTGACCGGATTCTGGAAACGGTGAGCAAGGGCGGGGCAGACGCCGGCGTGGTGATCCACGAAGGCCAGTTGACTTACGCCGAATCGGGGTTGAAAAAGATTGTGGATTTGGGTGAATGGTGGCACAAGGAAACTTCTCTGCCGCTCCCCCTGGGGGGCAACCTCATCCTGCGCTCGCTCGACCGCCGCACGCAGCGCGCGGTAGCGAAAGTGCTAAAGGCGAGCATCCAGTACGCGCTCGACCATCGTGAGGAGGCCCTGAACTACGCCTTGCAATTCGGGCGCGGTCTCGATTCTTCCACGGCGGACCGTTTCGTCGCCATGTACGTAAACGATTGGACGCTTGATTACGGTGAGCGCGGCCGCCAGGCGGTGCAGACGCTGCTCGACCGCGGGTTCGAAAAAGGCTTGCTGCCCAAGCAGGTGCAAGCGGAATTCGTCGAATTGTAGAAGAGCTGTCCCTGGTCCGTTGTCAGTTGTCCGTGGTCCGCTATCATCGAGAGCCGCGCCATAGGCTTCCAGTAGGAGAAATCGGATAGAAAGTAAGACATGGGTATTCAGCTACCGCCGCCTGGAGTTGGTAGTTTTCCCTCGGCATAGTTTCCGCGGAAAACACGCGGCCTGGAAGCGCAACAGACTACGGACCACGGACAGCGAATAAGTAACGCCACACCCCATTCCCATGCCGACCAACACTGTTCGCCGACGCATCACTTACACCGCGGCACAAAAGAAAATGCTGTTCGCGCTCGCCAGCATGGTGGGGATGCGGATGCTGGGTTTATTTCTCGTGCTGCCCGTCTTCACCCTCTACGGACTCCAGTTCACTTCCTCGAAGTTCTTGGTAGGCTTCGCTTTTGGCGCCTACGCGCTGGTCATGGCGATCCTGCAAATTCCTCTGGGCAGACTGTCGGACCGCATCGGCCGCCGCCGGGTGCTGGTGATGGGCATGACGCTGTTCAGTGTGGGATCGTTCCTCTGTGCCCTTCCTCCTCTATTTCCGCACTCGTGGCAAATTTGGGAATTGATTTTCGGGCGGCTGGTCCAGGGCGGGGGGGCGATCATCTCCGTGGCCTTTGCCACCGTGGCCGATTACATTGAACCCGAGCAGCGCTCCACCGCCATGGCGATGCTCGGCATCCCCATCGGCGTATCGTTTGCGGTGGGAATTATCGTCGGGCCCATCCTGGCCGGATGGTTCGGCACGGCATTCCTGTTCTGGCTGACGGGTTTCCTGGGACTGGCGACGGATTTCCTCCTGGTGCGCTACCTGAAAGACGAGGTCCCTCCGCAGAAGCCTCCCGCGCCCTTGGCCCATGTCTTTTCCCATCTGTCGCTCGTCGCCTACGCCGGCGGCGGGTTCCTGATCAATTTTTTCTCGTCTACATTTTTCTTCCACTTTCCCCTGATTGCCACCGGCCAGCACCACCTGAAAATGACCCAATATTACACGCTGCTGCTGCCCATGATGGTGATCAGCGCCATCACTATGTTCGGTTTTTCCCGAGGCGCAGACAAGGGTTGGGGGCGACCTCTCTCCGCCTTTGCCTATTTGCTGTTTATTCCCAGTTTCCTGCTGCTCTTCGAACCGGCATGGCTGGCCCAGGATCCCAAGCGTTTGTTTCCGGTAATCCTGGCGGGTACACTTTTCTATATCGGCTTCACCGGACTTGAGCCCATTCTTCCCAGCCTGGTCAGCGAAGCCGCGCCGGGGGCATCCTATGGAACAGCCCTGGGCTTTTACAATACTGTGCAGTTTCTCGGCAGCGCGGTGGGAGGTCCGCTGGCCGGTTTTCTCGCCAATTACCCCCCTGACCGCACGATGTTCACCATGCTGGTCGCCGCCGCCATCGGTTTCCTGATGATGGCCGCTACCAAGACGCCCGTTCGCAGCGAGGCCGCGCCGGATTTCAGACCGTGACGCGCAGGTCCTCTTCCGGCGATTGCGCCCCCGGGTGCGAGGGCGGCGTATAGCCTTCCGGTAAATCCCCGTTGTCGGCGCGCAAGTATTGCCAGTAATGCGGCTTGAGGGCGGCGATCAATTCGCGCCGGGTCTTGGTTTTGAGCGGGCGGCCGACATAGATTTTTCCCATGCGCGCCATGAGCTTCTCCGGGACCGCGCTTGAGAACATGACGAGCGGCCATTTGAAGTTGGGGCCATTGGTGTGCCGCAGCTTGAGCAGCCAGACGATGAGTGAGCCGAATTTCCACACCAGGGGCGACCACCAGGTATTGAAGGTCGGGCGCAAAATCATTTTCCAACACTTCATGATGATCTGCCACTGCAATGGCGTAAGCTGCCGCGTCTCGCTAACGCCGCGCTGGTGTTCCATGCGCGTGTCGTGCAGGGGCGTAAAGATGGAGGGGACCATGATGGCGAAAAGGCCGCGGCGCTCGATTTCATAGAGCAGGTCGAGCGTGGCCCGGGAATCCTCGTCGGTCTCGCCGGGATTGCCCACCATGAGGGTCATGACGGGAAACCAGTTGTTCTGGTTGGCGATGCGCAGGCCTTCCAGAATCACACTAGGCCAGTCTTCAATGGAGAAGGGCACGCCCTTGCTGGGCATGATCTGCTTTGCCATGCGCACCGACCCGGTCTCAAATCCGATCAGCGGTGAGAGCGCGCGCTTCTCCGGGTGCGAGCTCAAGCGAATGCGCACGGGGCTCTTGTCCAAAAGTTTTGCGGAGAGCTTCTTGATCAGCAGGGGGTCAACCACAAAGGGCGCCATGGTGCAATGGCTAAGCAGGTGGTTCTTCACCCCCGGGGTTTCCACAATGTCGGTGTAGAGAGAGAGCAGCGCCTCGCGGTTGGGGAAGAAAAAGGGTGTCCCGGTGCGGACCTGGCCCCAGATGAACATATCTTCCGTCGCCAGAGAAACCTGATTGTTGCCCTCGCGGACATTGGCGCGCACGGCTGCCATGATCTTGTCCTTGGGCACATCGATTTGGGGATTCAGGTCGGGAACGCAGAACTGGCAACGCCGCCCGCAGCCGGTGGTCATTTCCACGACGCCAAACGTCGTGCGTTTTTCCGGCACCAGGATGCCCGCGCGGTCCGTGGGATGCACGACGTTGACCTCGCGCGGCAGGGCCTCACCCTGAACGGCTTTATGGAACAGGCTCAGGACGTCAGCCGATTCGCTGCGCCCTTCCACCACGCAATCCACGCTCAAGGCCTCAAAGCTGCCGGTCTGGGTAATTTGCCAGCCGCCCGATCCCCCCACGATGACTTTGAAGTTCTGCCGGAAGGGGTTGGCCTTGATCTTCGCGAACATCAGCTTGGCATAGTGGGAATTGATCGGCTCCTTGGACGACCCGAACATGGATGTGTAGACGCCCGCGGCAAACGTCACGCCCAGTGGGTTGTGGGTTGAGACGCCGACGACGCGCGTTCGGGGGCCAAGGAATTTGTCCAGATCGTCGGGATAGCAGACCGCCATGTCGTCCGCGGGGAATTCCCGCAGCAGGGATTTTTCCACCAGGCGCGTGCCCGCTGGCATGTAGCTTGCCGTCCCATCGGGGTTGTGCTCCACCTTGCGCCAGGTGGGATATTTGCTGTTGATGGTGAACTCCATCCAGATGGGCAGGGAGGCGAGCGCCATTTGAATGAAATAGCCGGCGTGATCGATGGTCTCCGTCAGCGGAGCCGTCAGGACGATGAGCTTGCCGCCGTCCGCAGGTGGC
>JBEKQO010000349.1:0-6865 GCA_049519635.1 Terriglobia bacterium | reverse complement strand
GCACTACGCTGGGGACGGCAAACTTCGGTGTGATCACCCAGACCTCGGTTGCACCTCGTCTGATCCAGTTCGCACTGAAATACCTCTTCTGACGGCGGCGCCCGATCCGGCCGCCGGTTTACGGGTCCATCTGAACCCAAAAGCGGAATGGACTATTCCCAGAGCGAGCTACTTTCGGTACCACTGCGTCGAAAGGTGCAACCACTTGGCCCCTGGCTAGCTCCGTAGCAGATATCCGCAAGCGGAAAAATTGCGACCCATTCGCAGAATTCGGCCTGAGAAGTCGCCTTCACGTCGAGTGGGCGCCGGATGGCCGTAAAAGGGGATACCGCCGACTGACCGTCTGGCGCAAGGCGCGCCACACGGCGCGTGTTCACGACGCCTGCCGCGACTGTGGATTGGCGAGCCCATACTGTCAGCGTCGACGTTAAATTGATGGTGATATTGCCAGTTTTGTAGGAAAGTTATCGTTATGTTCACGACCGATCGCCGTAAGTTTCTCACCCGCTCTGCCCGCCTGGCGGCCGCGGCTGCCATTCCTGCGCCAGTCTTTTCGGCACCCGGCGGGGTCGCTCGGGAACCAGGAGTCAAGCTCAAGCTGGGACTCAACGCTTATTCTTTTGACAAGCCCCTCCGCCAGGGCAGCATGAGCCTGACGGATGTTGTCCGTTTCTGCGCCCAGCATGGGGTCGATGCCCTGGACGCGACCGGGTACTATTTCCCGGGTTATCCCCAAGTCCCAACGGATGAATCCCTCTACAACTTTAAGCGGACTGCATTCGTCAATGGAGTCGCCATCAGCGGTACCGGCGTGCGTAACGACTTCGCCGTGGCGGACACCGCCGCGCGAAACAACGACTTGCAGATGGTTAAGGACTGGATTGTTGTGGCGAGCAAACTCGGCGCCCCGGTGATTCGCGTCTTTTCGGGCGAGGTGCGGCCCAGCGGGTACAGCTTCGACGAAGCGCTTGCATGGATGGTGGGCGACTTCAAAGAATGCGCGGCATTCGGCCAACAGCACGGCGTGGTGGTCGCGGTGCAGGAGCACAACGACTTTCTGAAGACGGCGGAGGAGGTCATCCGCGTGATCGAAGCCGTGGGCTCTGACTGGTTTGCCTGCATTCTGGATATTGGCAGCCTGCGCTCTGGTGATCCGTATGCCGAGATCGAGAAGCTTACGCCCTACGCGGTGTCGTGGCAGATCAAAGAGTACGTCGGCCGGGAAGGCAAGGAAGAGGCCACCGACCTGGCGAAAATCAAGGCGATCATCGATCGCTCCGGCTACCGAGGCTACGTGCCGTTTGAAGCGTTGGGCGCCGGGGATCCGCAGGTGAAGGTGGCCGAATTCCTGGAGAAGATCCGCAGGGCCTTCGCTTTATAGCCGCGTCTGCAAATCCACCCGAGAAACTGGTACTTCCGCCGCTCGACGCTGGGGGGGCGGCTTTCGCCGGCTGGGCCATTGGACTCTCCGCCGATGGTTCATACGAGCATGGGGCCAGAGTAGGCAATGAAAAGCGGTAGCTGTTCTACCACTTCCGAGCTCCTTCTACGTGATCTGGAGACGGTTATCAATGCCGCCGCACACCTTTTGGTGGCTGGCGACAATCCGTCCAAGTAACGGCGAATCGGTCTACGCTACGGCGTCAGTGCGAAGTAATGTGAGTTGAGTGCGCCTGAGAAGTGGCCAGAGGCCCATCAGCGAGAACTTCTCAGGAGGCCGCATCCTACGTCGGCTGGAGACAACTGTGGTAGGCTGGAGTGAATATGCATGAACTCGAAACACGAGACGATTTCGATCTGGCTCAGGGTATCTGGCTTAATGCCGCCCATCAAGGTCCACTGCCGCGCCCTGCGCTGGAGGCTGCGCAAAGGGCCCTGGCACAGAAAGCTGCGCCCTGGTCAATTCGCGATGACGATTTTACCGCCGTTCCAGCGCGGCTTCGCGCAGTGATCGCTGGGCTTATCGGCGCGGAGCAGTCGGACATCATCTTGGGTAACAGCGCGAGCTACGGCATCGACCTCCTGGCGCACGGAATCGAGTGGAATAGCAGCGACGAGGTGCTGTATGTCGAAGGGGAATTTCCTGCAAGCGTGTTCCCCTGGTTGGCTATGGCAGGTCGGGGCGTGCACATAAGTTCATTTCGTGCTGCAGAGGGCAACATACCCTCGGCCGATGAGCTCCGCGCGCACCTTCGGCCGCACACACGCGTGTTCATTTGCAGTTGGGTAAACTCGTTTACCGGCCACACGCTCGACGTGGATGCCGTGTCGCGTCTTTGTCGTGATGCTGGTGTAATATTCGTGCTCAACGCCTCGCAGGCTCTCGGAGCGCGCGGCCTTTGTGTGCGCGACATGGCAATTGACGCCGTGACCTGTTGCGGGTATAAGTGGCTGCTCGGGCCATATGCGACCGGCTTCTGCTGGATCGATCCTGAGTTCCGGCAGCGCCTTGCCCCACCGCACACGTACTGGCTCCCAAACGTGTGGGGCCAGACGACTGGAATGGAGTCATATTCATTGCGCGCCGATCTGGGCGCTCGGGCGTTTGACGTGTTTGCGCCAGCGAGTTTTCTGAACTCCGTGCCCTGGACGGCAGCGTTGGAATACGTTGCGCGAATTGGAACGGCGTACATCGAGCGGCACAATGCCGAACTCGTAGGTACGCTCATCGGTGCTCTCGACCGAGGCCGCTATGGACTGGTAAGCCCCGAATGCGGAGCACGTCGATCGGCGATTGTGGTTATCAGGAGCCGCAACGCGAACGTTACTGCCGAGGAACTCGAGCGCGAACTCACGAATGCAGGCATTCACGCAGCCACGCGGAACGGGGCTCTCCGGCTCTCGCCACATTTCTACAACTCACGGCGCCAGATGGAACGTACGGCCATGGTGCTAAATACCCTGAGTTGGCCTTCTTGAATTTCGCGCCTGTGACGGTTCATGCGTGCTCGCACCTGTATCGGGCTTGCCCGCTATCGGCTCGTGTTGCCGGCCGCTCGAGAGCGACGATGAGCTCCCGGAGCAAAACCTGACGATAACCCGCGATCAGTCGCCAAGTGTTTAGTAATGGTCTAGGGGACAGCCACGCCGGGTGTCGCGCTGTTGGGTCTACCCCTTCTGGTGCAGGTGCGGCCCGAAGCCTCACTTTATTTGGCGGATTGGAAGACCCTTGTAAAGTCTCAGTGCGAATCTGAATTACTGTGTCTCAAATCATCCCGGCCCCGCGACGCGGGGTAGAACTAGCCGCCGCGGCTCGCTTGCGGATTTGGCGCACACGCTCCTCGGTTAATTCGCCGGCATCGGCCGTTTGTAGAGAGTCGATTACGGCCGCGATCTTCGCCGGATTGAGAGGCAAAGTAGGAAGCGTATGGACACCCAACGGTCCACAGTAAGAGAAGCCGCGAAAGGACCCAACAGGTCTGGCTCCTGCATGGCTGACAAACTTCCATTTGTCGCTTCCGCCCCTGCACTTTCCTGGTAAAATCGACCTCCCGGTCGCTTTTCCCGCCCAATAGAGCCCGAAAACTTCCGGTTCTGCCTATTTGGGAAATTATGAAGGCTGTCGAGCCCTTGGAGCAGTCGTCCTTTTGAGTCAACCCACCTGCGGCCGTAGGGCACGCTTACGACTTGGCCAAATGCGAGCAAGTGGAGGGTTTCCAAGTGGCCGGTTTCGCCTCGCGGCGTCACGCCGTTTCCGACGCTTGGAGGTTTCAATCAAAAGAAACCAAGCAGCCATTGAAATCAAAAGTGACGTGGCGAAAGTGCCGCATAAAGTCGGATCCTAAGATACCATCTACGTGCTCGGTCGGTGGAAGCAGCGCCTTAAATTCATGGAACACTGATGTTTGAGTCGGTCGAAATCGCTCGTTGAACTGCTTGCCTGCGACGCTAAGATTCAGATCTTTGTCGCTGTTAATGTCCATCGAAGATATGACGGAACCGGTATCCAGGACAAAGCGTTTCGTTCCCTGGGAGGTGTGGATGGTGATGACGGGCATTCCCAGCACCTTGTCAAAAGTGAGAGTGTGGTGCTTGTTCCCGCCCGCGTAAACAGGGGCAGACAGCATAAACGCAACCATGAGGCTAAAGGGCTTTTTCATAAAGACCCCTCCCCTCTGAATGCCGAACCTTTCAGGCATCGCAATCCTTTGTCAGTTGACCGCTTCACCTATAAGGGCGGCGGGTGCGTCGCGGCCCCCTACCGCATCCGGACCAACGTCGACGCCATCTTTGCCCGTCGATGCTCTGCCGGCAACTATTCACCTGTTCATGCGCCCTGCTACGATTGCATTGGAGAAGTTCAGTCTGAAAAACACAGGCTCGGCGGTCGCCCTGCTCCACCGGCCAATGGAGAACCTTCGCTTGCATCAGGCTTGAACTCAGCAAGCATTTTAAGGCGATTAAGTGGGCAAATAACAGATACAGAAACTCAAATCTGGAATAGGTACAGATTTATTTCTGAGATCTGTTATGATAGGAGAAGCATACTCAATGGAAAAGGCTACCCATTCCGAAGCGCCGCTCTATCTCAAGGTTGCGGAGATAATTGAAGATCAAATCCGGGCTGGCGTCCTGAGAGTCGGTGACCGGATTCCCTCCATCCGATCGCTGAGCCGCCAGCAGAAGGTGAGCGTGTCGACAACCCTCCAGGCGTATTTCTTGCTTGAGAACCGCGGGTATGTGGAGGCGCGAAACAAGTCCGGGTACTACGTCCGTGTTCCCGTCACGGAACTGGCTCCGGAACCGAAGTTTCAGAACTCGGAACCCGCGCCGGCAGAGGTCGGCGTGGGGGACATCCTGACAAAGTTCATGCGCGCGGTGGGCGACCGAGGCAAGGTCCCGCTGGGCGCGGCGTGTCCCAGTCCCGTCCTCCTGCCCTATCACAAGCTGAATCGGATCACCCGGGCGATTGTGCAAAAAGACCCGTTGCACAGCAGTTACTATCAATTCCCACCGGGCTCGGAGTTGCTGCGTCGCCAGATCGCCCGCCGTTCACTCGACTTCGGCTGCAGATTCTCGGCGCCGGATATCCTGGTCACCTCTGGCGCCATGGAGGCTCTGAATCTCTGTCTCCGGGCCGTGGCCAAACCCGGCGATATTGTCGCCATCGAGAGTCCCACGTATTTCGGCGTGCTCTTGGCCATTGAGTCCCTCGGAATGAGAGCTCTGGAAGTACCTACCCATCCCCGGACCGGAATGAATTTGGACGCCCTGGAACGCTCGGTTAAAAAGCACCGTATTAAGACCTGCATCGTCATGGCGAATTGCCATAACCCATTGGGCTACATCTTGAGCGACGAAAGGAAGAAAGCATTGGTCGACCTGTTGGCGAAGCACCAGGTTCCCTTGATCGAGGATGATATTTACGGGGACCTCACGTTCGATCTACAGCGGCCTAAAGTCGCGAAGGCTTTTGACCGCACCGGAATGGTCTTACTCTGTTCTTCATTTTCCAAGGTTCTCGCGCCCGGTTTTCGGGTGGGCTGGGTCGAGGCGGGTCGATTTCGCGATGAAGTCGAGCGACTGAAATTTTTCACGACGATCGCTACGCCGTCGTTGCCTCAGCTCGTGGTAGCGAATTTTCTCGAGTCGGGCGGCTATGACCGCTATTTGCGGCGACTGCGGCTGGCCTTCAGTGAGCAGGTACAAGCCATGAGCCAGGCGATTGCGAAGTACTTCCCTTCGGGGACTCGACTGACGCGACCTGCGGGAGGTTATCTTCTCTGGGTTGAATTGCCCAAAGCAGTCAACACTTTGAAGCTCTTTCGACAAGCTCTCGCCGAAAACATCACGATTTTACCTGGACGGATTTTTTCTACTTCCGGGCACTTCCAGAGCCACATTCGGATCAGTTGCGGTTATCCCTGGTCCGACGATATTGACCGCGCCCTGCTGACCCTCGGGAAGCTTTGTGAAAAGCTCGCACGATAGGCAGGCGGTTGATGAATTGGGCCGGGGCGGAAACTGACGATGAAGGTGTTTGATCGTACGTCGGCCAAACGAAAGGCATCGAACTGGCTTGCCACCTTACCAAGTGTCTACAATTCCGAACGCCGGCCACTGCGAACTTGGTCCACGCCTTCGCGGATTACTCCTGCCTTGTCGCCGAGAGTTTACTAATATCGCTGGAATACAGCCCTTCCCACCAAGAAACAGCCACGCTATTCCGAATGGAGATCGGTTCCTCGAAGCCGACTTCGGGGGCGTCAGGGGTTGCACTTCAACGATTAGGCCGTTATACGGCCATGTGAAAGGTTTTGGCGCCCACGGCAGACATGTTCAGAGTCGTGAATCGCAGAACTGAGCCCGCTCTGCGCCAGGCGTATCCTTGGGTCGGCGGAAAGTCGATAATGGAAATTCCGGCTTGGAATCATAGCCGCTTTTATCTGGCCGTGTGGAAACTGGTAGATGTTCGGAAATGGCGTCTTCAGGCTAAGCCTGCGAGTTCCGTGGCTCCTGGCAGGGTTCTTTGTGGACGTCCTTGTCGATCGAATCGAGGCAAGACGCGGGGAAACCTGCAAGCTTCGTACCCCCTATTCTGCTCACGGCGTCCCCCAAACATGTCTTCTCGCCCCCTCTCTGACTCACCTGCCTCAGAATCTGGCAGCACTTCTTTCCATTCATCCACGCTCACGCAGATCGCAAGACCTCCAGCAGCCGCACCATGGCCAGCGTGTCCTGCTTGCAGTACGCCAGCAGGTCGTCTCTCAGTTTCCTTCTCTCGTCGCCTCCCGCCTCAGAGTGAACCATCTTCTCCCAGGCAAGGCCAGCTTCGCTTCCTTGGCTCACTGCCATCCCATCGTAAGTCATATCAGGCACAAGAGCAGGCAGCACCGACTTCAGCGAATAGGAACCGCGGAATTCC
>JBEKQO010000348.1:0-6963 GCA_049519635.1 Terriglobia bacterium | reverse complement strand
GCGCCATTCAACCGAACGCGCGTCGCTGAATGGCTCTCAGCCTCCGCAAGCGCCTCCCGGACAGCTTTGTCGTGAGCGGCCACGAGGCGATCATCCCCGCCGACGAGCGCCTGAATGGAAATTGACTTTGGCGCGGAAAAGGTCAGATCGTACAGCGACCGCCCCTTGCTTTGCTCGCTGCCGTTTTCTTTCGCGCGGTCAGCACTGTGCCGCGGGCGGAGGAACTCGCCGGTTTCTGGGTTCAGCCCTTCCCGGATGGCCTCAAATTGCTCCGGCGTCACATTGCCGCCCAAGCCGAGCAACTCGGCGCCACGGCCGTGCCACTCACCTTGAACACGCCGGTGTTCATCGTAGTAGTCGCTGTGCTCAAGGTGCTTCTGCGCGTAGCCAGCGCCGCCCGTCATGGCCCGAATCGTCAGCATGACCAGACGCTAACGCTGTTCGAATTTGCAATGCAACTGCCTTCGCGCGCCCTGTCCGATTGCGACGCCAATACAGCGGAGCCAAACCCAGCACCCAGCCTCCTCGTATTCCGGCCCGCACAGCCAGAATCTGCAAGCGTCATTTCGGCTGAGTCCAGCCCGGAACGTTCTCGCTGCGCTCGTGTTGAAGATAGACACCATCCCTAAGCCTGACGGCTTATGACCGTTGATAGAAGCCACCGACATCGAACTGAGTTCGATTGACTTCGGACCACGTTCGAGGAAAAACGCATGTTGTTCGATTGCGTTCGAGCGGTTCACCGGAGACCATTTAAACTGCGACTATGTCCGACAAAGACAACCCGTTTGATCCAAATGACTACACGCCGGAACGGACGCTCGCCCGTATCACCGAACTTCAGACCCGTTTGAGGGATGAACTCCTGCCCGAAGCAGAGGCGCGCACCGATAGTGTATTCGTCGCGGGCTTCATCCGATATTTGGACGTTTGGTCGGTTCACTTCGGAAATCAGTTGCATGCTCCCCTCGAGTTTTTGGCGTTCGTCACACGGAATCTTCTCGAATTCAGTTTGTTGCTGCCAATTGTGTTTGAAAACGCGGAAAGTAGAGCCCTGTTCTTGAATGAGGCGCTTCGCTTGGACGTAGAAGACCTTAAAAACCGACTGTCAAAAGCATTCGCCGCAATTGATGCAACCCTCCCTGAGACCTCAATCGAGGATCTGGATTGGCTGCCGCCCTCGAGGGTCCGGTTGTCAGGCAAGAGAGACGTCTTCGACGCTTGGTTTCACAAGTTTTGTTCAAAGCTCATGCATCCGACTGCCATCATGATAGTGGCCCCTCAAGCACTAACCGATTCTGATAAACGGCTTACCTTCTGCTTTGCAGGTCTGCAATATCTCGGGCGATCCTACAATGTCCTAGCCAAAGTTGTGTTTAATCGCTGAGGGCTTATGAGATGAATAGACAACTCGGGAACAAGGTTTTTGTGACGCCTAAATGTGGTGTCAAGCTGGCCGTATTGATGATGGATAATTGAAGCCACGGGGACATTGAACCATGTCAAGTGAGATCGTCAGGAAACTCTCGCCAGAGGAAGTGGAGCTTCTCCGCAAACGTGAGGAATTGGCCTCCGTTCGGTCGGATTTAGCGGAGCGCGAGTTGGAATTGGCCGACCTGCGCGCCCAGTTGAAGAGCTTCGAAGGCCGCTATTTGCGCCAAATCGGCGTTTTGTATGCCGAACTTGACGAATGGGAAGCCAAAATTGCAGAGACTGAAGCCTCGCTCAAGCCCTCGGCGACGACAAGCCAGCGAGCCCAGGAAACGCGCAAGCGGGCGGATGAAACCCGCGAGGCCACTCATGGGGAGGCATCCAAGGCGCGGGATTTCCAGCCGTCGGCGGACCTGAAGGGCCTTTTTCGCGAGGCCGCCAAGCGCCTTCACCCCGATTTTGCCAAGGATGAAGCCGACCGGCAGCTCCGTACCCGTCTGATGGCGCAGCTAAACGAGGCCTACGGCCAAGGTGATGCGGAAGCTATTCAGCGCATCTTGGATGAGTTTGGGAACTCGCCTGAATCTGTAGAGGGCGAAGGCGTGGGGGCTGAGCTGGTCCGTATCATCCGCCAGATTCATCAGGCAAGGAAGAACATAGAGGCAATCGAGAGCGAACTGAGCAGCCTACGCGCCAGTGAAATCGCGCAATTGAAGCAGGACGCTGAGGCTGCTCAACAAGAGGGCCGAGACCTTCTTGCTGAACTTGCGGCAGATGTCCACGAGAGGATTGCCCATGCAAAGGAGAAGCATGCCACTCTGTCGGCGGAGGTAGAGAAACGTGGCCGATAAATATGCTATCCAGCACATTCCCGGAAACGGCAAGCTTCACCTTACTCAATCGGGCGCTCGCTGCGGTCTCATCGCTCGGGGTCGTAAAGATGCCTCCAATCTTTGGACTCGCGCACCTCAAACACAGCAAGCCTCCCGTTTGATGGATTTCGACTTCGTTGTGTTGGATTTTGACAGGGGGGACATCGAAGCCGGAGATACAGGCGATGTAATGGCCGTGCTAAAGCAATTACTTGAGCGTGAAACTGCAACCAAGTTTTGTGAAAGAGTGGACCTACGCTGCACAGGCTATGATTCTGATTCGCGTGAACTGTGGGAGATTCCTGAAGTTCGGGCCTTTGTCCAAAGACTCGATCAGCAGTTTCCTTACTGGTGTTATTTTCTCTCCAGAAATGGGGAGGGCTTGTTGTGGTTAACCTACTGTTTGTACCCCCTCGCCATGAGTCAAGATGAGAAGCAGCGGCTCTGGCTTCCTGCGATTCGCAAATACATCGAGGACAGAGGCATCCCGCAGATGACTGCGATTTGCAGGTATGTTGGCTGCTCTGACGAGGAAGCTGTTCGGCTAACAAATGGTGCTGTCAATTATCTGGTCTATAAGCCACAGGGCAGGTATGTTAACGAGCAGGGTGCCCAGCATGGGACTGTCGAAGCTTCGGATAGGTTCCCAATGGCTGCGGAGCGAAGCGATGCCGACGCTCAATACTTTCTCGGTTCTCTCTATTACGAAGGCAACAATCCGTCGGAAAACCCTGAAGACTACGTCATTCAGCAAGATTATGCGCTGGCAGGAATGTGGTTCCTAAAAGCAGCAAGCAAAGGCCATGCCGCTGCTCAATATCACCTTGGCGTTATCCATTATGTCGGGCAGGGTGTCCAGCAAGATTTCGCGAAGGCTGCCGAGTGGTTTTATAAAGCAGCGGACCAAGGTTTGTTAGAAGCACAGTGCTATCTCGGCTATTTGTATGAGCAGGGGCAAGGTGTGCCCCAGGATTACGGACAAGGGGCCACTTGGTTTCGGAAGGCAGCGGACCAAGGCTATGCCCCTGCACAATTCAATCTTGGCTATCTCTATTCAAATGGACAGGGTGTGCCGCAAGACTACATCCAAGCGGCCAATTTCTATCGAAAAGCAGCTAACCAGGGCGATGAAAATGCTCAGTTCGCCCTCGGCGTTTTCTACGAAGAAGGCAAAGGTGTGCAAAAGGACTACGCACAGGCCGCAACGTTTTATCGCAAGGCGGCAGATCAGGGGCTTTCCGATGCAAAAGCCCGCCTCGACTTGCTCGATTCCAAGGGGCTATTGTCCAGGAGGTAGAAGACGATGAGCGATACACATGACCTTCTGATACTCCCGCAATCCAGCAATTCACTGCTGATCCGTTCGGACGCGCACTCCAGTCTGATTGCTCGTGGCCGTCAGGCAGCAACCGCTCTTCTGTCGAGCAGAAACGAACCGTTATGTCTTGCTGCCGCCATGCTGAATGGGGCGTGGGGGTTCATTGATCAGACGGGTAACTTCGTCGTCCCGCCCGCCTACGCGTGGGTAGGATGCTTCTCTGAAGACAAGGCGTGTTGTAGCACATCCGCTGACGGAGATGCTCGCCCAGTCCTTATCTCGTGGCGTTTTGACCATGGAATGACTGCTGCTGATGGAGAGCGTTTTCTTTTTCGTTATGGGCAGCAGCCGGGAGTTCTTCCCAGTAATTCGCTTGGATACATGAATATGGCAGGTGAAACTTTGGTGCCGCCGCAGTTCGTCTGTGCTGAGCCTTTCAAAGATGGGATTGCCAGAGTTGCAGTGAAGGAAATGAGCGGCACAGGATTTATTGATGTTGGAGGCCGATCTATTGGAGGTCTGGAGTTTGATGAGGCGGCAAATTTCCGCGAAGGATTTGCGATTGTACAGGTCGCAGGCCGATTCGGCGCAATCACTCTTCAAGGGGAATATGCCGTGCCGCCAAAATACGATTATATTTGGGATTTTTCTGGGGGATTTGCGCGTGTACTGGTCGGCGAAAAGGTTGGGTTCGTGAATGGTAACGGCGAGCTTGTTATCGATCCAGTATTTGACGCCGCCGATGGATTTAGCGAAAACATGGCTGCTGTCTGCATAGAACGCGATTGGGGATACATTGACAATACCGGGGCGTTCGTAATTGAGCCGCAGCTTTGGAGTGCCGGTCGTTTTAGGAACGGCAAATCACAGGTTGAGAGTTGGGATTCTGAGAGGCCCTATTGGATTGACGTTGCCGGTAGCGCCGTGCCAGCCACTGAGACTGAATCTGACGATGATCTGCAATTGAAGGAAGGTTTGTCACGCGTTCAAGTAGGTGACTTCTGGGGATTTCAGGACGCGTCTGGCGTGTTTGTTGTGGAACCGAAGTTTCGTGATGCAGGTGATTTCTCAAATGGCCTCGCCAGAGTCAAGAGCCGTGAAGGGGGCTGGGGCTACATCGATCAATGCGGCATTGTTAAGATTCCGTGCCGGTTTGATAACGCGCGCGATTTTGTGCTTGCTAAAGCAAGCAATGCGGACGACTGCTGATACCCAAACACACAACGCCGAATCCGAGCAATCGCCACTCTTATAGAGCTACGCGGCAGCTTTGAATCCCTGAGGAGTCCAGTATCCAAGGATACTCTCCATTCCGGGCACACCGATGTTGACATAGACAACGCCGCAATATGTGCAACGGTAGATGGAATGGGTCCGGATTCTTTGCATAAGCTCTTTTCCGATCAATGGCTCAGGATGTGCAATTAAAACTTGTGGTGGATTCCCAGCGCTGCATCTCTCTCCTCTCGGCGCGAGTGACTTTGGGCAAGCCGACCCTTTGTACTTTCTCACTTGTCTTCCTTTACCGCGCATAGCCATTTCCTCCTGTGGGGCAGGGATTCTCAAGCCTGCATAAAGTATTTCGCGAACTCAATGCGGCGCGCCACAGGAAACTGATAACGCATTTACTTTCTTTTAGATATGAGCCAATACACTGACCATCAAAACAGTAGGATGCCCAACCACAAGTCGATTGGTTGCCACTGCGCGCGTTGCATCCGGATCGGCAAGAACGGGTTCAAGAGAAGCGCCACGGCAACAAAGACCCAGGCGCAAGCCCGCAATCCAGCCTTGTACGACCTCCATGCCCAGTAGACCGCGCCCACGGTGGTAACGAGCCTGAGCACCAAGTAAAAGCCATAGGGATACTTGCCGAACGCCGCTACGAGCAATAGGACCGCGCCGAGTGCGGTGAGAGCAATTTCCTGAAATCTTCGCCTATTCATAGCAGCACTCTCCGACTAAACCCGTCACTTTGGTGTTAAACGCAGAAGCCGCCAAGGTTGCTTTCAACTCCAGGGCGGGAGGTTCTGCCAGTTGGCCGGGAATTGCATTGCCCTTAGATTAACCGTCGGGTGGGCGTTGAAAAGAGTCTTGAGCCGCTCGCCCCAGCGGAAATCAGGAGCAATGTCGGTGAGCAGGGTTTGAATGATGAGCGCAACCACGTAAAAGCGGTCATTACCAATGCCGTTTGTTTTCCACGCCACAGGCAATTCCGGCTTCACGGCGAGTTCCCGATTCCACAACCGGCTGTGATGGGCGCAGACGTTGCGTACCGCCGTCAGGGAGTGGAGCCAGCTTACAAAGACGGGTTGCGGCTGGTTGAATTCGCGGGCGATTTTCTTCCGCAGGCCGGCTCTCAGGTGTTCATACATTTTCGACAGCGCGCCGAAGCTGATCAGTTCCGTCGCCATCCACACGGGCAATTCCGTTTCAGAGGTGTACTTGGTCCGATAGTGGCCGATGAAAACCTCGGTCGAACGCCCCTCTTCGCGCCGGAGAATCCTCATGAAATCTGCATGATTGAATGCCGTCGCAAAATTGGCGCGGTCCGCATAGCCGAAAACTCCAAGGTCTTTTCCTATTTCGTAGGTAATGACAGCGCGGACGCTGATCTCAATCCTGTCCAGGGCTTCGCGCACGAGACGCCGCAGATCGGCATCGAATCGATAGAGATCAATGATTTGCTCGAAGGCCGTTCCCGGACGAAAATTGCCGGTAGCCGCATCTTTGAAGGGGATGAAGTACGCACTCAGGCGGTAATAGCCAATTCGTTTCAGCCAAAACAGCGTACTCGCCCTGTCTGCGCAAGCGAGACCGCGACGGATCAGTAAATCGACTTGATCTTCGTAAGGAAGATGAGGCTTGCTGTATTTCATCGGAAAATGAAAAACCCGCCGATTTGAGCGTCACCTGTTTCCAGGGAGAGGCTTGGCGGGTGTGTCATCACTATAGTGACGGAATACCCGCCAGTTGTCAAGTGTTTTGTCCTCACTGTCAGCCGGATCGGAAAGCGTTTGAATGCCTGCAAAGCCATTCATTTCCTTCCAGATAGCCGCTCGTCATCGCCACTACTCGATTCTACCGCCCCTGCCCGGCGTCGGGCTTAGCGCCGTGCTGGAAATGATGCGGTTTCTGTGAATTGCCGCCTGAACTGCCGCTTTGGTTCGGTTGCAGCGTTGGATCCGGTTGCACCGTGGTCGGCATCGGCGCTGTGGCGGCCTCGGAAGGCGAATCCCGGCAACCCTGAATCTCCATTCCGCAGAACATACCGACAAGAAGGGTTGCGCCGCAGGCAAGAGGAATCCAGATGCGCAGCAAATCGCCCTTCAGTTCATGTAG
>JBEKQO010000347.1:0-6974 GCA_049519635.1 Terriglobia bacterium | reverse complement strand
ACTTCTCACCAGGTTTGGACGATGCTGGAAGGGCGGGGCTTCAGCCCCGCCGAAATCGCGTCTCCCGCCCTCTATTCGTCCCGCACCCCGCGCAGCTTGCGGCCGCAAGCTGCGCGGGGTGCAGGACTTGGAAATAATCAGGACGGCCTTGCAACGGCGGGGCTAAAGCCCCGCCCTTCCAGAGTCGTGGTGAGAAATCCGGGCTAGCGGCAATACTGTTCACATAAGAGGTTTTGAGGGAATTTTTCATCAAATTGTTCCCGAGAGACCCCCCTCCCCCCACGTTTTGCAAGTAGTGGGGGTGAGGGGTGGAATATTGGGAACGGTCAGCTTAAGTGAACAGTCTTGGGGCTAGCGCAGAAGATCACCAACATTCCGCTGACCAGGATTAGCGCTCGAATCCCATGCCGCGACTGCCAACCCTCGGCTATTGAGAAGGTGCGAAGTAACCCGTCTTGGCTTGAACGTGCAGGCTCTTATTAACAGGCTCAATCGCAATGTGGCGGAAAGTTCCGTCCCGGGCGGTATTCGTGGATGTATAGCTGAGCAAGAATTGGGTTCGTAAATCGCGCCCGATGGCGCGAAAATCCTCCGCCAGGTCACTCGCTTCGAAGGGGAAGTAGGCTTGGCCGCCGGTTTGTTCTGCCAGCCGTTTAAGCACCTTATCACCGCGTTGCTCAGCCCCGCTCCGGTTGGTGCTGATGGCGAAGATCGTCACTTCCGCCCGTTGTGCCATGGCGAGCGATTCCTCGCGTGTGTGCTCGCTCCGGTTGTCCTCACCGTCGCTGATAACGATCATCATGCGGCGCAAGTAGGGTTCGGGTGGCGGGAAAAAGAGCAATTTCTCCCTGCACGAAAAGTAAATTGCGTCGTAGAGACTGGTAACCCCTCCCGCCTGGAGGGCGCGGATGGCGGAGGAGAGTTTTTCGACGTTGTCCGTGTAATCCTGAACCAGTTGTGGCTCCACGTCGAACCCCACCACAAAGGCTTGATCCTTCCCCCGCCGGATCGTGTCGGAGAGAAAATCAGTGGCAGCCTGCTGTTCAAAGCGCAGGCGGTCACGAATGCTATTACTGGTATCGATAAGGAGGCCTATGCGGAGGGCCAAATCCGTTTCCCGGCTGAAATATTGAATGGGTTGAGGCTTCCCGTCCTCGAAAAGGTTGAAGTCATCTTTAGTCATCATGATGACCAGGCGGTTCTTCTTATCGGTCACCGTCAATGGCACGTTGACCAGGTTAACAGGAATGCGGATGATGGTAGGTTTGGTGGGGGTTTCCACCGTGCTCGGCGGCGTACTGGGCTTTGCCTCCTGCGCCGGGAGCCACCCTGGAAGGGCGCAGAGCAAAAGCACGGTGGCAAGAATTCTCTTCAGCATAGAATGACTCCGCCTGGAGCTAACGATTATAGGAAGCGCTCCGAGGGCCGTCAATGTTCATCGATGTGCCGGCGCGGACCTTTGGAGTTCCGCCCATTCTCTTAATTGGAAGCCGCTTCTTGGGCCGCCGGTTGCCCCACCACGGCTTTCTTTCCCGCCAGATGGTGCTCGATCCGGCGTGAGGAACCTTCGCGCGCCGTGACTTCTCCGCGTTCAAACTTGTAATCAACGCAGGTAGCGCCTTCCAGGCCCAAGCGAACCAGGGCGTCGATATCCAGCCGGACTTCCGCCTGGTCAAGTTGCTGAGGGCGGGCAAAAATCGCCGGGGAGCGCGGCATGAAGCGCGGACAACAATCTTCAAAGGGCTCGCAAGAAATCTTATAAGTCCCGATCTGTCGCGCCATCCGGAGGATCTCCGCCTTGTCGTCGCCGGCGAGGGGGCGATAAACCGGCAGGTCAATCCCCTGATCAATCGCCATAAGGTTATGCAGCGTCTGTGATGCCACCTGGGAGACGCTGTCGCCGGTGACCAGGCCGCGGGCGTGTTCGGCACGCGCAATTTCCCGGGCGATGCGCGCCATCATGCGGCGATACAGCAAAACCCGATAGCTTTCATGGGCTCCTGCAACAATCTGCCGCTGGATGGCGTCGAAGGGTATCCGATATAGGCGCGAGGTAAATTGATAGGGCGTGAGGGTGCGGACAAGGTCTTCCGCCACACCATAGGAAGGATTGCTCGCAGGCGATGGATTGCCGAAGAAATGCACAAAGGTAAGGTGGCAGCCGCGGCGCATCATTTTATAGGCCGCCACGGAGGAATCGAACCCGCCGGAAAGCAGCGCCACCAAGCGTCCGCTGGTGACCGCGGGCAGGCCGCCGGGACCTTCCACTCGCCGGGCATAGATCAGCGCCTTCCCGGGAACAACCTCCACCTGGCAGGTCACCTCGGGGTTGTTGAGCTTGACGCGCACGGTCGCATCGCGCGCACGCAGGTGTTCCAACACAATGCGCCCCAGTTCACACTCCAATTCCATGGAATTCATGCCGTAGGCCGAGTCCGCCATTTTGACGCGCACGGCGAAGTTGCGAGGGTTTGCTTCCGCCATCATCTCGCACGCCGCCGGGCCCAGCGCGTCAAGCGGGCTTGCCACTTCTCTCGCTACGGCAATGTAAGCGAGGCCGAAAACCCGGCGCAAGCGCTCAATAATGAGGGGAAGGGCCGCGTCATCAGCCGGCGTGAGAATCAGGCGTTCGGAGATGCTTTCCAGCCTTGCCACCGGCAGATCCGCTACGCTTTGGCGGATGGCGTCGCGCAGCCGGCTGAGGAAGTAATTCTTGTTCCCGCCTTTCAGCCAGATTTCATGGTAGTGAAGAATTAGAACTCGCTTCATGCGACGGCTTCTCGATCCGAGGCGGCAACGATTGGCAAGGCCTGCGGGAAAATTCAGCAGAATTTAGAATATCGGTTTTCGCGCCGGGCCGCAAGCAAGGGAGCGGCTCGACCCGGGTTCCGCCAAGGATCGATGGGGTAGAAAAAGACCCCTCACCGGCCCTCCTCCGTCGGGCACCCTCTCCCCTGGGAGAGGGCTGGGAATTTTTTTTATATCCCTCTCCCTCGGAGAGAGGAAGCTCCCCTGGTCCCAATGCCATTCACATGAAAGGTTGGAGGAGATTATTCGTCCATCTGTACCCGAGAGACCCCCTCACCCACCGCCTTGCGGTCCCCCCTCTCCCCCAAGGGGGCGAGGGCTAAAATCAAAACTCAGAAAACCCTCTCCCTTCGGGAGAGGGGGGACCGCAAGGCGGTGGGTGAGGGGGTAGAATTGGAAACGGTCAGCTTAAGTGAACAATATCGCCCCTAGTCCGACACAGAAAATTCCAGCTTGTTCCCCGATTGATCGATGCGGTCCAGCCGTACACGCACCCTTTCGCCCAGGTGGAATGCGCGGTGCGTGCGCTGGCCAACGATGGCGCGCTGGTGCTCGCGGTAGACGTAATAGTCATCACCCAGTGTGGAGAGCGCCACGAAGCCTTCCACAAACAGGTCCGTGAGCTCCACGAAGAATCCAAACTTAATCAAGCTGATGATGAGGGCATCGAACTCGTCGCCGACGTGCTGCGCCATGAAGGAGACTTTCTTCCATTCCATCAGCTCGCGTTCGGCGTCGGCGGCACGACGCTCGGCCTCCGAGGTTGCCAATCCGAGGGCGTGGAGTTCCTGGGGAAGAATGAATGAGGCGCCGGGCAGCATTTGACCCGTAGCGGCCGCTCCCGGGCCGATGAAGGCCGGCTCGTGACGTCTTTCCGCCGTTCCGCGACGTTTTCGGGGTGCTTCATGCTTTGCCGCCCCGGAAGCGGGATGATCCTCTGCATCGCCCGCAACCCGCGCGCTGCCGCCTTCCCGTTCGAGCGCGGCCTTGAGAATCCGATGCACGATCAAGTCGGGATAACGGCGGATGGGCGAAGTGAAATGAGTATAGGTCTCAGCCGCGAGAGCGAAATGGCCGACGTTCTCTTCCGAATAGCGCGCCTGCTTCAGCGAGCGCAGCATCAGGTAGGAAAGGATGCGTTCTTCCGGCTTGCCCTCCAGGCGCTGAGTCAGCCGCTGGTAGTGCCGCGGGCTGATCTCCAGTTCTTTCGCCTCGACTCGCTCGATGAAGCGCGTGTGGCGGTCGCGCTCGTCGCGCTTGCTCGGGCGGAAGCGTTGGGCAGCGGGCTGTTCCACTCCCAGTGAGTAGCCGAACGTCGCCGCGATCTCTTCAAACTCCAGAACCTTCTTCGCTTCCGGCTTATCGTGGATGCGATAGAGCGAGGGAATCTCGCGGCGCTCAAGATACCCGGCCACAGTTTCGTTGGCGGCCAGCATGAATTCTTCAATCAGGCGGTGGGCAAAGTTCCTTTCCGAGCGGGTGATGCCCACCATGCGGCCAGACTCGTCGAATTCAATCAACGGCTCCGGCAGATCGAAATCGATGGAGCCGCGCTGCACGCGCCGCCGGTTGAGGAGGAGCGCAAGTTCCTCCATCAGTTTAAAGTTCGGGACAAGACCTGCGTAGCGCATACAGGCCGCGGGGTCGCCCGCCAGGATGTCACGCACTGCCGTGTAGGTCATGCGTTCGGCGCTGCGGATGATTCCTGGCACGAGCGCATATTCGACGATGCGCCCCTGCGGATCAATCTCCATCAGCGCCGACATCACCAGGCGGTCGACGTGGGGATTGAGGCTGCAAATGCCGTTCGAGAGGTCCAGCGGCAGCATGGGCACGGCCCGGTCGGGGAAGTAGACGGAAGTGCCGCGCAGCCGCGCCTCGCGGTCAAGCGCCGAGCCGGGGCGCACGTAGTGGGCCACGTCGGCAATATGCACGTGCAGCAGGAAATTCCCATTCGCCTGGCGCTCCACCAGGACGGCGTCGTCAAAATCTTTGGCCGTCTCGCCGTCAATGGTCACGATGGGCAGCCCGCGGAAATCACGGCGGCCTTCGCGATCACGCTCCGGGATATATTGCGGCGCGGCGCCGGCCTCCGCGAGAACCTCGGTGGGAAAACGGTGCGGCAGGTGGAATTTGCGGATGACGATTTCAACGTCCACACCGAAATCTTCGCGCCGGCCGAGAATCTCCACCACGCGGCCGCGCGGCAACGCCGCCGGGCGGGCATAGCTTGTAATCTCAACGTCCACCACAAGGCCCTCCAGGCCCTGTGTTGAACGTCGGGAAATCGCTTCCTGCCCCGCCGCTTTACCTTCCGACTCGCCTCCAAATTGGCGATCGCGGCTCGGCGGCGGCGCAGGATTTTCGCCACCCGGCCACTCCTCCCCGCGCGGAATGACGATTTCAAATGGGATGCGATGGTCAAAGGGCATCACGTAGTTGTAGCGTTGGCCGCAATGGAACTGGCCCACCACGGTCTTCTGGGCGCGGTCGGTTACGAGCAGGATGCGGCCTTCCGCGCGCCCGTCTGGCTTCGCGCGAAGCACCTGAACTTCCACCCGATCACCGTTCATGGCGGAGCCCATGCCGTCGGAGGAGATGTAGATGTCCTGGTCCGTGCCCGCCACCGGCGCGTCGGGCACCACAAAACCATAGCCGTCGCGATGGCCAATCAGACGGCCGCTGACTACGTTTGCCCCGCGCGCTCTTACGGCAGCCGAGGTGGCGAATCGAGCAGGCGAAGGGCCGTCCGCATCAGTACGAGGTCCCTTGCCGCCCAATGCGAAGTGGTTCTTCTTCAGATAAACGATGCGTTTATGGCGGGCGAGACTTTTGAGCACGTTTTTCAACTCGCGCGCCTGGCTTGAACGTAAGCCGAGCTCCGCCACCAGTTCGCGAAGCCGAAACGTTTTGCCCGGCTGGCGCTCAAAAACCTTGAGAATCTCTTGCGGCAAAGGAAATTCGCGCATGTGGATATGTTCGTCTCATTCTACCACTCACGGGAAGGCCGTACGCCCACAAGCGATCCGGCAAGCGCGCTGGGGTGGGTCTGAGCCACGGTAGTGGCGGAATAATGCGGCCCACGGCGTGGGAAGATGTGAAAAAATCCCATTGTAGCGGCGGTCTCTAACCGCCGGCTGGAGTTTGTACATTTGTTTTGTGATGAACTGAACGATAAAAGAAGGGAAACGGTGGAATGGGAGAGACTCCGCCCTCGCCCCTTTGGGGGAGAGGGTGGACGGCCACCGGCGTTTTCATCAGCCGGGGACGGACGGGTGAGGGGGTCAAACCGGTGAAAACTCCCAATCCCTATCGCCAGGCACGCTCGCGGGCACGCACGTCGGGACGGATTGACAAAGCGCGCGAGCTTCGCCAGACGCCGACCGAGACGGAGCGGGAGGCTTGGCATTTACTGCGTGGTTTGAGGTCAAGGGGGTTCAGGTTCCGGCGCCAGGACCCCGTGGGACCCTACCTTGCTGACTTCTGCTGCACCGAGCTACGCCTGATTGTCGAGCTCGATGGAGGTGTGCCTGGGGAGCCGAGCCAAGTGAGGAGCGATGCGCGACGCGATGCGCATCTTAAGTCGATGGGTTATACGGTTCTGCGGCTCCCCGACGGTATAGTTCTTCCGGCTCCGGATTTATTCGTGCAAGAGGTGGTGAGCTTTTTGTTGCTAAGGGAGGGGGAGGGATAAGCACGTTGAGCTTGGCCCCCCTCACCCGTCCCGCCTCGGCTGATGAAAGCGCCTCGTCGAGCCACCCTCTCCCCCAAGGGGGAGAGGGCTGAGGTTTTCGGTAGGACGTTGGGAAATGTAGAAACTCGAGGCCGCGGTCTCTGACCGGCGTCTTTTGATTCAATAAGTTCCGGCGGTCAGAGACCGCCGCTATAGCGAACTGAACCACCACCGGAGGCAAAGTCCGGTAAACTTTGGTGTTCATTCCTGCATTAAGGAGTTGAGGTGTGGTACTCCGCAATCGCGTTGCCCTGGTAACCGGAGCCACGCGCGGAATCGGCAAGGAAATCGCCTTGGCGATGGGGCGTGCCGGCATGCGTGTGGCGGTGGCCTTTCGCACCAATAAGCTGGGCGCTCATCGGGTTTTGGCGGATTTGCGGGCGGCAGGGACGGAGGGCCTGGCTTTGGCCACGGATGTAACCGATCCCGCCCG
>JBEKQO010000346.1:0-7106 GCA_049519635.1 Terriglobia bacterium | reverse complement strand
CGCCCGCTTCAGTTCCCGTTCACTCATCCCTGTCCTCTTCAATTCGGCCTCCTTCGGAGACCGTCAGTTTAGGGGACATTTCTATCCGGGCCAGATGGGGACATTATCATCCGGGCGCAACAACTTCCCCGCCCACCATATCGTTAACGGAAGGTGGGTCAACGGTTCATCTGTCTTGCACTCCCATCGCCTGCACGCAATGTGAATGTGAGGCAGACTTCAGAACCTATAATTCATGCCGCCAACTTGGCTATTTTTCAATGCACGGTGTCAGGCGCGGTTCTTTGAGCTCGTGGACGGCACTGCCTTCCCGCACCGACCAATTTGCGTCATAGCAACCCGCCTCTTTATACCTACCTTCGCTATACCGTAAGAGAGTTAGGGTGCTTGCGGTGGCAGAACCTTGCATTTTGACCACGATATCGCTGAACCCGTTGGAACGGCTCTGCTGGATGGTGAAAGACTGGATGGACTCCTTGGAGAATAATAGCCTGTACTCATGATCCGATTTCTGAAAAACCCAGAAGCGGCAATTCCCGGTGGGACTACACCCACCGTCTTCAATGGTTCCCTGGGCAATGACTTCGGTAATGCCATCACTATTGAGGTCTATCAACTTGACCGGCGTGTCAAGGGCATTGTCCTCCAGTTCCTGCTCGGATTCACCTCCTAAACCCCCTATGTCGGGCTTGAGCTGATTGGCGATGGCCTTCGCAATCGCCGCCCGCTCGGCCTCTGTAACCTTGGCATGGCGCAAGGACTGTTTGGGCGTGAGCGCCTCGGAGTGCCGCCAGTCCCACTGGAAACTCTCCGCGCCCAGCATGAGCGATGCGAAAAAGACGGCGCTGAAGCAAACCTTGAAGGTTCCCGGGATGGTGATCAGGCGCATTTCGCTTGTATGCATTAACCCGAAACCTCTCTTGTATTCACGCATCCTCGCGGCTGACGGCCTCACGGGATACTTTCAGCACTAAGCCGGATTTCTCACCACGACTCCGGAAGGGCGGGGCTTTAGCCCCGCCGTTGCAGGGCCGTCCTAATTACTTCCAAGTCCCGCACCCCGCGCAGCTTGCAGCCGCAAGCTGCGCGGGGTGCGGGACGAATAGAGAGCGGGAGCCCCGATTTCGGCGGGGCTGAAGCCCCGCCCTTCCAGCATCGTCCAAACGTGGTGAGAAGTCCGGGCTAAGGCACGAAAAGCAGGCCTAGCGCGGACCTTCAGGTCAGCACGATGGGGAACCTGCCGACCTGAACGTCGCCCCTACAATGCCTCGGGACGACATGCAGGGGCGAGTGGCGCTCAGCCCTGGCCGAACGCAGATCAGCCCTACGGCACGAGCGCGATTTTTCCAAACGCGCCGGGCTCCATAACGGCGCGGTGGGCCTGGGGTGCCTTGGCGAGGGGGAATTCCTTACCCACCACTGGGCGCAGCGATCCGTTTTCGAGCCCGGCCACAATACCCGCGTGAATGCTTGCGAGGTCCTGGCGGCTGGCGTTCCACAGCACCATTCCCAGAACCGCAGCATCGCGGCGCATGATCTCACGCGGGTTGATCTCAATGTTGCCGCGATTGCCAATCACCACGACTCGGCCTTTGAGGGCAAGCACGCTCAGGTCCTTGGCCAGATTCACGTTGGCCAGCATCTCCAGGATTACATCCACGCCGCGCCCCCCGGTGAGCTTCATCAATTCGTCGAGATAATCCGGAGCGTGATGGTCAAGCACGTGGTGCGCGCCTTGCGCGGACACCAACTCGCGCCCGCGCTCCGTGCCGCCGGTGCCGATCACGGTCAATCCCGCCGCGCGCGCCAATTGCACGCCTGCCACACCCACGCCGCCGCTGGCGCCATGGATCAAAACCGTCTCTCCCGCCTGGGCGTGCGCAACCTGGAACAAGGCGCGGAATGCCGTGGCGTAGGGAACGTTTATGCCTGCACCTTGTGCGAATGTCACCTTGGGCGGCAGCGGATGCACCTGCCACGCTTCCGCCAAGGTTTGTTCCGCATAGGCGCCGGTAAGCGTTCCGCTTAAGTAAACGCGATCACCCGATGCCAAGCCCATGACGTCCGCTCCCACTGAGTCCACAATGCCCGCCGCATCACTCCCCGGCGTATAAGGAAGCGGCGGCTTGATGGCATAGGTTCCTTGGCGCATGTAAGTGTCGTAAGGATTCACGCCGGCCGCCTTCACTTGCACCACCACCTGCCCCGCGACGGCTTCAAGAACGGTGACGTCCTCCAACTGCAGCACCTCGGGACCGCCGAATTCATGTACGCGTATGGCTTTCATAGTTGCCTCCTTGCCCCTGGAAGGGCGGAGCATCGGCCCCGCCGTTACAAGGCATTATTAGGATTTTCCCCCTCCAGCGCCCCGCAGCGCCCGCAGGGCGCTGGACGAAGCGAGGGTAGTAGCCGCGATTGGGGCCGGGCTGAACCGGCTGCGGAAATACGCGTGGGCGCTGTCAATGTCACCGGAACCCGTTTATCCCCTTGCCAGCACCCCGCCGCCGCTCGGAGCGCCACACTCCTCATTTGAGGAGGGGTGCGCTTTAAACAACTCCCCTCCTAATTCAGGAGGGGTGGCGCCTTGGGGGCCGGGGTGGTTGTCTATGGCGGGGCGTTTTTCCGCAGCCTGTGAAGCCCTGCCCTTCCGGCAACCCCCAAAAACATTCCAGCGTGGTGAGAAATCAGCGCTAAGCCTTCAACCCCGATTTCAGCGCCGCGACTCGCGCCACGGCGGACCAATCCAAATCTCCTAGCCCTTGCGCAATGCCACTGATCATATTGTCGCGAATCAGGCTGGCGATGGGCATAGGCGCCTCCGCCTCGTCCGCTGCCGCCATCAACAATCGGAGGTCTTTCAGGCCCAGCCGCATTTTAAACCCGGCGGGTTCGTAACGCTGCTCGGCAATAATCTTCCCGTAGTTTTCATAGATGGGCGATTGGAAGAACGAGCCCACCATAATTTCAAGAAAAATCGCCGGGTCAACGCCGGATTTTCGCAAGAGGACGAATGCTTCGCCCAAGGTTTCCAGCATGGACGCGATCAGGAAATTTCCCGCGAGTTTGACCGTGTTGGCAGCAGGAGGATCTGGACCGATCACGAAGAGTTTGCGGCCAATCGCCTCCAGCGCCGTGCGGCAGCGTTCCACCGCTTCCGGCGGCCCCGCCGCCACCACGATCAAGCGCGCGGCCTGAGCGGCGTCCGGACGCCCGAAAACCGGAGCGGCAATAAAAAGCTGCTCGCGCTGCCGGTGAGCCTCGACAAGACGGCGAGAGAGATTCGTGCTAATCGTGCTGTGAGAGATATGAACACCGCCGCGGGGCAAGCCCTCCAGAACGCCGTGTTCGCCGAACGCCACCCCTTCTACGGCAGCGTCATCCGCCAACATGGTGGCTACCACTCCGGCGGTGCACGCCGCTGCGGGTGTTTCTGCGTAGATTGCACCCCGGCTCACCAACGCCTCCGCTCGGCTGCGGGTGCGATTGAAGACCTTCAATGCGTGGCCCGTTTTGATAAGATTGCCCGCCATTTGCTCGCCCATTCCGCCCAGCCCTATAAATCCCATTTCCATCGTGTCTGCTCCTTTTGGATGCCATCACCAATTTACCACTAGTGCGGATTTCTCACCACGCTGGAACACTTCTGAGGGGCGAGCATAGGCGCTAAAAAAAGGCAGCTCCAGCACAGATTTCAGCCCCAAAAGGGGCAACATAGTGTGGCCCACGGCGGAAGCCGAGGGATTACGAGGGGCGAGTGGCGCTGGAGCCACGGTATTGGCGACATAAGGATTCCCCTCGGGCCATCGAGATGATGTTGCCTCTACCGGGGCTTGAGAAGTATTTCCAGTTCCAATTTTTCCCACGGCTTCCGCCGTGGACTAAATTATGCCGACCGCCCTGGCGGCCTTTCAAGCAGACCTACAGTTAGCTTGACGCAGGTGGGGGGCGGAGGCTTTGCTGCCTGCAGTTGAAACCACGCCCTTGCAAACCCACGGCGTAAAACCCGCGCATAAATCGTCGCCCCCGCCATTTTCAGGGGTTGTACAGCTACTTTAAGAAGGGCAATTGGGGTAAAATAGTCAATCTAGAGCTTCCGCAAGAGGGGAGAACCGCCGGTGGTTCAAACATCGGCACAAAAACGCGAATGCACATGGCATCATCGGGAGAACGCCGAATCAAGAAAGCAGGGGGGAATTGGAAAGCGCTACCCGCCGTGCTGGCATTGGCTGCCATCGCCGTAGGAGCGGGCGTGCTTTGCGCTCCGGCCCAACAGACCCCACCCCCGGCCGCGCCCGGCTCACCCGCCGCAGCAGGGAACGCTGCGAATCCAGAGGAGAGCGCTCGCCCCACGAAAACGCCCCCCATTAAAACCACCGTCGAACTCGTTAACGTCCCACTGACCGTTTTGAACAAACGTGGGCAGCCGGTCATTGATTTAAACCCGGAGGATTTCCAGATATTTGAAGACGGTGTGGCGCAGAAAATCACCCACTTTGAGCGGGAAACGAGCACACCGCTCCGCGTCGGTTTGATCCTTGACACCAGCAATACCGCGCGCCGCCAATTATCGTATGAGAAGGAAGCGGCCAGCGAGTTTGTTTTCCAGGTCCTGCGCAGCGGAGGCACGAAGAACCAGGTATTCCTCCAGACGTTTGACGCTTCCAGTTCGATCATTCAGGACTTTACCAACGACCCGGATGTGCTGAATGACAAGATCCAGGCCCTCAAATCCGGCGGCGGCAAAGCCCTTTTTGATGCTATCTACTTTGCTTGCCGGGAGAAAATGCGCAAGACCGGCTCGCCGGAAGACGTGCGGCGAATCTTAATCGTCATGAGCGATGGCTTGGATGTTCAGAGCCAGCACACGCTGGACCAGGCCGTTTCAATGTCGCGCATAGCCGAGACCATGGTCTATACCGTCGGCACGGCCGCCTACGGCTTCTCGAATCCCGGAGACAAGCTCCTCGAAGACATTTCCGACGAAAGCGGTGGCTATGCATCTTTCCCCTTGCGCGAAGCCTCGGGCACCGATCTGGAGACGGGTTATCTTTCCCATGGACAGGTCGGGGAAACTTCCCAGAACAAAGGTTTAGGGGCGGAAACGGGAAGGTTTTCCGCGGAGCGATTGATCAACCTGGCTGACGTGTTGCAAACCATTGGCCGCAATTTGGACGAACAATACACCATTGGCTATAAGCCCTTGCGAAGTTCCCTCGATGGAACTTACCGGTCCATTAAAGTTGTGATCAATCGCCGCGGAGTCACCCTGCGTTGGAAGCCCGGCTATTTTGCCACGGCAGAGTGATGAGCCCTGGCCGGGATTCCCCGGCGAAAACTTTTTCCGATCGACGGAAAGCAGCGAGTCCTTTTCGCCTTGAGGTTGAATGGAGGAACCCGTGAGCGACGTTCTCACCCTACTGGCACAACTCCGCGATCTGCGGGTGATCGACCTCAGCCAAACGCTGGAAGAACATATGCCGCATTTTCCCTCCCACGCGATGTTCTTCCACAACCTTTGGAGCTCTTATGAGCACGGGGGCCGCTCACTCCATTACCTGCTCGTGATGCACGAGCATAATGGGACGCATGTGGACGCACCCACTCACTTCCTCACTAATGCCCAGCCGGAAGCTCACGTGACGATCGAGCGAGTGCCCTTGACCCAACTCATGGGCCGCGGAGTGCGCGTGGATTGCCGCGGCATGAAAGCGGGCGAGTATGTTTCGGAAGGCCAGCTTCGCGAATGGGAGAGCCATCACGACCCGCTCCAGGCCGGAGATATTGTCGTGTTCGATTTTGGTTGGGCGGCGAATTGGGGACTGCGCCCCAACAATCAGTGCTACCTGGAAAACTGGCCGGGTGTCGGCATGGACGCGGCAGAGTATCTCCTCTCCAAACCAGTCGCCGCCATCGGCGTGGACACTCTCTCACCTGACCCCCCGGAGGCGCTCCGCACGCGGCCCATCCATCCCGTAGTTCTGGAAAAGCAAGTGCTGATCGTTGAGAATTTGTGTAACTTGGATCAGCTCCCGGATTTCTTTATCTTTCTCGCCCTCCCGCTCAAAATTCGCGAGGGGTCCGGCTCGCCCATTCGCGCCGTGGCGCTGGTTTAGACCTGATTCCTCGCAAGTATTGGACGCCCTTGAGAGACTGCTGGAAGGGCGGGGCTAAGCAGTGTCGTTGAAACGTACTTTAACGCTAGGAATGCGCTGCATTCCCGTCGGGGCGTAGATGCGAACCTTGGGAGTGCTGGAGTTTGCTGCCGCTCTGGCACCAGCCAGCTTGCCGGCGGGGAAGGATTGTGCTCCCGGCTGAATTTGCCGCGGGCAAGCTCGCGAGGAGGAAGGCGGTAGCAAACTCCCGCACTCTCAAGCTACGCGCTTATGATTGCGCCTCCACCAGCAGTTCACCGTTTTCGATATGCACGCCCTTGATGAATTCAGGAAGCCGCAAGCGCTCGCGAGTCTGGGCAGTGTCAAACTGTCTTTGCAGAAGGTGGCGGAAGGCCATCGCGGGAATCGGCAGACTTCCCAACTTCGCGGAAGATGGCTGAATCTGGAGCAAGCCGTCGAGGACGTCAAGCTTGCCGGTCATCGTCAGGTAGACTTTTTTGCCCCACGCATCCAAGGTAAAGACTCCTACAAACCCGTCGCCTTTCAATTGCACGGATGCCGCCTTGAGCACAACGGGCCCCCCTTCGGGTGGGATTTCGTCTAGACCCTGCTGCAACTTTGAACTCAATTCTGCTTCTGTGATGTGGGCAGTCTGGGTAACGCCTTGCTGGTGCGCCTGTTCGAGGGACAAGATTTTTTCATCGAAGGATTTTACATCCTGCGCACTGGCCGGAACCAGTGTGGCGCCCGGCGCCCGCAACGCCATCAGCACAGCGATGAGCACTAGAGCGAAAATGCTTACGGAAATAATGCGCGAAACTCTTTTCGGCATTTCACCCTCGGCTTGTATTCTGATTTCACTTATTCGTGAGCGGCGGCCCGTGAGGGCAAGAGGAACGTCAACGCCGAACCGGTCAGATACGCCACGCTGAGTAAGCCGAAGGCATACCGGAAGTCGCCCGTCCGATTGTAGACATACCCGACGGCGACTGG
>JBEKQO010000345.1:0-7158 GCA_049519635.1 Terriglobia bacterium | reverse complement strand
TGTCACGATTTTCGAAAAAATCCCGATTTCACAGGGGTTTTTCAACGTTGCCGATGAAACTGAAAACATGGAACTTGCTAAGCAGTTGAATCTATTCGAGTTTTAACCGGACAGTACTGATTATGAATTATGAATTCTCACGTCTGCTCCCCACGTGTTTTGCTTGCGGGTGGGCGGTGAGAGTGCGGCTCCCCTCCTTGCTAAGGGCGACCGCGTCCCATACCGGCGGTGTCTCAGTTCGCAGTAGCGGCGGTCTGAGATCAAGCATGTCCAAATTAGCAAATGTTCTGAGTGGTTCACGCGGCTCTGCCGCTCCGCTGTGCGGAAAGGCTCTGCCTTTCCGGGCCAAGTCCCATGATTATTTCTCATCCGCGCCGCCTGGGAGGCATAGCGTTCCAGGCGGCGCGGATGAGGTTGGTTGGCGTTCTCGCACGACGGAAAGGCACAGCCTTTCCGCACAGCAAGCGGCGAAGCCGCAGGCCATGCCTTACTGAACGCTGTGCAATTTGGAAAAGCTTGGTCTCTGACCGCCTGAATCCAGCGATTCAAAAGCCGGGTAGTGTCCTATTTTGAATGTAGCGCCGCCCTTTAGGGCGGCACATGCCGGGCTAAAGCCCGGCGCTACGTCGCAAATTAGGACACTACCAAAAGTCGGCGATCCCTTCCTGCGTCAGGGCAGGCTTCGACCGCCGCTATAACAAACCAAACTGAAACATCGCCCTCCGCGAGAACGGCTTGACCGGAAAGGAAATCCCGGCTAGGTTTCTCTTCCCACAGACGGCTGGAGGGATCTTGCCAGCCGTGGGCCCATAATGCTCATGGAGGGTTTAGCCATGTCTTCTTCATTCTCAAAGCGAGCGCAAGGCCTAATGCTATTCGCAGCCATTTTTCTGGGAAAGATCCCTTGGTGTTCGGCGCAGTCGCCGGAAGGGATGGCGACGGCGCGGCGATGGGTCGGGTCGAAATTCCTTGGCGAGGTCACGCCGAACCCGCCGGAAAGCTATTTGCTGGTTTACACCCAATCCGGGCCGGTGTCCAGGAACGAGGTCGAAGGCCGTCATTTCCGCATCGTGGATCAGGAGTATTCGCGCGGCCTGCACTTTTCCTCTGACGGCAAGGTGCGCGTGATGCTTGCGGGTCCGGCCAAAAGTTTCGAAGCCATCGTAGGTGTGGACAGCAACGACATTGGTTATTACTCGAACGTTGGCCGGGGAGCGGTAGTGGCCTCTGTTGACGTCGCGGGCAAGACGCCTTTCCGCAGTCAGGTTCTGCGCGAAGGCATGGCCGGCGTTCCCGTCAAAGTGGACCTTGGCAATGCCATGGAGTTTGATCTCAGCGTGGAGGACGGGGGCGGGGGAGTGGTGTTTGGCAATCATTTTGATCAAGCCGATTGGGCCGACGCGCGAGTGACTTTGGCGGATGGCAAGACCGTATGGCTGGGTGACCTTCCCACCGGACCGCTGCGCGCTCCCTTCCGCGCCGAAGTTCCCTTCTCATTTCGTTACGGCGACTTGCCTTCCGGCTATTTGCTGAAAATGTGGGAGTCTGGCCGCACGTCGCGCCTCCTTGACGATAACCGCACGGAGCACACGTTGACTTACACCGATCCCAAGAGCGGGCTGGTGGTGCGGTGCGTGGCGGTGGAATATCACGACTACCCCGCAGTGGAGTGGACTCTCTACTTCCACAACACCGGCGCCGCCGCGACGCCGATTCTGGAGAACATTCAGGCCCTCGACACGCGCTTCGAGCGCAGCGAGGACGGCGAATTCATTCTGCATCACAGCAAGGGCTCGCAGGCCACTCCCACGGACTTCGAACCGTACGCCGACCGCCTGGAACCCAAAGCGGAGAAGCGGATCAGCGCGGCGGGCGGCCGCCCCACCAACACCGATTTGTGCTACTTCAACATTGCCTTGCCGGGCGAAGGGACGATTGTGGCCCTCGGCTGGCCGGGCCAGTGGGCGGCGCAATTTACCCGTGATGAAGGAACGGGACTTCAAGTGCGCGCCGGCCAGGAATTGACTCACTTCAAGTTGCTGCCCGGCGAGGAAGTGCGCAGCCCGCTGGTCGCCCTGGTGTTTTGGCGGGGTGATTGGATCGATGGGCAGAACGTCTGGCGACGATGGATGATCGCCCACAACCTGCCGCGCCCCAGTGGCCAGTTGCCGGCCCCGCTGCTCTCATCGGGGAGCAATAGGTACACCATCGAAATGCAGGGCGCAAACGAACAGAACGAAAAGGAATTCCTGCAGCAGTACTTTGATCTGGGGTGGAAGTTCGACTACTGGTGGATGGACGCGGGTTGGTATCACTTCAAGGAGGGTTGGTGGAACACGGGGACCTGGGACCCTGACCCCGCGCGCTTCCCTCATGGCTTCCGCCCCATTTCGGACTTCGCCCACTCGAAGGGTGTCAAGACCATCGTGTGGTTTGAGCCGGAGCGAGTTACCCAAGGTTCGTGGCTATGGGAGAATCACCCGGAGTGGCTGCTGGGAAAGGGCGATGGCAACAAGCTTTTGGATCTCGGCAACCCTGACGCCCGCAGGTGGCTGACCGACCACATTGACCAGTTGCTGAGCGAGCAGGGAATCGATTTGTACCGGCAGGATTTTAACTTTGACCCGTTGGACATCTGGCGAGCCAACGATGCGCCGGATCGCCAGGGCATTACGGAAATCCGCCACGTCACCGGCTACCTGGCTTACTGGGACGAATTGCGGCGCCGCCATCCGGACATGCTCATCGACACGTGCGCCAGTGGCGGCCGCCGTGACGATTTGGAAACCCTGCGTCGCGCCGTGCCCCTGTGGCGAAGCGACTATGGATATGACGATCCCCCCGCCATGCAGGATCTCACCTACGGATTGGCCTTCTGGGTGCCTTTTTTTGGCGCCGGCCTCCGCTCTTCAAATCCTTACTCTTTCCGCAGCACCATGGCGATGGCGATGGGCTATGGAGGGCCCGATACTCGCGGTAAAAATATTGACTTCCTGGCGCTCGCCCGGCTGGCCTCACAGTGGCGGCAAGTCGCCCCTTACTATTACGGCGACTACTATCCGCTGACCCCGTACACCACGGACGACAGCGCTTGGGCGGCCTGGCAGTTTGACCGGCCCGCGGCGGGCGATGGCATCGTCCAGGCCTTCCGCCGTTCGCAAAGTCCCTTTGAAACGGTGAGGTTCAAGCTGCGCGGGCTTGACCCGGCGGCGCAGTACACCGTAAGCAATTTCGACATGCCTGGCGAAGCCCAGTTCAGCGGACGCGAGTTGGAAGAAAAGGGCCTGCCGGTGATGATCAAGGATCAGCCGGGCGCGGTGATTATTATTTATAAGAAGGTTAAGGATGCGCGCTGAACCGGATTTCTCACGACGCTGGGGGGGCAGGTGAATGTGCGGATGGGCGGGGCTGAACAGGCTGCGGAAAAACGCCTCATCGCGGCCAACCACCCCGGCGCCCAAGGCGCCACCCCTCCTGATTCAGGAGGGGAGTTTTTGAAAACGGTCTCCTCCTCAGTTGAGGAGGGGTGGCGCGCCGGGTGCCGGGGTGGTGCTGAAGAGGGGAACTATCAGAGATGCCTTGTAATCGGCGGGGCTGAACAGACCGCGGAAAAACTCGAAAGCGCTGTCATCCTGAGCCCGTTCGCTGTCATTCTGAGCGCAGCGAAGAATCGCGCTCTGAGTATTTTCAAGGCAATGCGAGATTCTTCCTTCGCTGTGCTCAGGACCGCCTGCTGCTCCTCAGAATGACAGCGCTTGCGAGTTCTTCCGCAAGCTCCGAAGCCCCGACCTTCCAAAGCCATAGTGAGAATTCCGCGTTAAGCCCACGGTTAGCTGTCGGCTGTCAGCTCTCAGCTTCTCCTCTGAGGTGCCCGGGGAGAGCGGTGCAGTTAGGAAAAGGCGGCATTTGGGCCACGGTGGCATCTGCTTTTCACGCGAAGTATAATGCGGCAGAACCTATGTAGTATTTCCTGGCAACTTTCGGAGGCTGACATGAACCGTCGAGTAATCCTCGAACTCCTATTGTTGGGTATGATCGCCGTTCTGTTCGCCGGGGCGCAGACCCCCAGCGCGGCGCCGCAAAAGCCCCTGACCCGCGCGCAGATTCTCGCCCTGCTGGCAGGTGATGTTCCCAGTTCCCGCGTGACGATGCTGGTGCAGGAACGGGGGCTTGATTTTGCCTCCAATGACACTTTCCTGGGGCAAGTCCGCAAGGGTGGAGGAGATGACGATTTGGTGAAGGCCTTGCAGTCGGCCCACGTGACGAACGCTACGGTCACGCCGCCTGCCCTCGCGGGCCCCCCGCCGCCCCCTGTAGGTCATCCCCCGGCCCCCACGGGCCCCGCCCCCGATGCCAAGCAGGAGGAGGCGAAGCAAGAGGAGTTGGCGCAACGCGCGGCGCGCGGAGCGGAGCTCCTTCAGGATCATCAATATGCTGAGGCGGAGGCGGAATATCGCGCGGCGATTAAACTGGACCCGCAAAACGCCTATTTGCACATCGCGCTCTCCCGCGCCCTCAACTCGCAGAAGAAAACGGAGGAAGCGATGCAGGAAGCGCACCTGGCCATCCGCTTGAATCCGGAAAGCGACATGGCTCACTTCAGCCTGGGCAATTCGCTGCGCTTACAAGAAGACTGGGCCGGCGCCGCGGCGGAGTATCGAGAGGCAATACGGCTGAACCCGAACTACGATATGACTCACAACAACCTGGGCGTCACGCTGCGGGACCAGGGCAACCTGGACGGGGCGATAGAGGAGTTTCGCCAGGCGCTGCGCCTGAATCCCCGTGAAGAATTGGCCATGGCGAACCTCGGCAACGCGCTCGATCACAAGGGTGATTTGGACGGCGCCATTGCCCAGTTTCAGGAACTATCGCGCCTGCGGCCAAGGTTGCCGGAACCACACTTCCGGCTCGGTCAACTGCTGGAGAAGAAGGGGGAGCCGCGCCGGGCAGTGAGGCAATTTCGCGAGGCGACGGACCTGGCTCCGGATAATAGCCAGTTCCGCGCGGCCTACGAACGCGCGATGCATAATCAGTAGAAGGATTGCAGAGGTGAAATCGATGTCGTAGCGGCGAATTTACCTCGCCATTTGGCGTAAAGCCGCCTCTACTCCAAGTTGCGGGCGATCACTTCGCGATTCAATCCTGAGCCGGAAACGATTCAGGAACCAGGTGAAATGCACGGCTCACTTAGAGCAAATTGAGGAGCACCCCACCGCGAATGACATTGGATATCTTCGAGTAATGACATTGGACATCTTCGAGGTCCGGCCTGTCTTACCATCCGCCCATGACGATCGGCAAAATCAGGAGGAACCGAAGCGCACAATGGTCACGGTGAGGTCATCTGACTGGGGGGCGGCGCCGACATACTCGCGAATGCTGGCCAGGATTTTCCGCGCCACCTCGTCGGGCATCTCGCCGGAGCAAGCTTCCAAGAGGGATAGCAGGCGGGCATCGCCAAACAGACCGCCGACGACGTCGCGAGCTTCCGTGACGCCGTCGGAAGTGGTCACAATCAAGTCGCCGGGGTAAACCTGCGCGCGATCTACCGTGAACTCCACCCCCGGGAACAGCCCCACGGGAAAATTGGAGGATTCGACACGATCCACGCCTCCCTGGGCGCGAACAATCAAGGGCGGGATGTGCCCGGCATTGACCAGCTCAAGTCCTCCCTGCCGGTCCAGCACTCCGTAGAGGAGTGTGGCAAACATTTCCATGGGCGTGCGGTCGCACAGGTAATCATTGACGCGCCGAAAGAGCTCGCCGAGGTCGGGCGCTCCGGCTGCGACGGCGCCGAAGGCCCCTTGGAGGCTTGCCGCCATCAGGGCCGCAGGCAGACCTTTGCCGGAAACGTCGGCCAGGGCAAATCCGCAACGGCCGTCGGGAAGCTCCACCGTGTCATAGTAATCGCCCCCCACGTCTTCCGTAGGCGTGGTGACGCTGAAGACCTGGAAGTAATCGCTTTGGGGCAGTTCCCGGGGCAGCAATCCCTGTTGGATGTTCCGCGCCAAAAACATTTCGTGCTGGATGCGCTCCTGGTTGCGCGCCAAGCGGAACAGGCGGGCGTTCTCGATTACCGTGGAGCCTTCCACCGCCAACGTTTGCAGAACTTGCCGGTCAAGCCCGGTGACGGCGGCGGATTGCGAGCGAATATCAAGATAGAGCACGCCGAGCATTTCCGGCACTTTTCCTATAAAGGTCTCTCCCGCCGAATCCGCCATGTGCAGTTTTTGGAGAGGGACGGCCACGATGCCCCGCGCGCCGGTACGGATGACGCCGGTTTCTATCGCCGTGCGGCCGGAGGACTGTTCTTCCAGAATCACTTCCTCCAAGCCCGAGGTCGCCACGCGCTTCACCACGTTGAGGGAGAAATCGCTGACCTCCGGACTGAGGTAGATGCCCCCTTTGCCGCGCGCCATGCGAAGCTCCAGCTCACCCTTTCCTTCTTTCAGGAACAGCAGCCCCCGCTCGGCATTGGTCAGTTGCACAGCGGAGTCCAGCAAGGTGATCAGGACTTCCTCCAGCGCCGGAGCGCGTAGCATCATTTGCGCCATTTGCAGAAGCAAGCCCAGGTGGTGCAGTTGCGGGGCGGAACTTTGCCCGGAGGTCTTCTCAAATTTCTCCAGCAGGCCGGGAAGCACGGCCTCCTCCTCCCCGAAAGCCAGCGCGTAAGTATCCGCCACCCCCAGGCCGATCTGGTCGCCCGACTTCAAGCGGATGGATGCCGTGACTCTCTCGCCGTTCACAAACGTCCCGTGACGGCTGCCGACGTCTTCCAGTAGGTAGCCTTCACTGTCTTTTACGATGCGCGCGTGGTGGCGGGAAATGCGGCTGTCGAGCAGCACCAGGTCGTTATCGCCGTGCCGTCCCAGCGCGAAGGGCGTGCGTGAAATCTCGATGTCACGCTGGTTGCCAATAGCGTCGCGGACCGTGATGTGCGGTAGTGTGCTGGGCATGAGAATTGGTGCAATTTGAATGTCGCGCCCGCCATTATAGCAAAGCCCGCGCTTGCCGCCTACTTTTCACAAGCTCTGGTGTCGTTAGTATGTCATCTGTCCGGTTCAATTAGCACGTGATCTGTCCGCTGAAGGCGGCGGGGAGTTGAGGCATCCAAGAGGCCGGAGGCAGGATGCCAAAATACTCAGCGGTCGCCTG
>JBEKQO010000344.1:0-7169 GCA_049519635.1 Terriglobia bacterium | reverse complement strand
GCCCGCTTCAGTTCCCGTTCACTCATCCCTGTCCTCTTCAATTCGGCCTCCTTCGGAGACCGTCAGTTTAGGGGACATTTCTATCCGGGCCAGATGGGGACATTATCATCCGGGCGCAACATCGGATTGACGCAATGGCCTTGCAATCCGAGCGGAGCTTCCCGTATCGTACGGCATGCACATACCCGATCAAACGGACTCGAGCGCTACTACTTCGCTCATCGCAGACGGCGCGCCCGGCGCCGCTTCCACCTCGGACTACGGCCTGCGGCGCGAAGTGTTGAGCCCCATGGAAACGCTGGCGCAGTCGGTCTCGACGATGGCGCCCACCACCACCCCGGCGGCCACCATCCCGCTGGTGTGTGCCTTGGCGGGCAATGCCACGTGGTTCGCATACGCACTGGCGACGGGGGCGGTCCTGCTGGTGGCGTGGTGCATTGGGCGTTACGCGCGCTACTCGGCGTCGCCCGGGTCGCTTTACACCTACGCCGCCATGACGCTGCCTCCCTGGCTCGCGGCCACGGTGGCGTGGAGCCTGCTGCTGGCTTACGTCGCCACCGGCTCGAGCGTGATCGGGGGCTTTTACCATTACGCCGGCCTGCTGCTCCAGCACGGGGCCGGGCGCGCCGCCGCGGCGGTGCTGCTGGCGACACTTGTCACCGCCGTTTCCGTGTGGATTGCCTACCACGACGTGAAAATCTCAGCGCGGCTGATGCTGTGGGTGGAAGCCACGTCGGTGCTGGTGATCATCACGCTGGTGGCGATCCTGCTGGTACGCCACGGCATGCACTGGGATTGGGACCAACTACAGCTGCGCCACACCACCGGCAGCGGTCTGAGATTGGGCGTGGTGATGGCGCTGTTCAGTTATTGCGGCTTCGAAAGCGCCACCACCATGGGTTCCGAGGCGCGCAATCCCCTGCGAACGATTCCACGCGCCGTGATGCTCAGCGCGGTTCTGGGTGGCGTGTTCTTTACTGTCTGTGCCTACGCGGAAGTGCTGGGTTTCCATGCCGTTGGGCAGGATCTGGGAACCAGTCCCGCCCCCATGCATGTGCTGGCGCAACTGAGTGGCGTGCCGGTGTTTGGGTTGCTGATTGACGTGGGCGCGCTGGTCAGTTTGTTTGCCGGAACCCTGGGGTGCGTCACGGCCGCGGCACGCGTACTTTTGCTGATGGCGCACCACGGTTTAGCCCATCAGTCTTTGCGCTCCACCCACGCTCGCAACGAAACCCCCGGACCGGCGGTGGTGGTGACGGGTCTTGCTGCCCTTCTTCCTGTGGCGGTGCTGGCGGCGCGGGGGGCCAGTGGCCTGGACGTTTACGGCTGGCTCGGGTCGCTTGCCACCTATGGCTTCATCGTGGCTTATGCCTTAGTCTGCGTCGCGTTGCCGCGCTATTTGCGCCAGCACGCGGTTTTTCAACCCGCCGACGTTATTATCCCCGCCCTGGCGTGTGCGGCCATGCTGCTAGCCCTGGTCGGCAATCTCTACCCGGTGCCGGAAGGGAATTACGGCAAGCTGCCTTACATTTACCTGGTGTACCTATTGGCGGGATTGCTGTGGTTCGCCCTGAGCGGCCGTAAGGATCGACCCCAGAGCGCTTAGGTCTGACCTTCGGCCTCCGGCTGCGCCACCAGCAGCAGGATGATGCCAAGCACCGTAAACATGCGGAAGGCGGCATCCTGCCCATTCCAGGTCTTTGACTGCCACATCAGGAACCACTCGCCGCCTACCGTCAGAAAGGCTACCAGCCACATCGCAAGGCCGAGCGCGAGCCCAGCGATCGCCGGCCCTTTGGCTCGGTGAAACTCCCGCGGCGGCGCCCGCAGAGCCTTGGCCAGCCGCAAGCCTCCCCAAGCGCAAGTGACCAGGGTGAGCGATTCCCAGGCGATGATGGAGGCGAAAAACGCGATGTGCCAACCCGCCGAGGTCACCGCCCGCCACATTCCGTGGTTTCCAGCAAAGGTTGTGTCCATCGTCAGAACGTGGCGTACGAACTGATAGTTGGAGTCGAAATCGGTCAGGTTGTTGAATACAACCAGCGAATAAAACAGGCCCACCGCGAGCACCAGAACGACCTTGGCAAGGTGCAAAATCATCGCTTTTCCCCACGACAAAATGAACGTATAACCCAACGCGTTCTTGAACGCCAACGAAAATCCACCGCCTGCCGGTTATACCCTGTATGTTATTGGAATAAAACATGTTGCTTGATCGATTCGGTTAAACATTCCGTTCCTTCGAGGCCCGCCAGCTCTTTTGAAGGCGATAGAAAATATTAATCCCCGGCATCAAAACTATGCACTGGTCTTTCCCGCCCGATTGTATTAACGTTTCGTGTTACCGGCAGATTTCAGTTCTGTAGCGAACACAACGCCAACACACAACAACAGCCACAAAGGGGGACACTCGATGACCATTACGCGCGGGAGAAGCCGAGTCACGGAGACTATCGGGCTTTTCACTTTCTTCCTAGCGTCTGCGCTCTTGATATTGATCTCAACCACGCGTTCCGCGCGCGCCCAGGAAACCTGGGGAGGAATCCGCGGAACGGTGACCGACCAAAGCGGGGCGGTGGTTCCGGAAACCCTCGTGACGGTCGTCGAGGATGATACCCGGCTGACGCGCTCGAAGAAGTCGAACGCCGAGGGCGGATACGAAATTCCGGCCCTGCCCATCGGTTCGTATACTCTGACCTTCACTCATACCGGGTTTCTTACCGACACGGTTCCGTCCATCCTGGTGCAAGCCAATCGCACGGCGACTGTCAACGTTTCGCTAAAGGTCGGTCAGGTCAGCACGACGGTTACGGTGGAAGAGAAGTCGCCCCTGATGAACGCCGTTGACACCACGAACGGCTACATCCTGGAGAAATCCGAGATCCAGTCCATCCCCTTGCCCACGGGTAGCTTTACCGGCCTCGCCATCCTCTCTCCCGGCGTCAATGCGGAACTCCCGAGTGGCAGTGGCGCCAACGCCGGTTTGGGCAACCAGCCCATCTGGGCGAACGGCCAGCGCGACACGAGCAATAGCTTTCTGTTGAACGGAGTCGATTCCAGCAATCTTTTTAACGGCAAAAGCACCAGTCAGGTGGCTTCCGCCCGCATCGTGAATAACACGGGCGTGAGTTTGGTGACCAGCACGGGAATTGGCGTGATTCAAAGCACCTCGTCGCCCTATCTGGCCATCGGTCAGGCGCTGCCGACCCCGGCGCCGGAGACGATTCAGGAGGTTCGCGTTAACACCTCGATGTACGACGCCCAGCAGGGAGCCACCAGTGGCGCCCACATCGATATGAGCACGTCATCCGGCACCAATCGCGCGCACGGTGGACTCTACATTCATCATGGAACTGACTGGCTGAACGCCGCGCCTTACTTTTTCAACGCCGATCCCACCGTTCCGCAAGACCAGAAGGTGCCCGCGCTGCACCGCGAAGTTCTGGGCGGCACGATGGGGGGCGCTCTGATTAAAGACAAGCTGTTCGGCTACGTGGGGTACCAACACTTGCACGACGGCGACGGAGAAATTGGCATTTCCCAGCTCAGTGTTCCTTTTGGATTGACCGATACGAACCGCACGGCCGATGGATTGGCAACTATTGCGAACACTAACTTTGGTACATCCTTGACGGCCAACCAAATCGATCCTGTGGCGCTGGCGATGTTCCAATTCAAGCTGCCCAACGGCCAATACATGATACCGAATGACGATGGGCACGTCCCCACGCCGACGATTCCGGACAATGCCTACGTGCCGGGCACCGCGGTGTTTTCCGCCGACCAATTGGTGACCAACCTCGACTGGAACCGTTCGTCCTCCGACATCGTTTCCGTGAAATACTACTTCCAGGACGATCCCACCGTGGCGCCCTACGCCTATTCGATGGTGGCCGGGTTCACGCAGCGATTGGCCGCCGGCAGCCAGGTGATCTCGATTTCCAACATTCAAACCCCCGCGCCCAACTTTGGTCATGGGTACTATGAAGGAGTGGACACAAGCGCAGACCGCGAATACAGACGCTACATTGCAGGATTCGGCGAACCCGACGTGGTGGAGTTTCTTCGATTGTTCGAGGTCCCGGAATTCACTGTCGATTTCGATTCCCCAAAAGCCCATCGGCGAGCTCAAGCTCTCGCCGCGGCGCTAAAGGACAAGACCAAAAACGTCCACGTCGAACGAGCTCTAGACGTGCTCTTGGCACAACCAGAAGGGACCCTACGGAAGTTGCCGAATGTGGCAACATTCAAGGAAGCACTAAAGAGCCTTCCGAAGCCTGCCGCGTAAAAACGGGACACCCGTGGTCACCGCATTTCTGCGTAGGCTCTTTCTTCGATGACGAACATCCGCTTGAAAGCGCAGAGGCATTTGGCTCCGAGACGAATTCCTCTGCGGCCCTTTCTCATTGCACGGCAATGAACCGGTCGGGTTTTGGATATAAAGTGCGGCAGAGGAAAGCAAATTACCCTTACCTCTGCTGCCCCTTCGAAAGGCTTCACTTGGCCGGTTAAACGGCCTACCCGTACTTTTGGCTCATCGCCGCCACATTCCAGGTCACAACGAGGGGAGCCGACTAGAACGGCCAAGTGTCCACCATAGTCCGAGGAGGATACACATGCCGATGAGTTGGATTCCGGGTGAGCAACTATTCGCCCGGAAGCTTGCATTCCGCTTCTCCACAATGCGGTGTGTGGACGGTAAGGTCAACGAGCCACGTATCCGAAATGCTGCCCACTTGCCGCCATTGGGGCATTATAAGCCCAAATTTGTAAACGCCGTCGGCGATGAAATACCGACAACGGGGGCCTTGCCGTCTACCAGCTTTGGGAGTCTCGCAAGCGTAATTACCATGACGCTTCTCCCCGAAACTGGGGACTAGGCGGATTAAGCGCCGGCCCCGGCCGCCATGGAGCGAGCGCCTGATTGTGACACTTCACCTTGTCGAGGATGTAGCAGGGAGTTCACGCTAACCTTTAATCGGACCAAGGCTCCGGAATGGATCTGCGAGACGCGCGATTCGTCCACGTGCATAAGTTGGGCAATCTGTTTCATCGTCAATCCCTGAGAGTGCAGGGAGATGACTTGCCGTTCGCGCTCCGGCAACCTTGCAATCGCCCGGCCCAGAATTTCGCGTTGCTGGCGGCGGTAGCACATGTCGAAGGGATTGTCACCACCATCAATCAGAAGCTCCGGGTCAGTGGATTGCAGCTTTGTGGTCGGGCCTCCCGAAAGGACGCGCGAACCGCAGTCAATTCCCACGCTCTGAATTTCGGTTAGCGCACTGTGCCACTGCCCAAGGCTCATTCCTGACGCCGCGGCCATCTCCTCGTCTTGAACAGACCGTCCGAATTTGACCTCCAATTCTCGATAAAGCTTCTGAACCCTCTTGTTCTTTAGGCGCAAGTCTCGCGTGACTGGATCGGCGGCTCGGAGTCCGTCCAAAATGGCTCCACGAACCCGATGCCGTGCGTATGTTTCCAGCTTCACTCGTTTGCTGGCGTCAAACTTGGCGACGGCATCAACCAGTCCCAAAACGCCGTTGGCGCTGAGGTCATCCAGCTCCACCTGGGCAGGGAGATGTTCGCGAATCTTAAGAGCCACGCGCTTTACCAGGGGAAGCAATTCAACCAGCATCTTTTGCCGGTCGATGTCGCAATTGAAATCCCTTTTCGGACATTCAGCCCGCCGCCTGACGGACACCTTCCCTCTGACGGCCCGTTGGCCGGACTCGACCACTGGCGTCGTTACTCCTGCTGTTTGCCTTTTCTTGACTTCCTCGATCACTGCTTTTCTCCTTTTCTACCCCGTTTCTCAATGGGCCCAAGAGCGAGTGGGGCCTTCGCTAGGGCAAGCGTTTTTTTGCGGTGGTGCCGAGAAACTTCGGCCTTCGTGGTTCCTTTGGTGAATTGCAAACCCGGAAGGGTGATGGTCAACTGGCGGAAATAGCGGAAGTCCGCCATGTCGCCAGCGCGTACTGGTAGCCCGCAGATCGCCGGTCCCGCGAAAAGAAGTGTCTTAGGAAAGAAGTACGACCGGGATAATTCGGGTGGGCAGAAGAACCGGGGGGAGTGAGGAGAGCACAAACGGGGGATTGGTCAAGCGACTATGATTGCGAGCGGGGTGAGAAGCTAAGGGACAGCGCGCCGTGTGTGATTTGCCTCCCCGCGAGGTTTATGGGGCCAACAAATACATTTTCGTCAACGGTATAACCTACAGCGATGCAATCACTTACGCACAGGCCAAGCTCATTTGACGGCTATTCCCAAACTGGCTATGCTGCGTTTCGTATGAAGGTGACTGTCGAATCCGCTCATGAATTGGCCCAAACGATCCGGCATGGGTTGGTCTTGGAGGCGAAGCGAGAGGGCGACAAGACTGCCTGCCGCTTCACCGATGGCGGCAGTTTCCTCGTTTCCATCTTCCTGGGCGCTCATATCCGGCCGGGCGACGAAATCGCCTTTCCACTGGCCATTGACCCACCTAGCACTAGAATCGAAATCTACATTCACAAGACTTCTTTCTCCCGGGAGAGTCATGATCTGTACCAGGCCCCTATCAGTTATGCCGCGCATCCCAAGGCAGACATCAGAGGGCAACTCTACGTGCGGGCTGAGGTTTCCGCAGGGCGTCTGGGCATTTCCGCCGTCCATCTGCCTTGCGACGCCGTGCGCGATTATTTTTACGTTCCCACACGCGGTGAACCCTGGGGGCACCAAGCGAACCTTTATGACATTCTCCGCACCACGCCGGCTGCTTCGCTCGCCGAGTTGCGACTAGCCTTCAAGCTACGGCAATTGGAGCTCCGCGCAGCCGGCGCTTCCAAACGGGACCACGCTACGTTGGAACGAGCCTTCAACACCCTGGCGCAGCCTCAAACGCGGTCTTGTTACGACTCGCTGCTGAAGGATTCGTCGGTGCCAACGCTCTTTCCTTATGGTGGTTTCGGTTCAATTCTGGTTGCTGGTAACCGCTCGCCGGATGGACAGACGTTTTTTGTCTCGAAAATCCTTTCCTTCCTCCCGGAACACAGGGAGCGCCGGTTCCGGGCGCCTTTACGCAATATTGACTTTCACAACGATCGCGCCATATACCACGATGTCCGAAGGAAACTTGAGGTTACGCTCGACCAGTCAGCCATGCCGATCACTTGGGACGCCACCTGGAACCA
>JBEKQO010000343.1:0-9258 GCA_049519635.1 Terriglobia bacterium | reverse complement strand
CAGAGAAGACCGCAGGATTATGCCGAATTCAATTCAAGGTGGAGCGTGAGGTTCCGCGCCAGAAAGGACGATTGGAAAAGCTACGTGGCCAGAGTCGGCATAATCCGGGAGTCGGCATGTTGCCGATTATGCCGCGCGCGGCATAAGCGTCACACTTTTGGAAGCCTGTTGATCCAGGCGGGCGCGCCGCTCACCTACGTGTGCGATCAGATGGGTCATTCGTCCGTAAAGATCACCGTAGACATCTATGGCCACCTGATCCCAAGTGCGGATATCCGGTTCATGGACGCAGTCGGATCAAGCAAATCCGAACCTTCGGCAAAAACAAGTCCGGCCAAAAACGCAACCCCCGCGCAACCTGGGGAGGAACCCAATAGAACCAATTTGGAGCAAGTCCTTCAGAATCATGGGGTGGGTGACGGGGTTCGAACCCGCGACGTCCAGATCCACAGTCTGGCGCTCTACCAGCTGAGCTACACCCACCGTCTCGGCGTACGGCGCTGAAAACACCGGTACTCCTTTTGTAACATCTGGCGGCGAAGGGTGTCAACTGAGCCGTGGCGCGAAGACGGCCTAGTTGTCGGATTTTTCTGCGGGAATTTCCTGGAGCTCCGTGGGCTGCTGGCAGCAGACGCAGTTGCCGGGCTCAAGGGCCACGATGTTACAGGTGGAGCAGAAATAGCGCACCTTAAAGAGCTTGCCGTTCTGAATAGTATAGAGCCACTGAACCTCAAAGCTGCCATCCGGCTGCTGGGTTCCTTCCAGGCGCACCTCGCGGCCGTCCAGGCGCTTGTCCTGCATCGTGTGGAGCAGGTAGGGCGTGTTGGCCGATAGCGCCTGTTCCCGGCCGTTTATCTGGACCATTGGACAGTCTCCCCGGGTGGCCAGCAGCTTGCCTTTTAGCACCGTCAAAGGCTTTGCCTGTGCGGCCCATAAACTTGAGGCGAGAAGGGAAGCCAGCGCCGCCGCGAGGAGCCAAGTTTGGCCCCGCCTGCGGGAAAGCGCCCTTCCCGCCCAACTTTGTCGCCGCGGATTTGTTGCCGATGATTTCATCTTGTGCTCGGCCTCGCCCATGCCGCGTCCCTCGACACAGGACAATGCGACCCCTTCTGAGGGTCGGAAGCGAAGGTCATGCCTTGCGGGGGCGTTGCCCCCGGCTACTTTCTGGTGCGCTTGCAGGGCGCGAATAGCCAGCCTTGGCGCCTTTCCCTGCGGCACTTCTCGCTGCGCCCGCAAATCCAAAACCGCCAATCCTAAATGCTCTTACCCCTGCCAATGACCTACCACGGTGAACGCCAGGGGCAGATCACCGGTGCTCTGGCGCCCCTTCACTTGCAGATTCCAGTTGCCGGAGTCATCCTTGGCGATGGAAGGGAAGTTGGTGCCGCTAGGCTGAGCCCCCACCAGGAATCCGGGATGCGGCGTGCCGGAAGCCTGGGCGCTCAACTTCACCAGGTCCTCGAAAGACAGCGTCTGATCAGGGCCCGGGTCGGCCGAGACGGGCGCCAGAACGAAGGCGTCGCGATAAGGATTCACGCCCATATGATTTCCATCCTGAGGGATCAGGCCGTAGCGCAGGGTGTAAAATCCGGCTTTGATGTTTTGGCTGCGAAAGTCCGTGGCGGCATTGGGGAAGTGCAGAACGCCCAGGAAAGCTCCCACGGGCAACGCCCCGTAAAGAACGTCGGACGAGGTGCTGGGAGTCGCGTTCGTAGGAAGAGCCTTACGCAACCATACTTCGCAGAGCGTTGCGCCCTGATCGCTCGTGACGCGAACTCCCGCCGAATCGAGAGTGCTCTGGAGGGGTGCCGGAACATCCGCCGGCGCCGCGCCAATGGCTTCCGCCTTGTAGCTACCCTGGCCGTAGGCGCTAAGGACCGCACAGAATTGAATCGCCATCACCAGTCCGAACACACGGTGCAGTTTCATCACAAATCCTCCCGAAAGATTAGATGACATAAACACGAAACGGGAAACTCCCGCGCGGAAGTTCCCCGCTTTGTTAACCTGTAGGTGAGGGGTAGCCGCCGATGCTAGTGTGGTGTCCCACGTAAGAATTGACAATAGGCGAGACCCCCAAAGGGGGGAGGGCAATAAAATCCATCCTCCCCTCGGTGGCCGTGGCGACCGAGGGGCCCGGGGGTGAGGGGGTCCTTGCAACATGCCATTGTCAAATCTTATCCGGGACACCACACTAGAAGCTGCCCACAAAGGCGCTGCGTTTATCGACGTTCTTCCAAACTTCACCCAGGCCCTGCCCCGAAAAGGAGCTATCCAGCGTGAAGGCCGGCATGGAGTGGGCGAGGGCAACGAGCGGCGGGTAATAGACCGATTCGTTCCCGCAGAAGTGATCGCCATGGCAAAGGCTGCGCGTTTCAATCCGGGCGAACCTGCCTGCCACCACCTTCGCCGCGCCGTGAAGTTCACCATGTTCCACCGTCATCTGGATGGGAGCCGACTCAACCCGCACAACGTGGTCCAGCAGATTGCCCGTCATGGATTCGGCAAACGCTGCGAGGGCTGTCCGCTGTTGGCTCGTCGCGCGCGAATCCACGATCAGCACAGATTGCGCCGGATATGGGTCGTGATAAGGATCGCCCAGCGTGGCGTGGGCTCTGACCACGGCCACAACGCTCAGCCCGCTTAGGGGCACGCCATTCCAGTCACCTTCCTGAACTTTCCAGGCCAGAATAGCTTCCTGGCCGGTCAAGCCCACTTCCGACATCGCGAAACACGGGCCGGTGAAAACGTCCGCGCTACGGGCTTCCATGTAATCGCCCTTCACGGCCGCGCGCCCGGAAACCGCCCAAGCCGAAAGTAGAAAGAAACCTATCCCTACAGAGAGCATGAATTTTCTCATGACCCGACCTCCACGGAGCAAATTTTGGTTTGACGCCCCACAGATATTGTATCACATCCGGCCATCGGATTCCACCTAGAGTTGGGATTCGACAGGGTTCCGGCAAAGTCGCGGGCATCGCCTACCTCCATAGCCATGAATGCATCACCCACGAAGAAACCCCTCACCCCCCGCCTTGCGGTCCCCCCTCTCCCAGGGGAGAGGGGGCCCGACGGAGGAGGGCGGGTGAGGGGTCCTTACTGAAGGCCATCGGACTTTTTGGGAACACCGCCGCGATTCGGTCGCTCGCCTCGCAGGCTTACAGAATTTCGCATATATGATATCCATCACGCGGTAGCGCCGCTCGCCCCTGCGCCGTGAACTTCGGCAACCGCAACCCACAACTGTCGGGCCTGCGCCGGCTCAACATCTATCTCCTTTCTTTTCAGTGATTGAACCCATAAGCCCGTCCAATTGGAGGGTAAGTAGCTTAATTATCATCAACATAGTCGTTTCGCGGCGAGCCGGGGCGCATAAATCACATAATCTACCTTACTTTCATCGGCTTACGTGAATAACCTGCGCTTCGGCATTTTGCCTCAAAACCCCGTGATTTGAATGGACATTTTTCGTCTGTAGCTTTGTTTTCAGTGACCTAATCGGACCATTCTCCATTTTTAACATCTTTTTGCGGGTTTCTCTTCCGGTGTGCACCCAGGGGGATTTTGCGGGGGCAGCGCTGCGCCAGACCTTCATCACACTCATAGCCTATACCACTTGTAGGGTTTTGTCAAGAATCAAGCAAGGGGTCCCCGATTCCCGCCCTGAACTTGTCCCGTATATTCTGCCGGACACCGGGTTGCTGACGCTGCTGATGCCAAAGCGAGCCCCCAAAGGGGCGGACTACCTCAGCCCAGGCCAACGGCCTGGGTCCGAGAATCCCTGCGCGCCTTGCCGCATGCCCTGAAAGGGCGAAATAGTATTCGGGGATGCTCGCGGACGGTCTCCCTGGCTGGGCCGGTGGCCTTGATCCCGCCCCTTCAGAGTTGGAGAACTGGAAATGGGGCGACATTCCTAAACTAGGCCGCTTGGCCTGGCTTTGCCAGACCGCCCATGGGGGCCGAATGCACGCACCGCGGTGTCCCGCAAGAGCGGGTAGGTACAACCGCCGGGTTTGAGTATAAACCCCGCCGAGTGGTAGCCTCCCATCGCCGGGCAAGCCGCGATTAAAAGATCGCCTGGCGTCAGACATGGACGCCAGGCGCAGACTGGGGAAAGCGACTCAAGCCAAATTCTTCAGGATCATATGGCTGGCAGCGGCGGCTGCCAAGAAGAGGATTCCCATCAAACCCATCAAGGGCAATTTACTGTCGGTTTGAGGCAACGCCAAGGGGGCTTCTGCCGCAATTTGGGGTGCTTCCGCCTGGGGTTCGGGAGGTGTGTTAGCGGTCCCCTGTAGAACTCCGTTCGAGCCCGTTAGGTGCAGGGTGGCGGTGCGCGTCTCGGACGCGCCGCAGGCGTTGCTGGCGTGCAGAGTGTAGGTGACGCTCTCATCAACGGGTCCCTGCACGGTATTGGCGGGGGTGATCTGAACCTCGCGACTCCCCGTCGCGCCGACCGAACCAATGGGATCCACGCTGACGGCGTCGGCATTCGGGGCCGACCAAGTCAACGTCGCGGTACCTTGGGGGTTAGCCCCGTCGGTACGAACTTCCGCCGGCGACACGCTGAGGGAAGCTTGAATGGCATTGTTGACGTTCACCGTGGCGTCGGAAGTGTAAACTCCCCCCGGCCCGGCGGCCCGGAATTTATAATCAGTCGCTTGCTTGGGTTCGACGGTCTGATCACCGGAAGCGCTTACGGGAGCGCCATTGATTTCCGTTATCCCCGCGCCGGTGGAGGACCAGGTCAGGTGCGCGGAATCCCCGCAATTGACCTGCTCCGAAGAAGCTGCAAACTGGCCCGTGACCTTCTCGACCGCCACCTCGGCACTAGCGATGCCCGCATGGAATCGCGGCACTTCCGTTAACTGCTGTCCGCGCGCCCAAGGCACGGTCTTGCGCACACCTTTGTAAGCGTCAACCACCACGCGCTGATTGGCTTGCACCTCCACCGTGGTGGTCCAGGGATCGAGGTGAAGGTTATTCACCGTCAACTCATGCTTACCCGGGGGCACGATCAGTTCTTGCTTCCAAACCCACTCGTTATCGAACTCATCGCCGTGCCCAACAAAGAACGCCGCAGGGTCTTTGCCGTTCAGCAGGATTGCAGCATGTGGCGCACCTTCGATCGTAATGCATCCCCACGGTCCGGAAATCATTCCGGGGATCGCTTGCATCGCGACATGGATATTCCACCACTTGTGCGCTACGATTGTCACGTTGCGGGTTTCCGGCTTAAAGCCGTAGTTGTACATGTCGATCTTATGCTCACCCGGAGTGAGAATAATGTAGTGACCTTTCGATTCAACAATGGGTTCACCGTCGGCATAGATATAGGTTTCAGGCGGACTAACGTGAACGACGAGATATCCTTTATCACTCCTTGCCAATGCCGGCTGCACGCAGATGAACAGCAGCGCAACCCACGAAACAAGTAAGCTGAAGTGACGAACACGCATGTAATTTCCCTCCCTTATCAAATTTTCGCGCGATACCCCCGACATCAAAGCCCAATTCATTTCGTGTACCATTCTTAACTTGCGTGCAAAAGAGCTTCTATCAGGACTTCCATTTTGGGTTCGCGAGTTGCTGAGTGCACACCCAAGGTTTTCATTTTCAAGTACACGCAACGATTGAAACATTCCCGCGTCGTCGCGTCTATTCGTAACTGCTCATGGATATGGTCAAAAATGACCACATTAACGGATATTTTGGTGTCCTTTTGCCAAGGCTGAACGTAGATTAAGCGGCAGGATTTCAGGGCGGAATCCTCACCCCGTTTGGGTGCGGCCGGAAGGGCGGGGCTTTACAGGCTGCGGAAAAACGATCCAATACTGTCATCCTGAGCCCGTTTGCTGTCATTCTGAGCATCGACAGCGTTGCGGCTGCCCGTGATAGGCGGAAACTCGGTCCGCGCTACACGTGCCTGTAGCGTTTTGTCAAGAATCAAGCAATGGGTCCCACGGTTCCGTCAAAGTCGCGGGCGTCGCATAGCGCCATGGCCATGAATGCATCACCCGCGAAGAAACCCCTCACCCCCCGCCTTGCGGTCCCCCCTCTCCCAGGGGAGAGGGGGGCCGACGGAGAAGGGCAGGTGAGGGGTCCCTTTCAACCCCATTAGACTTTGACGGTGCCCTGCAAAGGCTCCCCGATCCCTGCGCCTCATGTATCCATAACGTTAATAATGAAGATTATGAGAATATCCTATCAAATAACAATAAGATGAAAACGAAGCAGCACAAATTAAACGATAACAGCACGATTTGGCCTTTAACCCGGATTTCTCACCACAAGTCTGGAAGGGCGGGAATTTACAGGCTGCGGAAAAACATCCCACCGCGAATAATCACCCCGGCGCCCAAGGCGCCACCCCTCCTGAATCAGGAGGGGAGCGATCAACGAACTCCCCTCCTCAGATGAGGAGGGGTGGCGCGCCGAGCGCCGGGGTGGTGTTGAACAGGAACTCCGGGGTGGTGTTGAACAGGAACTCCGGGGTGGTGTTGAATAGGAACTCAGGGGTGGTGCTGACAAGGGGAAGAAGGGTGGCGTTGAAAATGACAGGACTTTCGGTTTTTTCCGCAGCCTCTTTAGCCCCCCCCTTCCGGCAACCCCCATGAACATCCAACCGTGGAGAGAAATCCGGATTAAAAGGGTGTCAGGGCGACGCGCGCGGAATTGCCGTACGCTATTTCCGCCAGCCATTGCGGGTACCGGCCCCCTGCACTCAGGTCCGCTTCTTGGACTCATTGTCTTCGAGTGCCGCGTTAAGCCGCGCTTGCAATGCCATTCCGACCAATGTGGCGATCAGGATCGCCGGGTATAGTTGTCCAATCAGCGCTTCCGCTATGGCCAGCGATCGCGCCACGCGATGTACCGGATACACGTCACCGTAGCTTAGGGTGGTGAGGGTGGCAAAGCTGAAGTAGAGCAAACGGGCAGGTTCACCTGTGGAAATACCAGCGAAAGACGATTGGAAGTGGATGGCGTCAGGAATCTCCTCCAAAAGCAGCTTGTAACCGAATGCCCAGGTTACGCCGATCAGCAAGTAGGCAGCGACGCCGCCCATGACCCGATGCACATTGACCGGGCCGGGAAGGAATGTCTGCTTTAGCGTCATGACGACGAGTATGGCCATGCCGGCCACCTTGAGCGTCGTGTCCCAGCCCATGGGCCTGAATAAAGGGTTGAATTCGACGATCAGGTCCGCCGTAAATTCCAGAATGGTCAGCGCGATAATGAGACATAACAGCATCCGCTGGCGGATGGTCGCCATTGCGCCGGAGAGGAGCATGAGGGCGAAAGTGAGGTCTATGGCGATTCGCCCGGGGCGTGTCAGGCCAACCATCGGAACGAAAATAGTCATAAGCACGAGAAATCCGAGGAAGAAACTCAGAAGTCGGTCCTCACGCCACAAACTGGGCAACCACCACTTTGTTTTTATGTCAGCCACCTAATTTTCTCCTTTCGTTGGTCATTCAGCTCCCTGACTTTGTCCCAAGCACTTGCCCGCGAACCAAAGGCGGCCTCGTTTCGGGTGTTTCTGAGGAACCTTGACACGCTGCTGAAAAACCCCGCCCGTGCTGTCATCCCGAGCCCGTTCGCGGTCATTCTGCGCACAGCGAAGAGTTTCGCCCTGCCGCTCAGGCGAAAGTTCGCGAACGATCTCGCACTGAGCGGGTAGCGCATCAGCGTTATCCCGCGGACAGCGGGAATACTCCGCAGCATTTCATTATTGGATATGAGTACACACGTTAGGTCTTCGGGTTAAGAATCGAGAGGGTTCTGAAACGGTGGAGCCGAACAGGCTGCGAAAAACCCCCAACCCGGATTTCTCACTACTACTCTGGAAGGGCGGGGCTTTACAGGCTGCGGAAAAATGTCCCAATACTGTCATTCTGAGGAGCCAGCAAGCGACGAAGAATCTGTAGTCGCTTGAAAATTCAAATCCAGATCCTTCGCGGCTGCTCAGGATGACAGCTTGGACGAGTTTTTCCGCAGCCTGCTTGGCCCCGCCGTTGCAAGGCCGTCCTGATTATTTCCAAGTCCCGCACCCCGCCCAGCTTGCAGCCGCAAGCTGGGCGGGGTGCGGGACGAATAAAGGGCGGAAACCGCGATTTCGGCGGGGCTGAAGCCCCGCCCTTCCAGCATCGTCCAAACGTGGTGAGAAGTCCGGGCTAAAGCTGTCATCCCGAGCCCGTTCGCTGTCATTCTGAGCATTGACAGCCGTTCGACTGCCCATGATAGGCGGAAACTCGGGCCGAGGAAGGGTAGCGCGGACCTGGTTTTTAGGTCCGCGGCTTCTCCTTGTCCATGGGGGACTAGCCGCGGACCTAAAAAACAGTTCCGCGCTACACCTGCTCTTAAAGAGCTTCGAAGCAGGGCCGGTCTGAGGTGCATGCCTCTGGCGTTACGCCGCGGCCGTCCGGGCCCATAACCTTCTGGGTGTGAACGCACCAGCAGATGCTGGCGCCGGAGCGGGGAACCGTGGGGTCCGGCTCCGCCTCAATGAACATCCACTTGGAGCGAATCATGCGGCACTGCACCTTGGGCTCGGCAATTTGACGAACAGGTTCAGTTATCATCAGGCCTCTCCCTTCGCGGCACGCAGGATGGCGCGTTTCACTGCTACGCGGGCCAGTTGGACTTTGTAGGCATTCTTGGAAAGGGGCTTTGCCTCCACGAGAGCAGCTTGGCCGGCAGCCCAGGCCACATCCTCATTCACCGATTTTCCATTCAGCTCTGCTGCCGCTCCCGGCGAAGGCCAAGGCACCGGTGCTACGTGACCCAGAACCACACTGGCACTTTGCACTTTGCCGCCCTCAAGCTTCAGGGCCACCGCCGCCGCCGCAAGGGGCCAATCCAAGGCCTCCTTCTGCCGCACTTCATAGATCGCCATTTTGAGGTCCCCCGGAGGGGGCACCAGGATTTCCGTAACGATCTCGCCCGGCTGCAAGGCATGCTCAAGCTCACCTTCGTGCTTGGGAGTCACGAAGAAATTCATGACGCTTACTTCCCGCAGACCTTGTGGGCCGTGGATTTTGAGGTGGGCATTCAGCGCGACCAGGATCGGGGCCAAGCTTGACGGGCTTACGAAATAAGCCGGCCCGGAATTTCCCAGGATGGCGTGGTAGCGGTTGTCGCCGTCAGGAACCAGCGGTTTCCCCTTGTAAACCGCCAGCAATCCGTACCCGGCGCGATAGTACCAGCAGCGTGGGCGCTGGCAAAGGTCACCCCCCACCGTTCCCGTGCTGCGGACTT
>JBEKQO010000342.1:0-7185 GCA_049519635.1 Terriglobia bacterium | reverse complement strand
GCGGCAGGTGAACGTGCCGTACATCGTGGTGTACATGAACAAGTGCGACGCGGTGGAGGACGAGGAACTGCTGGAGCTGGTGGAGATAGAAGTGCGGGAGTTGCTGTCGAAGTACCAGTTTCCGGGGGACAAGATTCCGGTGATCCGGGGCTCGGCGCTGAAGGCTCTGGAAGGGGACGCGAAGTGGGAGAAGTCGATCCACGAGCTGATGGCCGCGGTGGACAGTTACATTCCGATGCCGCCGCGGGAAATTGACAAGCCGTTCCTGATGCCGGTGGAAGATATATTTTCGATCTCGGGCCGGGGCACGGTGGTGACGGGGCGGGTGGAGCGCGGCAAGGTCAAGGTGCAGGAAGAAATCGAGATCGTGGGACTGCGGCCGGAGCCCTTCAAGCGGGTGGTGACGGGCGTGGAGATGTTCAAGAAGTTGCTGGACGAAGGGCAGGCGGGGGACAACATCGGGGTGCTGCTGCGGGGGACGGAAAAGGACGACGTGGAGCGGGGCATGGTGCTGGCGAAGCCGGGGTCGATCACGCCGCACACCAAGTTTAACTCCTCGGTCTATATCTTGAGCAAGGAAGAAGGGGGACGGCACACGCCGTTCTTCAACGGGTACCGTCCGCAGTTTTACTTCCGGACGACGGACGTGACGGGGGTAGCGACGCTGCCGGCAGGGACGGAAATGGTGATGCCGGGAGACAACGTGAGCTTGGAGATCGAACTGATCACGCCGATCGCGATGGAGAAAGGGCTGCGCTTCGCCATCCGCGAAGGCGGCCACACTGTCGGCGCCGGTACCGTCGCCGAAATTTTGAAGTAGAGTGGTCAGCCATCAGCCGCCAGCAAGACGGCTTGGCTGAATGCTGGTGGCTAAGAGCCGAGGGTTGAAATAACGATGCTGCATCAGAAAATTAGGATTCGCCTCAAGGCATACGATCACAGGATTCTTGACCAGTCGGCGGCGGAGATCGTTTCGACGGCAAAACGCACGGGCGCGCAAGTGGCGGGACCCATTCCCTTGCCCACGATCAAAAACAAATACTGCGTGCTGCGTTCGCCCCACACGGACAAGAAATCACGTGAGCAGTTCGAGATTCGAACGCACAAGCGGCTGGTGGATATCCTGGAGCCGACCTCAGGGACCATCGAAGCGTTGACCAAGCTCGATTTGCCTTCGGGAGTGGACATCGAAATCAAGGCGTTTGGCAAAGAGCACACGAAGTAAGGCGGCGGGTTGAAGCGTGCCCTCGGTACGGCCTGAACGTCAAAGTGTGATGCGTGAGTGATGATTATGGTGGATGCCATACTTGGAAAAAAACTGGGCATGACGCAGGTTTTCGCTGCGAACGGCGACGTGATTCCCGTGACAGTGCTGAAAGCGGGCCCTTGCGTGGTGGTGCAGCGCAAAACGTCGCAGGCGGACGGCTATGAGGCCGCGCAACTGGGACTGGTGGAAGTGCCTCCCCCCCGGCGAGTGAAAAAGCCCATGGAGGGACACTTTAAGAAGGGGAACGCGAATCCGGTGCGCTTCCTTCGCGAAGTGCGCCTGGCGCAGGATGGCGGCGACGTCAAGGTCGGTGACAAGGTTCTGGTGGATGTATTTGCTGTCAACGACCTGGTAGATGTTGTCGGCACCTCGAAGGGGCGGGGGTTTGCGGGAGTCCATAAGCGGCACCATTTTGGTGGAGGCGGCGGGGCGCACGGTTCCATGTTTCATCGCGCGCCGGGCTCAATTGGCGCCTCCGCATTTCCCTCGCGGGTTATGAAAGGCATGCGCGCCGCCGGCCATATGGGGAACGCTCAGGTGACCACGCGGAATCTGCGGGTGGTCCAGGTGCTACTAGACGACAACACGATTCTGATTGAAGGATCCGTGCCCGGTCCGCAGGGCGGCTACGTGGTTGTGCACAAGGCCAAGGCGCCCCATAAGTGAGAGTAGGCGGAAAGCAGTAGGCAGTAGGCACAAGGACGAACATGGCAACCGTTGAAGTCAAAAATCTTGAAGGGCAGACGGTGCGGGATTTCCAGGTCGCCGACGAAATCTTCGGCGCGAAGCCCAACCAGAGTCTGCTATGGGAAGCGGTCAAGCAGTACTTGGCCAGCCAGCGTCGCGGCACTCACTCTACCAAGAGCCGCGGCGAAGTGCGCGGCGGCGGCAAGAAGCCGTGGCGGCAGAAGGGAACTGGGCGCGCCCGCGTGGGGAGCATCCGCAGTTCTCTCTGGCGGCATGGTTCAATTGCTCACGGTCCTAAGCCACGCGATTACTCCTACGAGCTTCCGAAAGGAATGCTGCGCGGGGCTTTGCGGTCGGCGTTGGCAGCAAAGTTTCAGGACCATAAGCTGACGGTAGTGGATCAGTTCAACTTAGACGCACCCAAGACGCAGGTATTCTCTGGTGCGCTGCTCAAGTTGGGTTTGGAAAAGGGCGTGCTGGTAGTCGATGATGCGGTCAACCGCAACCTGGAACTTTCCTCGCGGAATGTGAAGGGATGCGACCTGGTGCGCCGGCACGAACTGCATCCCTACCACCTGCTGAGTCACAACCAGCTTCTGATTACTGAAGGGGCGCTGACGCGGCTCCAGGAGGCGCTGCGATGAACCGGAGCCCTTACCAAATTTTGCAGAAGCCCATCGTCACGGAAAAGAGTTTGGCGGCGAAAGAGGCCGTCCGGACACTGTGCTTTAAGGTTGATCCGCACGCCACCAAGACGGAGATAAAGGAAGCTGTACAGATCATTTTCAAGGTCAAAGTGGAATCGGTACACACTTCGACCTTTATAGGCAAGGAGCGTCGCCGGGGAAAAACGATTGGTCGCCGCCCGGAATGGAAGAAGGCTTACGTCAAGCTCCGGTCGGGAGAGAAGATTCCGGAGTACACCGAAATTGCGTAAGCAAGCTTGCTGAGTTGAGCGGCGAGTGCCGCGGAAGATGAAGGTTATGGGAATTAAAACTTACCGACCCTACACGGAAACACGGCGGTTTCAGACTGGGTTGACTTTTGAGGAAATCACCACCTCGAAACCCCATAAGCCACTCTTGGAGCCGAAAACCCGCATTTCAGGCCGGAACAACCAAGGGGAAATCACCATCTGGCGCCGCGGGGGCGGCCACAAGCGTCACTACCGGGTGATTGACTTCAAACGCGATAAGACCGGTATTCCCGCGCGCGTCGCCACTATCGAGTACGATCCGAATCGCTCCGCCTTCATCGCCCTGTTAAGCTACGCTGATGGCGACAAGCGTTACATTCTTTATCCCCTGGGCTTGAAAGTGGGCGACCACGTGGTGTCCGGCCCGGAAGCGGATATCGTGACTGGTAACGCGCTGCCGCTGAGGAACATTCCCGCCGGCACGATGATTCACAATATCGAGTTGCGCCCCGGGAAGGGCGGCCAGATGGTCCGTAGCGCCGGCGGCGCGGCGCAGTTGCTGGCCAAAGAGGGCGATTATGCCCAGGTTCGTTTGCCCTCAGGGGAAGTGCGGAAGGTGTTTATTGACTGCGTGGCCACCATTGGGCAACTCGGGAACCTGGACCACGAAAACGTCACCATCGGCAAGGCCGGCCGCAAGCGGTGGATGGGAATCCGTCCCACGGTGCGGGGCGTTGCCATGAACCCGGTGGATCATCCGCTGGGCGGCGGAGAAGGAAAAACCTCCGGTGGCCGCCATCCCGTGACGCCCTGGGGCCAGCCGACGCGCGGCTACAAGACACGGAACAACAAGTCTACGGACCGTTACATTGTCAAGCGGCGTGAGAAGAAATAAAGGGAGGGCAACTTGGGCAGGTCGCTGAAAAAGGGTCCGTTTGTCGATGAACACTTAATGAAGAAGATTGAACTGCTCAATCGGCGGTTCGAGAAGAAGGTTGTCAAGACCTGGTCGCGGCGGTCCACGATATTGCCCGAGATGATCGGGCACACGGTAGCCGTCCACAATGGCAAGAAATTTATTCCCGTGTACATCACGGAGAACATGGTGGGACACAAGCTCGGTGAGTTCTCACCCACCCGTACCTTCAAGGGGCATGGGGTGAAAGTTGCGGCGGAGAGAGCTGCCGCGGCGGCGGCGCCCCCGCCGGTTACCGGTGGCACGAAGGCGGCATCGCCTCCGGCAGGTGCAGGAGGCGGTAGCTAATAATCGGGTCTTTGACCCTGAAGTCCAGGTGAATCGATGGAAGCAAGCGCCACTTATAAATCCGTGCGAATTTCGCCGCAGAAAGCTCGGTTGGTCGTGGATCTGATCCGCGGCAAGAGCGTCAGCGAAGCATTCAGCATTCTGAACTTTACCAAAAAGCGCGTGACGCATGACGTCGAAAAAATTCTACGCTCGGCGGTTGCCAATGCCGAGCAGAAATCAGAGCACCTCGACGTTGACGACTTGGTGGTGGCTAGGACTTTCGTTAACGAAGGTCCGCGGCAGAAGCGCGTTCGGCCAGCTCCCATGGGTCGGGCCTATCGTTACCAGCGCCGGACCAGCCACATCACTGTCGTGGTGGAAGCGCCGGAAAAATAGAGAAGGCTTGCGCCCCGGTTGCTCGCCGGTAAGGCGGCGCGTGGGCGGTGAATAGGGAAGAAGGCATCGGCATTCAACCCTCAGCGATGGGCCAAAGCAAAGCTGAATGCTGACCGCTGAAAGGTCAAAAGGAGGCGTCGGGTGGGTCAGAAAGTTCATCCTTACGGGTTCCGCCTGGGATATAACAAAACGTGGAAGTCGCGCTGGTTTGCCAAAAAGGAATACGCCGAACTGCTCCACGAAGACCTGAAGATCAAGAAGCGGCTCAAAGACCAGCTTCGCGCTGCCGGTGTGGCGTCGATTGAGATCGAGCGCCCTGGCAACAAGCTCAAGGTAACTATTTTCACTGCGCGGCCCGGCATAATCATTGGCCGCAAGGGTGCGGAAATCGACCGCCTCCGGCTGGAAATTCAAAAGCGCACGGGACGCGAAGTGCTGCCTATCAATATTCAGGAAGTTCACCGGCCGGAGCTGAATGCGCAACTGGTGGCGGAAGCCATCTGCCTGCAACTCGAAAAGCGCGTTGCCTTTCGCCGCGCCATGCGTAAATCGGTGGATTCGGCCCTGCGGTTTGGCTGCAAAGGAATCAAGGTCCGCTGCGGCGGCCGTCTGAACGGTGCCGAGATTGCGCGGTCAGAGTGGTACTTGCAAGGCCGCCTGCCGCTGCATACGTTGCGAGCCGATATCGATTACGGGCAGGCCGAAGCGCGGACAACCTACGGCGTGATCGGCGTGAAGTGCTGGATCTACAACGGAGAAATTCTGGAGCAGAGGCGCCGGGTGGAAAAGAAGGTACAAGTACCCGTGGCTGTCGTTGCCCCGGTGGCGCAGGAAAAACCCCCAGTCCCCATTCCGGGAGTGTAAGCAAGGGGGCTATAGGCGCCACCTGCGAACTAAACATCAAGAACTGAGAATGAACTCATGTTAATGCCGAGCAAAGTTAAATATCGCAAGCAACAGCGCGGACGCATGCGCGGCAAAGCGTGGCGCGGTTCCGACATGTCCTTCGGGGACTTTGGGCTAAAGGTCCTCGAGGCAGGCTGGATTTCCGACCGGCAGATTGAAGCCAGCCGCGTGGCCATCATGCGCTTCATCAAACGCGGTGGAAAGCTTTGGATCCGAATTTTCCCCGATAAGCCGGTGACCAAGAAACCCGCCGAAACCCGCATGGGAAAAGGCAAGGGCGCCCCCGAATTCTGGGTGGCGGTGGTGAAGCCGGGGCGGATCCTGTTTGAAATGGAAGGCGTGCCGGAAGCGGAAGCGCGCGAAGCAATGCGGCTGGCCAGTCACAAGTTGCCGCTGCCCACGCAGTTCGTGTCGCGCGCCCAATTAGTTTAGCCGGTAGTGGAGCGAAGATCATGAAGCTGGAGAAGGACAAAAGATGGAAGTGGCCCGCAGAGAAAATGCGGGAATGGACTGATGCCGAGTTGAAAACTCGCGAACGCGAGTTTTCCGACCAACTCTTCCGGCTGAAGTTCCAGATGGCGGGTGGACAATCGGAGCATCTGACCGCTGTCCGGGAGCTGCGCAAGGGGATCGCTAGAGTAAAAACATTGATGCGTGAGCGCCAGACCGGCGCAACCCAAACGAAGTAGGTGCAAGGTGACGGAAACAGCGGGCGGACAGGCGCAGAGCGCCGGACAAGGGAAGCGGCAAGAAAAAGTCGGGGTGGTCACCAGCAATAAAATGCAGAAGACGGTGGTGATTACCGTCGAGCGGCAGGTCACCCATCCCCTCTACAAACGCGTGGTGCGGAAGTCGAAGAACTTTCTGGCTCACGACGAAAAGAATGAGTGCCGAGTGGGCGACACGGTAAGAATTCAGGAGACTCGTCCCTTGAGCAGTCAAAAGCGCTGGCGAGTGGTGGAGATTGTCGCCAAGGCGACGTTGGCCGCGCCCGTGCCGGAGGTGCAAGTATGATCGGGATGCGGACCATCCTTCAGGTGGCAGACAACTCCGGCGCGCGTAAGCTTTCCTGCATTCTGCCGCTGGGCGGCGATGTGGGCTTGCAGGCGGGTCTGGGTGACATCGTTACTGCGGCGGTAAAAGAAGCGGCTCCTGACAGCGCCATTCCCAAGGGCAAGGTTGTGAAATGCGTCATCGTCCGGATGCGGAAGGAGCAGCGGCGGCGCGATGGCAGCTATATCCGGTTCGATGAAAACGCCGCGGTGCTGATTACTGATGCGAACGAACCGGTGGGGACACGCGTTTTCGGGCCGGTGGCACGCGAACTGCGCGAGAAGAAATTCCTGAAGATTGTTTCTTTGGCGCCTGAGGTACTGTAAGGGGATTTTCAATGGATATCCATAAGAACGACATTGTCGAAGTCATAGCAGGGCGAAGCCGGGGGCCTTCCGGCCAGCCCACACGGGGAAGGGTCCTGGAAGTCGAGCCGCCCAAGCAGAGGATCTATGTGGAGCACGTGAATATGGTAAAGCGTCACGTGCGGCCCAACCCGGCCAAACAGATTCGCGGCGGGATTCTGGAGAAGGAGGGCCCCATTCACGTTTCCAATGTAGCGCTGGTATGCAGCGATTGCGGGCCCACACGCATCCAGCATCGCGAAATGGCGGAGGGCAAGAAAGTGCGCATCTGCGCCAAGTGTGAAAAATCTTTGGATAAGTAAAGGCCGGGAGGAACGAAAGCAAACATGGCTCCGAGACTGAAAGAACG
>JBEKQO010000341.1:0-7212 GCA_049519635.1 Terriglobia bacterium | reverse complement strand
GCACGGCCATCTGAAGCTGTGAAAAAATCAATTTTGGGCCTGTTATCCACGATGTAACTCATTGAAAATGCATGATGCCAAAATTTGAAAATCCGATTTTTTCACGGCTTCTCTTGGCCGTGGCCGTTCAGGGGCGGGACGCCCGTGCCACAACAAATGACAACACTACCCACCGCAAAAGTCCCGTTGACGAATCAACCCGGCATCTATACGATGACTACCTTCAACCTGCATCTTCATCGCCGGGACGCCGCGGGTGGACTTCGAGCGCCGCCGTCCCGAGTTCTCCTTATCGGAGGCTATAGGAATGTACGAACACAAAAGCGATCTTTCCCGCCGGCAAGCTCTGAAGCTCATCAGCGCAACGGTCGGAGGAGGACTCGCGGCGCGTAGCGGCGTTGCCGAGGACCCCAAGGGATGGCGTTTGAGCTCGTTTATCGCGGAAGTGACGCCGCCCGTTGGAAATCCTTTGTTCAATGGCCTCCCCGAGCGCGCCAGCGTCATCGTCGACCCGTTGCAAGCGCGCGGAATCGTTCTGCTGGGGCCGGGTAAACCCCTCGTGCTGGTCGCCGTTGATTGGTGTGAGATCCGGAACGAGTCCTACGAACGCTGGCGATCGGTCCTGGCGCAGGCGGCGCACACCGAAAAGGAAAGAGTGCTGGTGAGTTGTATTCATCAGCATGATGCTCCTTACTCGGACCTTGTCGCCCAACAACTGCTGCAAGCGAATCACGTCGATCAAGACTTGTGCGATCCGGAATTCGATGAGCGCACAATCCAACGCGTGGCCTCCGCGCTGGGTAAATTTCTGCGAAATCCGCAACCCATCACGCACATCGGCACGGGACAAGGCAAAGTGGAGAAGGTAGCGTCCAACCGCCGCTATGTCACTGCGGATGGGAAGGTCTCATTCCAGCGAGTCAGCGCGGAGCGCGATCCTGTGGTGCGCGACATGCCCATCGGATTGATCGATCCCTGGCTGAAAACCATCAGCTTCTGGAATGGCGAAGCGCCCGTGGCCTCCCTGAGCTGCTACTCCACCCACCCGATGACTTACTACGGAAAGGGAGAAGTCTCCTGGGATTTTCCGGGCTGGGCCCGCGCGCAGCGCGAGAAGGAGATGCCTTCCGTAGCCCAGATCTACTTCTCCGGGTGCAGCGGAGATATCATGGCGGGCAAGTTCAATGATGGGAATCACCGGAACAGGCCGATCCTGGCGGAACGTTTACACCAAGGGATGCTGGCCGCCTGGGATTCCACGAAGCGGCACCCCTTGAACAAAATCGATTTTCGTTGCGCCCGTATGGAGCTGAAGGCCAGGCAGGGACGGGGATTCAGCATCGATGATTTTCGACGCACGCTCGCGGACCCGAGGCAGCCAGCGCTCGACCGCTTTGATGCCGCCTTGGGCTTGAGTTGGCGGCAGCGCGTCGACGCCGGACACCCCATTGACGTGCCGGCAATAGATTTGGGCCCTGCCCAAATAGTCCTGATGCCGGCCGAATCCTTCGTTCAGTATCAGCTCTGGGCGCAAGCCCTGCGGCCGGACTCCTTGGTCATGACGCTGGGATATGGCGAATGCGCTCCCGGCTACATACCCACGGCGCAGTCAGCTTCCGAGGGCTACAACGATCACTATAGTTGGATTGCCTTCCCGGAATGTGAAGCAACAATGCGTGAGGCGCTTCGAACCGCGCTCCAGGCCTAGCCCTGCATTGACCCTATAGAGCCCAGGAACTCCGACGAAAGGCAGATCGTTTTCCCGACGATGTCCGGGGGCGCAAGGTACCGTACCCTAAGCACTGGGCAGTCCAAAACCAGTCGTGCGGCTATCTAACACGTTTTCATCAACTTATCGGGGTAGCGCCACGAGCGCACATTTCCGCCTAATGCAAGCTGTTTATTTTCTGTAAGTTATCGGCCTGGCGTGGGCTGGGTGGGATTTTTCGTGATTTCGGGGGTCTAAAGTCAGCCTATCTCGTGCGTTTTCAATAACTCATCGGCATTTCGATGTAACTCGCTTGTTTTCATAAACTCATCGGCCAGACGAGGTTTGACGGATTCACGCTGCTTTGTTTTCAAGAGCATTCCGGCTTTGAACGTACAATTTTTTTTATTTTGCGCGGCCAGTTTGCCGCTTTCGCCCTCAATCAGTCTAACTTGCTCATTTTCAGTTACTTGATGTTTTGCGCCGGGCATTGAATTTCTCCTAATTATTCGCTAACCCTATTTCTTATCATAACCTTATCGGCTTCGGGAGGAGCTTCTGCCAATTTCCCCCTCGCGGAGCATCAGTTTTAAGTCCCAATACCGTTCACTTAACCTGAGTGTTCCCAATTCAAGCTTGTCCAAAATGCGCAGCGTTCAGTGAGGCATGGCCTGCGGCTTCGCCGCTTGCTGTGCGGAAAGGCTGGGCCTTTCCGTCCTGCGAGAAGACCAAGCAACCTCATCCGCGCCGCCGGGAAGGCTATGCCTTCCCGGCGGCGCGGATGAGAAATAATCATACGACTTGGCCCGGAAAGGCGGAGCCTTTCCGCACAGCGGAGCGGCAGAGCCGCGTGAACTACTCAAAACGTTCGCGAATTTGGACAGCTTTCTTCCCAATTCGGCCCCCTCACCCACCGCCTTGCGGTTCCCCCTCTCCCCCAAGGGGGCGAGGGTGGAGATAATTTGAATTTGGTTCCCTTGCCCCAGGGGATTTTCAGGCGTTGCTAGCTAGGCATAGAGGCCTACATGAGTCAGCGCCCGAGACTTATCGAGGGACACGGCAACACCTGCGTTCGTACACCTTTATACTATAGACCACATCGGCGCTGCTGGCAAGGGAAAAACCAGATATCGAGCCTATTTCGGCTCACCGCCGAGGCGCAGAGCAAAGGAGGCGTTAGCCCGCATATCTCACCACGCCTGGAGGGGGCTGTGGAAGGGCGAGGCTAAACAGGCTGCGGAAAAACACGAAGGCGCTACCCATCCCCGATCCCCGTAGGGGAACTATTAAGTAGCCGGGGGCAACGCCCCCGGAAAGAGCGCCCCCAGCCGAACCCGACCCTGAAAGGGTCGATTCTGCGTGCTCACACACCAGTATCGTTCGTCCCGGCCAGGGGGTGTGCGACCCCTTCAGGGTCGAGAACCGTATTTCACGCCTTCCGGGGGCGTTGCCCCCGGCTACTAACTTGCGCCCTTGCAGGGCACAAAGACCTCACGAGTTTTTCCGCAGCCTGTAAAGCCCCGCCCTTCCAATCCCGCGGTGAGAAATCCGGGTTACGTTCCAGGTGCCCGGTGGTGGTAAAACCCTGACACCTGCTACCTGATACCTATTCTGCGTCTCAGCGCCCCGGCGGTAAAGCACGCGCGGTGGGCGACATTGCCTTTTATGGCGTATCGTTCATCCTGTCTTGCCCATGGATTCTTCCCGTTTGATCATTCGGTCCAGGGCCAGCAGGTTGAGCATAAGCTGCCGCGCGTGGTGGTAGTTCTCCTGGCGCACCACGTGCGGCTGGAAAGCCATCGGGCGTTCGGCAAAACCCATGAAGAGCGGAAGCCCGTGCGCGTGCAAAGACATCTTTTTGTCGAAGGTGTCCTGCGCCAGATCGAAATAGCGAACAGCCCACTCGCTTCCCTGGTGCTCAATAACGTTCATGGTCGAAATGAGAACTTCATCGAAAGACCACGAAGTTTTGACCCATTTGTATTCGCCCACCTCGCGGAATTGGTAGTTAGTTCCCACGGGCGTATCAACCGGCCATTGATAAGCTCCCTGGTTAACATTAATAGAATCGGCCAATCCCCCAAAGATATGATCCCAGCCTACGTCGAGGTGATGACGCAGCCGCCCGGCACACAGATCATACAGGGTCTGGTCTTGGCGGCGGAGAGCCTCATCCATAATCATCCATAAGGTTTCCACCGAGTGCCCGCAGACCGTTATGTTGGCCGTTTCCTTTGGGCGGCTGTTGTCCAGATTCAACGTCTCTGTGTCGAGCCCGAATTCAGGATTGTAATGCTTATGGATGACGGCATCGACGCTTTGGTCGGCCATCGCGGCGATCTCCGGGTTGGGCCATCTTCTCAGCATCTGTGTCGCGGTCCGGACGGTCACCATCCACACACCCTGAGACCTCACGCCCATTATTCCGGTTTCCGGGTCCGGCACGGCAGGATCCTTCAGCTTGGCGAAAAGCTGTTTCATCAGCCCGAAGGCCATCTCCCGTGCTTCGCCGTCCCCGGAAGCGTAGGCGTACTCCTGGAGGCCCTCGGCGGCAAAGAACATCCCAAAGAGGTCGCCGCTAAAGGGCTTGAGCATCTTCCCTTCGCGCGAAACCAGTTCCGCCCACGTCCCATCGTTCTGGGGGAAATGCGCCAGCATGAAATCCTTCGTCTTTTTTGCAATGTCCAAGTAGCGGGGGTTTTTGTCGAAATAGTTGTAGAGAAAGCTGTAGACCCAAATGCCCCGCCCCTGAAACCAGTGAAACTTGTAATCATTCACCAGGGTCCCGTCGTGATCGAGGGCGCACATGAACCCACCGTACTTATGATCGATTCCATAGCGATCCCAGAACGGGAGGTAGGCCGCAAAGAGTTCCGCCTGGTAGCGCTTGCGGAGTTCCGGCAGGCTCAGGCCGGCAAGTCTAAGGGCAGGGCCGGGGCTATCTATCGCGGGAGGACGGCTTCCCGTTTGCGCTGACATCCTGGCAAGGGGCTCCGCCACGGCTGCCGTCGTCAAAGCTAGAAAATTGCGGCGTGGTAACTTGATTTTCCTCGACATTCGGCCCTTTCATCTTCCCATCGCGTCTTGCGACCGGGTAGCGATTATTCCGTGGCGTCCCGCCTAGCCCGGACTTCTCACCACGGTTGGACGCAGCCGGAAGGGCGGGGCTTCAGCCCCGCCGCGTCAGGGCGAGGGGTTGAATGGGCCTTTAGGCCCTGAAGCCATATTGGTTCAGGGGCTAAACAGGCTGCGGAAAAACTCGTTGGTGTTGGCATGATTAAGGCCACCCCTTTTTATCCCCTTGTCAGCACCACCCTGGCGCTCGGCGCGCCACCCCTCCTCATTTGAGGAGGGGAATTTTCGAACAGCTCCCCTCCTGATTCAGGAGGGGTGGCGCTTTGAGCCCCGGGGTGGTTGCCCGCGGTGGGGCGTTCTCCGCAGCCTGTAAAGCCCCGCCGCTTCAGATCCATGGTGAGAAATCCGGCCTAACTCCTGCCTTTTCCCGCGTTCAGCGATCCTTGTCGTACCGTCCGGCCTAGGACAGTTCTGAACGGTGCGCCCAGACTTTCTCAAAGGCCTTTACATACTGGTCAGCAAGTTCTGAGGCCTCGGTGCGGAATATCGGGATATGCACGGACTGCTTGTTCACCTGGGTGGTTCCCGTAAGATCGTCGGGAATCACGACGGGGTGGTGCCACCACTTCGCTTCCGAGTAAAGCTTGTAACGGTGCTGCTCATCATAGGCGCCGGGACTGGCTTGCACGCCCTCGGCTTGCAAGGCCTTCAGCAGTCCGCTGATGGGGGCGCCGGCCTTTTGCTCGTCGATAAAAATCGTGTTGCTTGCCCAGTAGACGCGCTTCGCATCCGGGCGTACATACGGATACGATATGCCCGGCAGCTCGGCAAGCCTTTGGTTGAGGCGGCTCATTTGCTTGTCCACCAGAAGGTTTTGGGCTGCCACCTTGGGCAACTGCTGGCGCGCGATGGCAGCAGCCAGAGGATGGATTCGCAGCTTGAGCCCCATGCCGGTTCCCTGGTAGACGCGATAGGGGCTATCAGGAGGAAAAGTGTGCGGCAGTTCGTAGTTGCCAAACATGGTGGCGCGTTCGTAGTGCTCGCGCGTCTGGTACAGCCCCATGCCGCCTTCGATGCTGGGCAGGATCTTGCTGGCTTGGAAACTGAAGATGCTAATAGTACTCCACGTGCCGACGGGCTTTTCCTTAACCGCTGCTCCAAATGCCTGCGCCGCATCCTCCAGCACAATCAGGCCGTGCTGCCGGGCAAAGTCCGAGATCACGTCCATGTCGCAGGGCAGCCCAAACGAGTGCATGGGCAGGACAGCCTTCGTCCGGCTATTCACGCACTTCTTGGCGTATTCCACATCAAAGGTCATGGTGCGGGGGTTGATGTCCACGAAGGCCGGCACGTACCCAAACATATGCATAGGCGCGGTGGTTGCCCAGGCCGTGTAAGAGGGGGCCAGGATTTCGCTTCCCGGCGGCAGATCGAGCGCAAAGAACAATGACTGCAGCGCGCTGGTACCGTTCATGTGCGCCTTGACGTACGGCACGTGAAAGTAATCCTTCATCTCCTTCTCGAGCACCGGAATCTCATCGTAGAATTTGTTATTGTCGAGCAAGCGCGTGATCACGCTCCGCTCTTCCTCCCCATAGCGTGGCCACTTCACTATCGCCTCAATCTCGTCGTGGGGTACCGTGATGGTTGGGGCGCCTCCGGCCACAGCCAACGATCCGCTACTCGTAGCAGCACGGCCACGGCTCGGCAGGGAGAGGCCCACGAGAGCTACGCTGCTTGTTTCAAGAAAATTCCTTCGGGTGGTCTTGCCAGATTCCGGCGGAGTTTGCTTCGCATTCATGGTTTCACCTAATTTTATTGGTATTGGCCGTTGGCCCGGAAACCTATCTTCTGATTCTGGTGGCGATTCCGCACTCTCCCATTTTTCCAACAGGTGCAGGCACTCAACTGCTCAAGCTGGAACCAAATGCTGTTTATGTTTTTAAAATACCTCGCGAACCGCGGCAAGCGATATCTCCACATCCGCAGCTTTATGTGCAGCATAAATATACCACCAGCCGCCAGGTTAGGGTGTAAACACCTGACTCCAGGGCACCGTCAAAGGCTAATGGGCTTCGAAGGGACCCCTCACCTGCCCTCCTCCGTCGGGCACCCTCTCCCCTGGGAGAGGGCTGTGATTCTGATTTCTCGCCCTCTGCCTTGGGGAGAGGGGGGACCGCAAGGCGGGGGGTGAGGGGTTTCTTCGCCGGTGATGCATCCCTGCGAATCGAGGTTTCTCCGCTTCCGCCATCGGCTCTAAAATCGGCTTCAATATCAATTCGCCAGCGGCAGGATGGCATTATTTGCGGCTAGTGTGGTGTCCCGGATAAGATTTGACAATGGCATGTTGCAAGGACCCCCTCACCCCCGGGCCCCTCGGTCGCCACGGCCACCGAGGGGAGGATGGATTTTATTGCCCTCGCCCCTTT
>JBEKQO010000340.1:0-7221 GCA_049519635.1 Terriglobia bacterium | reverse complement strand
AGGAGGCCGAATGGCGCGTCTGTCATCACCGATTGAAACGCTCAAAGAACACTATGCGGTGGTCGTGATCGGGTCCGGTTACGGCGCCGCCATCGCTGCTTCGCGGCTGGCGCGGGCCGGAAGACAGGTCTGCGTCCTGGAGCGGGGCCGTGAGTTCCAGCCCGGTGAATATCCCAACCGTTCCACCGAGGCGGTTGCCGAGATGCAAGCGCACTCGCCGGAAATCCCCCAATTCGGCTCGCGAACGGGTCTCTTTGACTTTCACATCCACCCGGACATTAACGTCTTTGTCGGCTGCGGTCTGGGGGGCACCTCTCTGGTAAATGCCAATGTGGCCCTGCGGGCTGAGCCTCGCGTGTTCGATGACCCTCGATGGCCGCGCGAGCTTCGGAATCCCACGCCTGTTGACCAGAATCTTGAGATCGATCATGCCACACCGCTCGAAGCAGATTATGCGCTCGCGGAGGAGATGCTGAAACCCAATCCCTATCCCCAAAGCGAGCCGACGCTTCCCAAACTCACCGCCCTGGAGAAGTCCGCCAAGCAGATGGGCAGGACGTTCTACCGGCCGCCCATCAACGTCAATTTCACCGTCGAGGGCGCGAACCACGTCGGGGTGGAGCAGCACAAATGCACAGATTGCGGAGATTGCGTGAGCGGCTGCAACTACGCAGCCAAGAACACCCTGATCATGAACTACCTGCCGGACGCCGCCAATCATGGCGCGGAGATTTTCACCGAGGTGTCCGTGCGCTGGATCGAGCGCAAGAACAATCAGTGGGTGATCCAGTGCGAGGTACTCGGGGTAGGGCGGGAGAAATTCAAGGCGCCGATGATTGCCATCTCCGCCGACTTGGTGGTTTTGGGAGCTGGGACGCTAGGTTCCACCGAGATTCTGCTCCGGTCGGCGCAGCACGGCTTATCGCTCTCGAACCAACTCGGAGAGCGCTTCACCGGCAACGGCGATGTACTCGCTTTCGGGTACAACACCGGGCAAGTGATTAACGGTGTGGGCTGGGGGCATCACCCGGCAGGAGAGATTCCTCCGGTAGGACCGTGCATCACGGGAATCATCGACATGCGCCACCAGCCGGCACTTGTGGACGGGATGGTGGCGGAAGAAGGATCGGCCCCGGGAGGGCTCGGCGTGTTTCTGCCGGGAGCTTTTGCTGCCGCCGCGGAGGTGGCTGGCACGCCGGAACCGGTCGCCACGACGGAGCGCATCCGGGAAAAAGAGCGTGAGTTGCTGACCGATTTTGAGGGACCTTATCAGGGCGCCGTCCAACGCACGCAGACCTATCTGGTGATGACGCATGACAACGCCAGCGGCCGCATGACCCTGGACGCGCAAGGCAACCTCGCCCTGAACTGGCCGGGCGTGGGCGATCAGCCTATCTTTCAGCGAGTGAATGAGCGCCTGAAGCAGGCGACCGAGGCGCTGGGCGGCACCTTCATCCACGACCCCCTTTGGAGCAAGTTGCTCCATCGCAATTTGACCACTGTTCACCCGCTGGGTGGATGCGTCATGGGTGACAATGCCGAGGGAGGAGTGGTCAATCACAAAGGGCAGGTGTTTTCGGGCACTGCGGGGGATAGTGTTTACGACGGTCTTTATGTGTCAGACGGTTCAGTGATTCCGACCCCCCTCGGAGTCAACCCTCTCCTTACCATCTCGGCGGTTACGGAGCGGTCGGTGGCGCTCCTGGCGAAGGATCGCGGCTGGCAGATCGATTATTCCCTACCCTCTGCAGCGAAAGCCCCCGCGCCGGTGAAGGCGGGGGTTGAATTCACGGAGACAATGAAGGGCTATTTTTCTTCCGGCGTGAAGACGGCTACGCCGCCGCTCCAGCTCGACCCCAGCTTCCAGCAAGGGTTCGATCAGGGCGCGACCGGCAACTCACCGTTCCAATTCACCCTGACCATTGTCAGTGAAAACCTGGACGACATGACCTCCAACCCCGCGCACCAGGCGCAAATGGTGGGGACGGTGCTGGCGCCTGCACTTTCGCCGCAGCCGCTGACCATTACCGAAGGGATCTTCAACCTCTTCACGGTGGACGCGAATAACGTTGACACCCATAACATGCGCTACCGAATGAAGATGGTTACGGATAATGGCCGCACCTTTTACTTCGACGGTTTTAAACAGACGCACCCCGACAGCGTCTTCCAGTCCTGGCCCGCGACATCGACTCTCTACATCACGATTTATGATGGCGAGAGCGCAACCAGCCCGATCCTGGGCAAAGGCATCCTCCATATCGCTCCCGAGGATTTCGCGCGCCAAATGACCACCATGAAGATCATCAACGCCGGCAGCCTCTCCCAGCGCCTCGAGGCGGGGGCCAAATTCGCGCAATTCTTTATGGGGCCGTTGTTCGACACTTACGCCGACGTGTTTGTCCGTCCCACCGTTTTTGACGCGGATGCCCCGCCGCGCCAAAAGCGTCCGTTGCGTGTGAGAGCGCCCCAGGTCGCGTTTTTCAAGGCTTCGGATGGAGTGGGTCTGCGCCTTACTCGCTACCAGGGTGGCGCCAAGGGGCCGGTAATCCTTTCGCACGGGCTGGGCGTCTCCAGCCTGATCTTCTCCATCGACACCATCGAAACCAATCTTCTCGAATACCTTTACGCCCGTGGCTATGATGTGTGGCTGCTCGATTACCGTTCGAGCATCGACCTGCCCGCCGCCACGCTCCAGGCGAGCGGCGACGACGTGGCCACCAAGGATTATCCCGCCGCCGTCAGCAAAGTTCTGGAACTTACCGGCGCGAAGAGTGTCCAGATGGTGGTGCATTGCTGGGGTTCCACCACGTTTTTCATGGCTATGCTGGCCGGGCTCAAAGGTGTGCGGTCGGTGGTGGCGTCGCAGATCGCCACGCAAATTCGAGCCCCGTTCTCCACCCATCTCAAAACCGGCTTGCACCTGCCTTCGTTCCTGAAAGCCGTGGGCATCGATAACCTGACGGCCTACGCGGACAATCATGAAAGTTTGGTGGCCAAGATCTACGATGCGGGCCTGAACCTGTACCCCCTGGAACTCAAGAATCGCTGCACCAACGCGACCTGCCATCGCATCACCTTCATGTACGCTCCGCTTTATGAGCACGTCAACCTGAACGAGGAGACACACAATAATCTGCACGAAATGTTTGGCGTGGCCAATATGAAGGCCTTCATGCACCTGGCGCGCCTCGCGAACACCGGCCATTTGGTCGACTTTAATGGCGGTGAGGTTTACATGCCCCATCTGGAGCGATTGGCTATCCCCATCACCTTTATCCACGGAGAGCAGAACGAATGCTTCCTCCCTGCCAGCACCGAAATTACGATGAGTGACCTGGCCAAGGCCAATGGGAGCAAACTCTATCAGCGGCACGTGATTCCCGGCTACGGTCACATCGACTGCATCTATGGCAAGAACGCGGCGAAGGATGTGTATCCGTTCGTGTTGGAACATTTGGAGGCGACACAGTAACCCGGTTTTGGTAGAGGCGCCCTTTAGGGCGGCAGTTTTGGTCTTTGCCAAGGGGCGCGGTTGATCTGACAGCGATGAAGAGCTGCCCGCCTAAAGGCGGCCGCTACCAAAGGCTGGGGCGGGGTAAACAAGGAGGCGCAATGAGCACAGGCGCAAGGTGGTTTGGGCGAGTCGTTTGGTTCGGGATCCTCCTCAATCTCTGTTTTGCCGTTCCTGCGATTTTTGCGCCGGACATGTTTCTTGCCGGTCTCGACCAGCCGCCGGAGACCTCCCTGCTATGGCTTCAGAACGTGGGAGTGTTGCTGGTGGCGCTGTGCATCTTCTACATACCCTCGGCCCTCGCTCCCGAACGTCACCCCACACATACCAAACTCGTAGTTCTGTCGCGCTGGCTCTCTGCCGTCTTTTGGTTCGTCCTCTGGCGGCAATCCGCCCCGGTGGGAGTCGTGAGGCCCCTGATGTTCACAGACCTCACGCTCGGAATCGTGCTCCTGTTGTTGTTGAATCCCGCTCTGCTGCCGGAAAATCGCGTGACCCTGCACGGCATGGGTGGCGCCATCGCCGGACTGATCGCCTGGCTTAAAAGCGTTTTGCACACCACGTGGGTGAAGGTTGCGCTCGTTATCGTTTTGGTCGTGGGCGCACTGAGCGGCTTCGGATTGTGGTATTACCTGTTGCGTGCGCAGCCGGACTTCCAGGGAGCCACGCCTGAGGAGCACTTCAAGCACGGCGCCATCGGCTTGAGTACGGAGAGCCGTCTGCCTTACTACATCTGGCAGGTGCTACCCACCATGTTTCCCGAGAAAATGCCGCGGCCCGGCGGGTGGGCTTCTTTCGGATTCATCTTCGAACCTGGACAGGAAATCCCTATCGGATTCTCCCTTCGCCACATTGGCTATCCGGCTCTCGAGGCCAACTGTTCGCTCTGCCATACCAGCACGTATCGCACTTCACCCACCGATACGCCGAAGGTCATACTGGGGGCGCCCGCACACACCATCGACCTCGAGGCGTTCCAACATTTTCTGTACGCCTGTGCCAGTGATCCGCGCTTCACCCCGGCCAATGTGCTGAAAGCTATCAACCAGGTTCACCAGACGTCTTGGTTCGAGGGGCTGGTCTACCAGTATACAATTATCCCTGTCACCAAGCACGGCTTACTGGAACAGCAGATCGCCAATTCCTGGCAGGCCAGCCGGCCCACCCAAGGGCCAGGCCGTGTGGACACATTCAATCCCACGAAAATTGATGTCTTCCATATGCCTGACGATGGCACTATCGGCACCGTCGCGCTGCCGCAGATTTGGAACCAACGTCTGCGGGAGAATCTGTACCTGCACTGGGACGGCAATAACAACAATCTCCAGGAGCGCAATTACGCCGCCGCCATGGCCGTCGGCGCTACACCTCAATCCGTTATTCCCGCGAGCTTCAAAGAAGTCACAGACTTTCTGCTCGACTTGCACCCGCCCGCCTATCCCTTCCCGGTTGACCCCGCCAAGGCTGCGCGCGGCAAGGCCCTCTACGAGGGCAAGTGCGCTTCCTGCCACGCTTTCGGTTCGCCGCAAACGGGTCAGGTTACATCGATCGACGTCGTTGCCACCGATCGCCACCGTTTGGACTCTTTCACTGAACCCCTGGTGGATAAATTTCACACTTTCGAAACTCCGCCTTTCAAGTTTGACGCTTACCGCAAGACCAACGGCTATAGCAATACTCCCCTGGATGGGGTCTGGGCGCGCGCCCCTTACCTGCACAACGGTTCTGTCCCCACCCTCTGGGACCTGCTGGAACCCGTCGAGAAGCGGCCCACAGAGTTCTATTCGGGTTACGACGTCTATGACCCGAAGAACGTTGGCTTCGTCACCTCCGGCCCGGACGCCGAGAGCGTGGGCTTCAAGTATGAAATCTGCATGCCGGGGAATTCCAACGTGGGTCACACCTTCGGTACCGAGCTGAAGGATGATGAAAAGTGGGACCTGATCGAATTCATGAAAACCCTGTAGGGACAATACTGTTCACATAAAGGTTTGAGGAAACCATTCATCAATCTGTTCCCGAAAGTCCCCCTCACCCACCGCCTTGCGGTTCCCCCTCTCCCCCAAGGGGGCGAGGGCAGAATTCTTCAGTTGGCAGTTCTCAGCGGTCAGCACCCTCACCTTGTTGGGGCAGAGAGACTCATGAATACAGCAGAGAAAATAAGAATTTTTCTTCCCTCGCCCCCTGGGGGGAGAGGGGGAACCGCAAGGCGGTGGGGGCCCCGCGTTTTGTATGTGGTGGGGGTGAGGGGGTAAAATACTGGGAACGGTGTGCTTAAGTGAACACTGTGGAGGTGGCGAGGGTCATGTTCTTCAGTCCCCCCGAACATTTCCGCCGGTAGCGTATAATTGTGAAGGCGAGGTGCGAAGACCTCTCGCGTTTGCAGGCTGGCGGTGGATGTTCTCCCGCCAGGAACAGGCCCTTAATGAACTCGGAAAAGTATTCGCGGCAGATTCTCTTTTCGCCCATCGGTGCGGAGGGGCAGGAGAAGCTGTTGCAATCGAAAGTGGTGATTCTCGGCTGCGGGGCGCTGGGGACGGCGCAAGCCAACGCTTTGGTGCGCGCGGGCGTGGGGGCTGTGCGCATTGTGGATCGCGATTTCGTGGAGGAATCGAACCTCCAGCGCCAAATGCTTTTTGACGAGGCCGACGCGAAAGAGAGCCTGCCCAAGGCGGTGGCGGCGGAACGGAAGCTCCGCCAAATCAATTCCGACGTGCACGTCGAAGGAATCGTGGCCGACGCGGACAGCAGCAACATCGAAGAATTCATCGAGGGCTTTCACGTCGTTTTGGACGCGACGGACAACTTTGAAACGCGATACCTTTTGAATGACGCGGCAGTGAAACTGGAAATTCCCTGGGTTTATGGCGCCGTGGTAGCCAGTTATGCGGCCACCATGACGATTCTACCCGGGCGCACGGCGTGCCTCACTTGCATATTTCCAACGTCTCCGCGCGGCATGCACGAGACGTGCGATACCGTGGGCGTCATCGGCCCCGCCGTCGCCTGGGCCGCCGCCATTCAAACCACCGAAGCGCTCAAGATTCTGCTCGGTCGCGAGTCCGACTTGCACGCTTCGCTCGTGGCGTACGACCTCTGGAGCAACCGTTTCCAAAAAGTAAATGCTCATCGAGATCCCCAATGCCGGGTTTGCGTGGCCCACGAATTTGCCTACCTCGAACAGGGTGGGCCCACGCACGTTAGTATGTGCGGCCGGAACTCCGTGCAGATTCATCAAACCGAGTCGCGGGCGCTTGACCTCGGAGCACTGAAGGAGCGGCTCGAGCAGTTCGGCCCCGTGCTGGCCAATGAATTCCTGCTGAAATGCTCTCTCCACCCTTACGAATTAACCGTGTTTCCGGATGGCCGCGTGATTGTGAAGGGAACGCAGGACCCCGCCGTGGCCCGCGGCCTCTACGCACGATACATCGGTTCCTGAAATTGAGGTGACTGAGGCATGAGTAGGGGCGGTGCGCGAACCGCCCCTGCGCTTCCACACGGTGAATTTCGGAAAGTTAGATCGCGTGAGGGAAAGGCCGCCAGGTGGATTGAAAAGCCAAATTGTTCCCGGCACGGTCTGAGCGGAGTTTGATCGAGCAAAGGGTTTCCAACTTTTGGGTGCTGTCCTAATTTGAGAGGTAGCGCCGGCTTCCAGCCGGCATTGAGCCGCCAAGATGGCGGCGCTACGTTCAAATTAGGACAGCACC
>JBEKQO010000339.1:0-9361 GCA_049519635.1 Terriglobia bacterium | reverse complement strand
CCGCGCCTGGAACCGTCAGGTCAATCGGCATCGGGTCAAGATCAACTGGCAGTTCACCCGTAAGAGGGCACGCGCAAAGTTCGGCTATAAAAGGAATCTGTTTATGCGGTCAAAGACCTAGTTCATACCGCCTGCCATCGTCGGGAAAGCTGACGGAATTGTTCGTAAGTAAGCTTGGGTACGACTTCAATTCCCATGCTCGAATTATACCCGGTTTTCTCTGGCTGGTTCAAACGTCCCTGAGGGTATTGTGGCATGGCCATCTTGGGGTAGTGGTGTCATTTGGAAGTGGCACGGGCGTCCCGCCCGTGAACGGTCATGGCCAAGATGGTCCTGCCGCTTCTTCAGGATGTCTCGGAACCCGGCCCGATGATCATGACTTCGGTGGCCTTGATCAGGGCTGCGGCAGGCTGCCCTTTCTTCAGACCAAGGTCGCGACACGCATCGCTGGTGATAATCGCGGTGATGGTTTGACCACCGATATCCAGGGCGACTTTGGCCAGCAAGCCGGCGATTTCCACCTTGGTGACATGCCCGATGAGCTGGTTCCGGCCGCTGATGAAATGCTCTAATCCCTTGGGCAATTTCAGTGCGGGCGAGGGCTTTTTCTTTCCGCCCTTCCCGGCCTCTCCGAAGAAGGCGAGACGATCAATTTCGGTGCGAGGAATCCGATGGTGTCCACCGGCTGTGCGGACGGATTTTATCTTGCGATGATAGATCCATTGCTTGATGGTCGGGTAGCTCACCCCCAGCTCGCGGGCGGCATCGGGCAATTTGAGCAGATCCACGTTTCCCCCGGTCAATTCAATACGATTTGAGGCTTCCAATCTACTCAAACTTTAATACCCAAGCAACATCATTGCAATGCGGCGTTAGTATGCTCGCTTACCCCTCAGGGCCAAGCATTATATTTGGGCAACAAAACCCCATGGTTGAGCGGGGAGAGGGAATATGATGGTTCACTCCAAATTGGTATTGCATGTTGCCTGGCACAGAAGGTAATTCTTGACCACATCAGGCGGGGAGGATTTATGCGATCTACTTGGAAACTGATTTTATGTGGTGGCCTCGTGAGTGTGGCAAGTTTCCTTCTTCTGTCGGCGCCGGTGGCGCCTGCTGATCAGAGCGTGTCGCCCACCGTGCTGCCCAGCGGCTGGAAGATTACACCCGCCGGAAAAATCCTAACGCTAGCGGGCGACATGCCGCTGCGGGTGCTTCCTCTATCCGACGGCCGCCGAACCCTGGTGCTGACCGGAGGGTATCACGATCACTCCTTGAGCATCGTGGACATCGCGGGCGGCAAAATCCTGCGCACCCTCGAATTGGGGAAGGACTGGGCAGGTCTGGCGACTGATTCCGCCGGCTCGACGGTCTATGTCTCCGGCGGGGGGCAGGTCCCCAACGGCTTTGAGAGGAATCTGGCGAAATCCCCCGTCGATGCCGTGGTTCGCGATTCTCTAACCAAGCCGATCCTCCGCGTTTCTTTGCAGAAAGATCAACTCACCCCCTTGCCCGGTCTCTCCATTTCGGGATTGGCGGAGAAAGACCGGTTTATCGCCGGCGTGGCGATAGCGCGCGACGGGGCATTGTACGTTGTGAACACTCAGGCGGACACGGTCTACAAGCTGCATGCGGAGGATGGATCCGTGCTGGCGTCGGTGAAGGTCGGGTATCGCCCCTTCGGCATTGCCATCTCACCCGATTTCCAGACGGTGGCCGTTTCCAACTGGGGGGATAAATCTGTCAGTCTGCTGGAACCCGCCGGCCTGAAGGAAATTTCGCGGGTCGAGGTGGAAACCCATCCCAGCGATCTTGCCTACGCCCGCGATGGCCGGCTCTTTGTTGTCAATGCGGGATCAAACAGTGTGAGCGTCATTGCGGACGGGAAGGTCATCGAGACCCTCAAGACCTCACTCGATGCGCAAGACCCGGTGGGGTCGACCCCGGACGCGCTGGCCGTGAGTCCCAATGGAAAGTTCCTTTTCGTTGCCAACGCTGACAACAACGACGTGGCGATGATTGACATCACGCGGAAGGCCGAGTCGGCTGTGCTCGGATTCATCCCCACTGGCTGGTACCCGAGCGCCGTGGGCGTCACGCCCGACGGCAAGAAATTGCTGGTGGCCACCGGCAAGGGCACGCACCAGGTAATCGCCAATGTTCCCAAGCCCGAGCAGGCCACGACGCAAGAAGACGAGGCGCAGGCCCGCGAGGCGTTCAGCCACATCAAGCACGTGCTCTACATCATCCGCGAAAACCGCACCTACGATCAGGTGTTCGGCGATCTTGGCCGGGGTAATGGTGATCCCAAGCTCGTGCTCTTTGGCAAGGACGTTACCCCCAATGCCCATGACCTCGCAAATCAGACGGTCATCCTCGACAACCTCTACGTCAACGGTGAAGTCTCGGAAGACGGCCACCAGTGGTCGAATGCGGCTTATGCCACGAATTTTACCGAGAAGGCGTGGCCCTCAAGTTACAGTCGCCGCGGCGAGCCCGAGGCGGATGAAAGACTGACGGCGTCCCCGGCAGGCTATCTTTGGGACAACTGCCGCAAGCACGGCGTCACTTACGTCAGCTATGGCGAGTTCGCGAGTTTTAAGGCCGATCCGGGCCATGCCCCGATATTTGAAGGGGTGAAGGGTCTTCAGGAGCACTTCAGCAGCGGTTGGCTCAACGTCATGATGAAAGGATTGATGGACGGTGGGCGCGATCCGGACAAGGTTCCGGTCTTCATCGACGACCTCCAGCGGGCTGAAAGGACCGGCGATTGGTGGCAATTCATGGTCATGCATCTGCCCGAGGACCACACCGCTGGACTGGCGGCGGGCAAGTACACGCCCAAAGCCATGGCGGGATCAAACGATGTGGCGCTGGGGCGGGTGGTGGAGGCCGTCAGCCACTCGCGCTTCTGGGCAGAGACCGCGATTTTTGTGATCGAAGACGATGCGCAAAACGGCCCGGACCATGTTGATGTCCATCGCACTGTGGGTTTGGTGATTTCGCCCTATACCAAGCAGGGATTCCTCGACAGCACGCACTACACGACCGCTTCGATGGTGCGCACCATGGGGTTGATCCTGGGGCTGCCACCCATGACGCAATATGATCGCGCAGCCACGCCCATGTACCGCTCGTTCCAAAGCCACGCGAACCTGTGGGCCTTCCAAGCCCGCACGCCGCAGACCGATCTCCAAGCCAAGAACCCGGAGACAGGGCCGGGCGCCGCGGCGTCCGCCAAACTCGATTTCTCCGATTGGGATCGCGCCGATCCCGACGCGTTGAACAAGATTTTGTGGGAAGCTTTGCGCCCCGGCGAAGCCATGCCCGCGCCAGTTCATAGCGCGGCGTTCCTGCAAGGACGGTAAGAGCAAAGGTTGAAGGGCAAAGGTTAAAGCAAGCGTACCGCAGACCTAACCCTTTAGATTTGGGGTTTTCCCTACAGAAGAGTCGCGGACCACAAAGCGGGGCTCCGCGCTACCCGCTTACCTCCCCCGGACGGTCAGTGGTAAGATACAAGGCTATAGGGGAGAGTTGCCGTGGGAACGAAGCAACAAATACTAAAGGCCATTGAGGAGCTTCCGGACGACGCCGGCGTTGAAGATGCCATGGATCGGCTTTACCTGCTTTATAAAGTCGAGCGCGGTATTCAGCAAGCGGATCGCGGTGAACTTATCAGTCAGGAAGAGGTCCGGCAGCGAATGGCGAAATGGCTCAAGTAAGGTGGACGCCGCAGGCGGCCGATGATCTCGAGCCGATCTGTCTGTTCATTGCTCGGGATTCCCCGCGAGTAGCTGCGGCGTTCGCCGACCGAGTCCTTCACTCCACAGACCGACTGGCGAACTTTCCGCACTCTGGCAAGACCGTTCCGGAATTTGGGATCGAGAATGTCAGAGAAATCGTTGTGGGCAGCTTCCGCGTTATCTATCGGGTTCGACAAGAAGACGTCAACCTTCTGACGGAGCACCACGGCGCCCGCTTCCTTGACCCCACAAAGATCGTGACCGGCGACAAAGGTTTCGCGACATGAGTTTCTCAAATGACGACTTGATTGCCGTTATTGTCCGGCGCATTGTCGACACGGTGCAGCCGGAGAAGGAGATTTTTTCGGCAGTCAAGCCCGGGGTGATGCCCGGCCGAATAGCGACTTTGATCTGCTTGTGATCAAGCAGTCCGATGAGCCGCGATACCGCCGTTCCATTCCCCTTTACGTGGCTCTGGCCGATCTGCCGGTGGAAGTGGAAGTGATGGTTTACACGCCGAAAAAAGTGGATGAGTGGCGTCAAGTTCCCCAGCATTTGTAATCACCGCTGTGCGCGAGGGGACGACGAATTATGAAAGACGCGGCTGAGTTTTGCCGAGGGCTGCTCCGCAATGCCAGGAGCGACCGAATCCCGGACTTGCTTCGTAACCCCGCGGCTCTTCATTGGCTCCAAGGGAGTGTGGGTCATGCGCGATCAGTATGCCGGGGACGTGTCCGATCTGTTGAAGATAGCCTTTCTCCGAACACTCGCAGCAGACGATAGAACCATTGGCGTCGGATGGTATTACAACCCCGAACATGACGGGCGGTACCAAGATGGCCGCCACCGTGACTATTGCGACGAGCCAAAGTGGGAAGTTTTTGACGTGCCCTTATACACTGCGTTGAGAGAGATGCGGAAAAGCGCCGAACGCTCCGTTAAGGTGTTAGAGGAGTTGCCAATATGGCCGCATAACACGCTCTTCCATCGTGTTAGCGTTCCGTTTGCCGAAAAACGGGGGGTCTGGGCCGCTGATATGAAGAGCATGTTGCGGGAAGCCAGCATCATCTTTCTCGACCCGGATAACGGTCTCGGCACTCTCAGCAAGCGGCATACAATAGTTGGCGAGGTCAAAGCGATGAGGCAGCCGGGTCGGGCCGTAGTCTTAATCAAGTTTCCGGGCCATGGCGAAAAGCACGCCAGGCAGATTGAGACGTATCACAACTTGTTGCGGGACCAGGCCGGTGCGGAATCAATAGCGACAGTATGCACGTGCGTCTCGGTTTCGGTCGTTAACAAGAACGGATTGCGGCAAAGAGTCCCACGTGTTCGGTGGTTTACGATTATCGATGCTGGCGAGGTCTTAATTGAACGAGCGAAACAATTTGTCCACAGGCTTAATGGGATTGAGAAATGCGGCGCTGGCGTCGTTTGCGCTTCGCGGTTTACAGAAAGACCCGCATGCTATATTGGGAGGATAAACAGTCCGATAGCGGTAGCGATGCCGCCACAGTCATCGGCAACCGACCGAACTTTGAGGGTCGAATATGTGTCTCCCGAATGTGACTATAATTTCAAAGGCAACGGCTTTGATGGAATCGACGCTCATTGGAAGGCCAGACACGAACAGCTTATTCCGTACAAAAACGCATGGCCGGTAATCAAATCAGGAAACTATCATCGTAAGTAAGCGTGCCCGCCCCGACAACTCTGACCACCGGGCAAGCAGCGGGCAGTAAAGCAAATAGCAGACCTTTTTTTCGATGTTCTCGGCCGTTCTGACCGCTCGTGCTGAAGGGCCGCGGAGCCATAAAACAGGTCTGCGCCCGGCTCCCTCATCCTCTATATACCTCGCGTCGGTGGCGGATTCGCGTCACCTCGACCAGCGATTTTGCGTCGTCGACGGTGTACACCACGCGATAGCCACCCACGCGAATGCGCCACTCTTTATCACCACCTTGGAGCTTCTTGCAGCCCGGCGGGCGGGGATTGTCGGCCAGGTTTTCCAAGCGCGGAACGATGCGCGCGTTGAGCTGGGCAGACAGTCCTTTAAGTGCTTTTTCAGCGCTCGATGTCAATACGACGCGGTAGCTAGCCACGCAGTTTTCCGCTTTTTATGAGGTCGGCCTTCACCTTCTCGAGCGGGATGCGTTTTTCGTGCTGCCGCGACCGGGAAACCAATACGTCTTCGATGTCTTCCCAGAGCGCGCGGTGCTTCTTGAGGTCGATGATGGCCGCCGTCTTGCGGCCTTTTTCGTCAGTGATGAATTGGATTCCGGTCATGCGCAGTGTCTCCCTCGGCGTGAGGCATTGGTTCAGCCTACCAAACCCCATCAACGGGCGCAAGCTGGCAGCCTCCGTAGCTTTTCCGTGGCAAATAGCGAACGCCGCGGGCCTAAAGAACAGGTCCGCGCAACAGTTGCATTGCGCTTTACCCCTTACCCATTACACTTTATCCTTTAGCACTTCGTCCACGGCCTCTTCAAAAACCTGCAAGGACTCGCGCAGTGCGTCTTCCGCAATGGTAAGGGGCGGGGCGATCTTCACGCACTCGCCGCTGGCAGCGACGGGGGCGAACATCAGCACGCCTTTATGGAAGCAGGCAACATTGATCCGCGTCGCCATGTCGGGATCAGGAGTTTTGGTGCCGGGTTTTACCACTTGAATTCCCGCCACCAGTCCTTTGCCTTGGAGGCATCCTAGCACCTGGGGATACTTCTGGCGAATGCGTGCCAACTCGGGAATCAGAATTTCGCCCATGCGCGCGGCGCGCTCCGCCAGGTTCTCGTTTTGGATGATTTCCAAACTGGCAATCGCGGCGGCGACCGGCAAGGGCGAGCCCGAGTGCGTGGAAGTCATCGAGCCGGGCGGATACAGACCCATGATGTCCTCACGCCCAATGACGGCGGAAATCGGCAGCGACGAGGAGATGCCCTTGCCGCAAGCGATCAGGTCAGGGCGGACCCCATAGTGTTCAAACCCAAACATCTTTCCGGTGCGGCCGAAGCCTGCCTGCACTTCGTCATAACACATCACGATGTCGTGCTCGCGGCAGAGCGCCTGGAGTTTCTGCGCATACTCGACCGGCAAGAAATCCGGCCCGCCGCCTTGATAGGTTTCCGTCATCACTCCGGCGATGTCCTGAGGTCTCACGCCTTTTTCGGCGAGCGTCTTGAGGAAAAGATCGAACGAGATGTCCTCATTCTTATAGCCATCCGGGAAGGGCACCTGCACAAAGGTGCGGTCGCGATCGATCATCCACGCCTTAGCCTTCTCCGAGCCACCGGCAAGCTGCGCACCCATGGTGCGTCCGTGAAAGGCATAGTTAAAGGTCACGAAATACTTTTTATGAGCGCCGTGTTTGGCCAGGGCATAAGTCTTCGACAACTTGATGCAGTTCTCGGTGGCTTCGCTGCCCGTGCTCATCAGGAAGACCCGGTAATTCTGCGGGTCCGGTGAGAGGGCGCGGAGCATTTCCGCCAACCGGGCGCGCTGCTCATGCACGAAGACATACGATGCCAGCAGCCCGCGGTCAATCACCTCCCGCAGCGCGGCGCGGATTTCCTTGCGCCCGTGCCCGGCGTTGGTAATCAGCACGCCGCTGGACCAGTCGATCCAACGGTTGCCCCAGCGGTCGCTGACAATGAAGTCCTCCGCCTTGTCCCACACAATGGGCGGCTGACCCGCCATCGAGCGGGGCTCCGACTCCTGCAACGCCGCGAAAATCGGCAAAGACTCCGGCACCGGCAGCTTGGTTTTGATGCTGCGGTATTTCGTTTCCACTTTCGGTACATCCCGAGGGGTCATATCGTAGATAGCCATTTTTGCTCCTAATAGCAGTGGACATTGTTAGTGGATAGCGGTTAGAGACGAGCAGCTTGCCGCCTTCTATTAACCAGGCAGACAAAGAATTTCTCACAGAGGCCGCAGAGATAAGGCACAGGGACCGCAGAGAGGTCCCGAGGTTTTCTCTGTGCACTCTGTGGTCAACTGGTTCGGTGATTTCATCGATAAAAGACTCTGTGAACTCTGTGTGAACCGCTCTTAAGTCTGCGCTCGCTTATCGATTTCATGAGTAGTGCGGACCGGGACGCCGCCAATGTTCTCACTCGCCGTTAACCACTAGCCGCTTGCAACTGTATTGTCGGGTGATCGCCATAAACGATGCGCGCCGGCGCGGCGTCCGCCAGGATCGAGGCGCGCGCTGCCTCCACCACCAATTCATTGATGTAACTGTTGGCAGGAGTGGCGATCAGGCCTTGGGCGTCCACTTCGTGGATCAATTCCCGGCGCTTGGCGAGGGCGGCATCGGGAGCCAACCCGGCCGCGGCGCTTTCCAGGCGATGGATGGCGTGGGTAATTCCCGCCACGGATTCATACCCGTAACCAATCGGTTTATAGCCCGGCCCCTCCCAGGGAACAAGGCGGTAGAAATCCGGGCTGACGTAGTTGTATTTCGACCCTCCCGGGCCGATGTCTTGCAAGTAGGAATAGGCTACGCCGCGATTGTGGTCGTCGTGGAAGATGAGTCCCGTCTGGTCATTCCCCTCACAGTACAGCACCATTCCCTGATCGTTGCTCCCGGCGGCGGCATTGGGATAGCCCAGGCCATTGACCACCGAAAGCAGGGCGCCGTTTTCCCACGTCACGCGGCCGTGCGACCACAGGAACGCATCGTTGCCATTGGGGAATTTCCCCTTCACCCCTTTAAGCGAAACTTCCACCGGCTTCAATCCCGTGATGAAGTAAACCAGGTCCACGTAATGACACCCGATGTAGGTAAACGGGTCCGTGCGGTCGCAGGTGAACCAATTCTGGAAATTCGAGTGGCGATAATAGTACGGCTCAATGAGCTTGGCCTCGCCCATCATGAACGCGCCAAATTGCCCCAGCTCATAGCTGCGCCGCGCCACCAGCGACCGGCGATCGAAGCGCTTGTGGTACTCCACCCCCACGAAGCGCCCCTTTTCGAGCGCCAGTTTTTCGATTTCCACCGCTTGCTGATATTTGAGCACCAAGGGCTTCACGCACAGCACGTTCTGGTCATGTTCCAAGGCATACTTCACCACCGAGTAGTGAAGATTATCGGGCATGGCGACCACCACCATGTTGCCCGGAGCCATCCCCGCGATGACGTCCTGGAAGAGATCGGGAAACTGCGCGTCGACTGGCACGGAGAACGATGGGTGCGGCGTGAACCGTTGCCCGGGAAAAGCCTCGTGGAACTCCGGATTCTCCGCCAGAGCTTTCAGGGGAGCGGTATTCAATGCGCAGATATCGATTTTGCGGACGATCCCGGTTCTTTCCAGGTGGTATAAAGAGGGCAGAAGCAGATCGAAGGTAATCATTCCTCCGCCCACAATCGTTACGTCGAGACCTACTGTGTTTGTGGCCACGGGCACACTCCCTCCCACTTGCGATCAAACGAGTTCCGGACAGCGATAATAGATATTATGGATTCGCGCGAGGAGTGTCAAACCAGCTCCCAGGGTTCCGTCAAAGTCGATTGGGTTGAAAGGGACCCCTCACCCCCCGCCTTGCGGTCCCCCCTCTCCCCCTGGAGAGGGATAAAAATCAAAATCCCAACCCTCTCCCTTGGGGAGAGGGGGGACCGCAAG
>JBEKQO010000338.1:0-7239 GCA_049519635.1 Terriglobia bacterium | reverse complement strand
GCGAGGGATGGTTGTGAACTTCCATAAAGACGCCATTCACGCCCGCGGCCACGCCCGCGCGCGCCAGAGTTTCAATGTACTGGGGCTGGCCGCCGCTGCGGTTGCCTTCGCCACCGGGGAGCTGGAGCGAATGGGTGACATCGAGGATCACAGGAGCGCCAAACTCCTTCATAACCGCCAGGCCGCGAATGTCTACCACCAGATTGTTGTAACCAAAACTGCTGCCCCGTTCGGTCACCAGGATGCGCCCGTTTCCGGTGCTGCGGACTTTTTCGATGGCGTGGCGCATTTCCCAGGGTGAAAGGAATTGACCTTTTTTGATGTTGACCACGGCGCCGGAACGGCCCGCTTTGACCAGCAAATCGGTCTGCCGCGAAAGGAAGGCAGGAATCTGGAGAATGTCGCAGACCCCGGCCGCAGGCTCCACCTCGTCCAGATTGTGAACATCCGTCAGGATGGGAATGCCGAATTCCCGCTTGATTCGCGCCAGGATTTCGAGCCCGCGCGCCAGGCCCGGGCCGCGAAAAGACTGGAGCGAGGTGCGGTTGGCTTTGTCGTAGGAGGCTTTAAAGATGTAGGAAAGGCGCAAGTCCTTCGCCACGGTGGAAAGGCGCTCCGCCATTTTCAGGGCATGCGCTTCGCTTTCGATCACACAGGGGCCCGCAATCACCGCCAGCGGCTGCCCCTCGCCGATCTTCAGCTTGCCTACACGCACCCCACGGCTCATAATTTTATTCTCGCCCCCCTGATGATTTCGCCCCTTTATTCCCCTGTCAACACCACCCCGGCGCACGGAGCGCCACCCCTCCTCATCTGAGGAGGGGAGTATTTTAACGACTCCCCTCCTGATTCAGGAGGGGTGGCGCTCCGTGCGCCGGGGTGGTTCTCTTCCGGGGCGTTTGTCCGACACTCAGGGACTCGCCGCGCCTGCTTCCTTAACGGCCATCCCGTCAGCCACTGTTCCTGCGGATGCAAGCCGGGATTGGGGCTCCGTGTGCACGCTCTCGCTTCGCGTATTCAGCCGCCGAAGCCGGTATTCGTGCGCGGCGGTGATAAACGCGGTGAAGAGCGGGTGCGGATCGAGGGGCCGGGACTTGAATTCGGGATGGAACTGACAACCCAAAAACCAGGGATGGTCGCGAATTTCCACTATCTCCACATAGGTGCCATCGGGCGTCGCCCCGGTCAATTGCAATCCGTTCGCCACCAGGGTTTCTTCGTATTCGCGATTAAATTCATAGCGGTGGCGATGGCGCTCGGATATTTCCAATGCGCCGTAGGCCTGGTGAGCGAACGAACCGGGCTTCAAGCGTGCCGTCCAGGCGCCCAAACGCATCGTTCCTCCCAGGTCGTCAATGCCCCGCAGTTCCCGCAATTTATAAATCAGCCGATGGGGCGTGGAGGGATCAAATTCCGAACTGTCCGCCCCCTTGAGGCCGCAGACATTGCGAGCGTATTCGATCACCGCGCATTGCATGCCCAAACAAATCCCAAAATAAGGCACCTTGCGGGTGCGGGCGTATTCGATTCCCTTCAGCATTCCCAAAATCCCCCGCCGTCCGAACCCGCCCGGCACCAGAATGCCATCCAGGTCGCGCAACTGCTCTTCGCACGCTTCCCCTTCCAAGCCCTCCGCCTCCACCCAGGAGATGTTTACTTTCACCCGGCGCGCGATGCCGCCGTGAAATAGCGCTTCATTCAGGCTCTTGTAGGAATCCTGGTAGCCCACGTACTTGCCCACAATCCCAATGTTGACCTCACCCAGGGGGTGGCGGATTTTTTCCACCAGGTCCACCCAGGGCTGCATATTGCGCTCGCGAGTTGGCAGCTTCAAGCAGCGCTGAATCTGCGTGTCCAATCCCTCATGGCCCAGCACCAGCGGAACTTCATAGATATTTTCCACGTCTTTGGCGGTAATAACGGCTTCTTCCGGAACGCTACAGAACAGCGCGATCTTTTCCTTGATCTCCGCGGAGAGGAAGTGGTCCGTGCGGCACAGCAGGATATCCGGCTGGATACCGATTTCGCGCAGCTCTTTGACGGAATGCTGCGTGGGCTTGGTCTTGAGTTCGCCGGCGGCGCCGATGAATGGAATCAGGGTGAGGTGGACGAACACCACGTTGTCGCGCCCCTGCTCCAAACGCATTTGGCGAATCGCCTCGAGAAACGGCAGCGATTCAATGTCACCCACCGTGCCGCCCACTTCCACTATCACCACATCCACATCGGTCGCCACCTTGCGCACGGCGGCTTTGATTTCATTGGTGACGTGGGGAATGACCTGCACCGTTTTCCCCAAATAGTCGCCGCGCCGTTCTTTGCTGATGATGGTTTCGTAGATGCGGCCCGCCGTGCAGTTATTGTCGCGAAGCATGCGGGCGCGGGTAAAACGTTCGTAGTGCCCCAGATCGAGGTCGGTTTCGGCCCCATCGTCGGTGACAAAGACCTCACCGTGTTGAAACGGGCTCATGGTGCCGGGATCGACGTTCAGATAGGGATCAAATTTCAGAAGCGAAACCTTGAACCCGCGGGCCTCGAGCAAAGCGCCTATTGACGCCGAGGCCAACCCCTTTCCCAATGAGCTGACTACACCGCCAGTGACAAAGATGAATTTGGCACCCATACGCCTCCCCAAATTGTGCGTTCGGATTGACAATCCGGTAACTAAACATTGTGTGCGGTCTGCGTCAAGACTGGCCAACGCAGCCTATGGAGAACTCTCTTTGTACCGAAGGTAATGATCGGACGGAAGGAATCGGTACGGACAATTATCCGCCAGTCCGCCCTGTCCGTCAATTGTAAATTTCCCCCGCCCAGGATTCCGTCAAAGTCGCGGCCGCCAGATACCTCCATGGCCATGAATGCATCACCCGCGAAGAAACCCCTCACCCCCCGCCTTGCGGTCCCCCCTCTCCCCAAGGGAGAGGGAGAGAAATCAAAATCACAGCCCTCTCCGAGGGGAGAGGGTGCCCGACGGAGGAGGGCGGGTGAGGGGTCCCTTTCAACCCCATTAGACTTTGATGGTGCCCTGTCCCCCGTCCAGGACCTCGTAATCTTGGGGGGGGGAAATGTCGATTTTCGTGAAAGGGAGACGCGCAACGCGGGGATCACGCCCCCCCCAAGCCGGGCAGCGTCCTAAACAAGCTGCGGAAAAACCCGTCCAACCTGTCATCCTGAGCCCGTTCGCTGTCATTCTGAGCGCAGCGAAGAATCTCGCTCTGCCCGCTCAGGGTAAACTACGCGAAGGATATCGCTCAAAGTATTTTCAAGGCAATGCGAGATTCTTCCTTCGCAAGGCTCAGGACCGCCTGCTGGCTCCTCTGCAGAAATTCGACGCGTAAGTCCTTGGAATTCAGCAGGCGTAGCGCCGACCTGTTTTTTAGGTCCGCGGCACGTTACCGATGGACAAGGAAAAACCGCGGACCTAAAAAACAGGTCCGCGCTACCCTTCCTAGGCCAGGGCAGGCTTCGACCGCCGCTACAAGAAATCGAACTGTCCCATTACGATGGGAAGGGTTTCCTTAGGCCCAACGCCCCGGTGTGCTTACAGACTACGTCAGGTGGACCGATAAATCACCCCTGGATATGACTTGGCCAATTGGTTCCAAGTGCCCAGGCACCCGTCGCACATGCTGCCTTTTTCGATGAAGATGTCGGCGTCGCACTTGAGGTTAGTCACCACGAAGTTACGGGAGTTCCCCAGCGCTACAAACAGTGCCCTGAGCTGGGCAGCCATACTCATCTCGGAATGGATCTGGGTTCCGTCGTTGTCACCCTTGGGGATGTGATCCAGGTAGGATTTCTTTTTGGCATTGTACAGCACGTTAGGCGCCGCCGAGACGACGTAGTCGGTGGGCGCATTGGTCTTCCCGACGGCGACTCCGTAAGTCAATTTTGCTACCATCATCCCAATCATCACGGTGTTTTTGTAGTCGTCGCCCCTGTAAGTCGTCCAATCGTCCGCATTTATACCCTGGCCTCCTTTTACTTTCGTGCCCGCCTGCTGGGGGGAAGTCCAGTCTCGCGTCACGGCGTTGGCGATCGACTGGACCATCTGTTCGTAAGTATTTTGCGCCCAGTAACTCAGGTCACACATCAAAAGCGGTTTTACTTTGCTCTGACCCAGCACCGTGTCCGCTCTGACCAGGGTGAAACTACGCGCGCCACACTCGTCTTTAGGGATGTACGACAATGGGTTGCCGAAATTTCTGACCTGTCCGAGTACTCCGATAGGCATATCGTCAACTCTCCAATCCGATGGTTTTCCTTGCAGGGATGCCGATGAATATAGCCAATCCTAGTCCGCCATGTCAACGCAGTAAAGATGGCCAGTAAGCCAATGACACTCGAGTCTTCAAAAGGTGCCTTTAAGGCAGTTGTCCAGGGGGGCTGGAGCCTCAGGTCCGGCATAATCCGGGAGCGTGCCTTCGAGGACTCTACAAGCGGCGGAAGAACCCTCCCGTGCTGTCATCCCGAGCCCATTCGCTGTCATCCTGAGCATTGACAGCCTTGCGGCTGCCAGCGATCGGCAGAAACTCGCGGCGACGAGCACGCATGCGGATGGTGCGAGCATGGCGTCGTCCCTTCCACGACTCAGTTTTTCACGCCCTGCAAGGGCGCAAGATAGTAGCCGGGGGCGTTGACCCCGGCTAAAGTACATATCCCCTGCGGGGATCTTCGAAGGGTACGCCGAGGTTATTCCATCGGTCAATCGCTGCTGGTCAAGGGGCCGTCGGATTATTTTTGCAGGTTATTTGTTCAGCCCCCGCCGCTCTCGATATCATAATGGTAGAGGCGAAGGCGAGTCCCCGGCTAAAGAAGCGCCGGGGGAACCGCTTGGACCTTTGCCGCGCAGAGCCAATTGTCATCTTTCTGTAAAAACGTAGGATCACTATAGATGCGGCGCAACTACCGCTGCGGAAGTGTGCTAGAATCTTTTCAGGTAGGAAATTGGTATGGGGAGCTGCACTCGCAATAGGGTAGGTGGCGGCTCGGGTACTTTCCTAAGAGGGCTGCTAACATGACAGCTCTTTCAGTGCGCCGCACTCACCTGCTGGGGTTAGCAGCGATTGCCTTAGCGGGTCTTCTAGCAATAGGGGTGTGGTGTGCGGATGACCAAAAGTCCAGCACCACGCCACCCGATGACCATGCGGGCGCTAAGATCATCGTTAGCACGCCTCCCATCCATGCCACGCCCCTTCAGGTCGATGTGAACATGGTGGTGGTCAACGTGACCGTCACCGATCCCTTTGATCGCATCGTGACCGGCCTCGACCAGGAGAACTTCCAAGTCTACGATGAAAAGGTCGAGCAGAAAGTTGTTGCCTTCTCAACGGAAGACGCTCCCATCTCCGTGGGAATGATCTTCGATTGCAGCGGGTCGATGGGCGATAAAATCCAGAAATCCAAGGAGGCAGCCCTTCAGTTCTTCAAGACATCCAACCCCCAGGATGAGTTTATGCTCATCAGCTTTTCGGATCGGCCGGACTTGATTTCGGGATTTACCGCCAAGTACGAGAACTTGCAAGACCGGCTGTTGACGGTGAAGTCCGGTGGGCGCACGGCGCTTCTGGACGCGATTTATCTGGGGTTGAGTGAAATGAAGAAGGGCACCACCAACCGCCGCGCGCTCCTGGTTATCTCCGATGGGGGTGATAACCACAGCCGCTACACGGAAAATGACATCAAGCGCGCGGTCAAGGAATCCGACGTACAGATCTACGCCGTGGGCATTTTCGAGCCCTTAGCGTCGCGGGCGCGGACGACGGAGGAAGCCGGCGGCCCCGGCCTGCTCGCCGAGCTGGCGGAAGTTTCGGGCGGCCGCATGTTTAGCGTTGAAAATACCAATGAATTACCCGATATTGCGGAGAAAATCTCCATCGAATTGCGCAACCAATATGTGCTTGGCTATAAGCCCTCGAATCTGATCCGCGACGGCCGGTGGCGGCGCATCAGGGTCAAGCTGAGCCCGCCCAAAGGCTTGCCGCCTCTTCAGGTTTACGCTCGAACTGGCTACTATGCACCGACGCAATGATTTGCAATGCCGAAACCTGCTCGTCCGGAGGGGCTTCTATGCCCTCTTATTGTGCCCATTTCTTTGCCTGGGCGCGCAGGCGCCGCAGCCGGCGAATCCCCACACGCCTCCGGTCGACAAAAAAGGCAAAGAATATACCATCACCATCGACGTCAACGAGGTCGTTCTGCATGCGACGGTGCTCGACAAGCGGGGGCACATCATCAATGATCTCAATCAGGACGACTTCCATGTCTATGAGGACGGGGCGCTCCAGACCCTCACCCACTTCTCGCACGCGGATTCACCCGTTACCATGGGCATCGTGATCGACGACAGTGGCAGTATGCGCGACAAACGCCAGGCGGTGAACGCGGCGGCGCTTATCTTCGCCAAGACTTCCAATCCTCAGGATCAGGTCTTTGTGGTGAACTTTAACGATGTGTATTACCTCGATACCCCTGGTGACTTCGCCAGCACGATTGAGGACCTGAAGTCCGCGCTCGATAAGATCGATTCCCGCGGCGGCACGGCCCTGCGCGACGCCGTTATTGCTTCACTGGATCACGTCAAACTGGGCAATCGCGACAAGAAAGTTCTGTTGGTAATCACCGACGGCGACGATAATGCCAGCCGCTATACCTTGGAAGAACTCATGGAGAAGGCCCAGAAATCCAGTACCGTCATCTATACCATCGGTTTGCTGGGCTCGGACGAAACCAGTAACCTCTTCAAGATCCGCGGCGGCGAAGCCCATCGCGCGGCCAAAGTCCTGAAGGAACTTGCCGATGTGACAGGTGGAGAAACCTACTTTCCCAAGTCGCTCGACGAGGTTGAGAGTACTTGCCGCCAGATCGCTCGTGACATCCGCAACCAGTACACCCTCGCCTATCGCCCCACCAACCTCAAAAAGGATGGAACTTTTCGCAACATCCGCGTCGAGGCTCTCCAACCCCGTACCCGGAACAAGCTGGTGGTGCGCACCCGACCCGGCTACTTCGCGACCAAGATAGAAGGCGCCGCCGCCGTGGCCTCAAAATAAGGCCCCCTGCCGGCGTTACTGCTCGCTAGTCATAGACCCTAACTCCAGGGCTATCTCCTCCCTCTAGTGTGGTGTCCCGGATAAGATTTGACAATGGCCTGTTGCAAGGACCCCCTCACCCCCGGGCCCCTCGGTCGCCACGGCCACCGAGGGGAGGATGGATTTTATTGCCCTCGCCCCTTTG
>JBEKQO010000337.1:0-7251 GCA_049519635.1 Terriglobia bacterium | reverse complement strand
AGAAGTCCGCGGTACCTCCCCTCCATCTGCGCCAGATGCTTTTCCGCTTCCTTGCGCACGCTGATGTCGCGGACTGCTGCCGTCACCAGGATTCCCTCGGCGCTTTCCAGCGGGCTCAGCATAATCTCGATGGGAAAATTGCTTCCATCCTTTCGCCGTCCCGTGAGCTCAATCCCCGTACCGATCTGCTGGGCCAGCGCGTCTTCCACGGAGCGCAGACCGTCCGCGACCAGCCGCTCCGCAAAGCCCTCCGGAATGATGCTCTTCACGTTCCTCCAGAGGAGTTCATCGCGGCTGTATCCAAACTGCTTCTCCGCCTGCGCATTGAGAAGAACGATCTTTCCCGCCTTGTTCACCACCACCATGCCATCCGGAGCCGCCTCCAGCAGTCCGCGATACCTGCCCTCCATCTGCACCAGACGTCTTTCTCCATCCTTGCGCACGGTGATGTCGCGAATCGCCGCTGTCACCAGGATCCCCTCGGAGCTTTCCAGCGGGCTCAGCATGATCTCGATGGGAAATTCACTTTCATTCTTGCGCCGTCCGGTGAGCTCAATTCCCGTACCGATCTGCTGCGCCAGGGCATCTTCCCCGGAGCGCAGACCGTCGGCGATCAGCCGTTCCGCGAAGCCCTCGGGAATGATGCTTTTCACATTCTTCCCGACCAGTTCATCGCGGCTGTATCCAAACTGCTTCTCCGCCTGCACATTGAGCAGAACGATTTCACCGGCTTTATTCACCACTACCATGGCATCCGGAGCCGCTTCCAACAGCCCGCGATACCTGCTCTCCATTTGCGCCAGATGCTTCTCCGCTTCCTTGCGCACGCTGATGTCGCGGACCGCCGCCGTCACCAGGATTCCCTCGGCGCTTTCCAGCGGGCTCAGCATGATCTCGATGGGAAAATCACTTCCATTCTTCCGCCGCCCCGTAAGCTCAATCCCCGTACCGATCTGCTGCGCCAGCGCGTCTTCCGTGGATCGAAGGCCGTCCGCGATCAACCGTTCCGCGAAGCCCTCCGGAATGATGCTTTTCACATTCTTCCCGACCAGTTCATCGCGGCTGTATCCGAACTGCTTCTCCGCCTGCACATTGAGCAGAACGATTTCACCGGCTTTATTCACCACCACGATCGCATCCGGAGCGGCTTCCAGCAGCCCGCGGTACTTTGCTTCCGACTCCTTGCTGGCGCTGAGATCGCGGCTGATTTTAGAAAACCCCAGCAGCTTCCCGGCGGGGTCGCGCAACGCGGTCAAGGTGACCCTCGACCAAAATCGTGAGCCGTCTTTCCGCACGCGTATGCCTTCTTCTTCGTGCCGGCCGCTGGCGGCAGTCAGCCGGAGTACCTCCTGCGGCCAGCCCCGCTGGATATCTTCCGGAAGAAAAAAGCATGAAAAGTTGTGGCCGATAATCTCTTCGGGTCTATAACCCTTGATTCGCTCGGCGCCGGAATTCCAACTGACAACCTGGCCCTGCGGGTCCAACATAAAGATTGCGTAGTCCCGGACTCCGTCCAGGAGCCTCCGGCCTTGTTCTTCGCTTTGACGAAGCGCCTCCTCTGCCAGCCCGCGCCGGGAGCTGTCGTGCTGGACGCTCCATCCTGCGGCGACGGCGATTAACAAGCCCAGGATGGTTCCGAGGATCAGAACAGCCTTGGTTTGGCCTGAGCGCCGCTCTGCATCAGCGTTGCGTAACGCCAACAATCGCAATTCATGGCCCTGTAACTCGCGAACTACCCCTTGAAACTCATCCATGACCCGCTGGCCCTGTCCCCTTTGAGCGGCATCTGATGCCGCCTCCAAACCTGTGGCTTGGCGCAGATTTATCACCTTGTCTGCGAACTGGATCTTTTGCGCAATCAGGCTTTCGAGGGCGGGAAGCAGGCGCTGCTGTTCGGGGTTGTCGCTGGTTAAATTGCGAAGGGTTGCTTCGTCCTGCTTGGCGGTTAAGATGCCGGCACGGTAGTACTGGAGATGGGATTCTGCCCCAGTCAATATATATCCGCGGTAGCCCGATTCGATGCTCTCCATGGCGATGCGCAAATCCTGGAGGTTCTCAAGAACCTCATGCGTGTGCCGCACCCATTGGTCGATATCACTGGAGACGACAATGGCGCGATAGGAGATCGCACCCACGACGAGCATGATCAAAATGGCAGACCCGAACGCGATTTGGACTTTCCGATTCACCACAGATTTGGTCTTCATTTCACTCGTTGGCACTGCAATCTTCGGCTCCGGGCTGGGACCGCCCCAGGGTTTCCTATAGACTCATATTCCTTTCTCTTTCTTCGTTTGATCACCCTACTTATAAGCAACTCATGTATAAGCCAGCAACCACCCCTCAGTCAGCCCAATATTGCACATTCACTTGGTCAATAGTGCTCAAATTGGGGGATGAGAGAGAAACGGAAGGGGGTGGGGGCGTTACCCGAATTTCCCGCCAAGCTGGAACGCTTTGGGGGGCTGCAGGAAGGGGGGAGGCTGCGGGAAAACTCGCCAACGCTGTCATCCTGAACAGCAGCGAAAGACCCCGGCAGTCTGCCGGGTTTCATGGTTCGGGCAAACAACGGGGGTTCTTCGCCCCAAAGGCGGGTTCAGAATGACAGTTTGAGCAACGGTGAATCGAAAAGACTTACGCGTCGAGTTTAGGCTGAGGAGCCGCTGGCGGTCCTGAGCATTGCGAAGGAAGAATCTCGCATTGCCTTGAAAATACTCCGAGCGAGATCCTTGGCTGCGCTCAGGATGACAGTACGGAAAGGTTATTCCGCAGTTTGTGAAGCTCCGCCCTTCCAAAATCATCCGGCGATGCGGCGCGGGGAAGGGAATTAATGAACCCCCGCCGCGTGCCGCGAAAGTACTTGCCGTAGGAAATTACGCGGAAGAGACAGGCCACCCGGGACGTCTTATTCAGCTTTCCCGGCGTTCCCAACTGGAGTAGTCGACCCCCAGGCGGGCGGTAGCGCTTTCCGGACAGCCGTCCCAACTCTCCAGCATCTTGTTGCCCTGGTACTGCAAATCCTCCACCCCGATTTTGCTGGAGTAAAATCCCCCCAGCACCAGGTCGCGGATGTGGCTGAAAGCGGCCACGGCGCCCGAGTCCTCGGGAGCCGCTATTCCCGGGTAAGCGATACGATCGAGAATTTGCTTTTGCTGTGTTTCGGAACAAGCAGCGAAATCCAGGTCAAAGTGCCGGTTGCACTCCATATCAATCCAGGTCAAGCCGCCCAGCACTTCCGTCTTCTGCAGGCCGCCGTTCAGGTTCAGCCAATCATCGATAAACGCTGGTACACCTGCCTGGGTGGCGCTCCCGCTGCGCCCGTCGGCGGGGAGGATGAGGTCGCTGAGCACTTGCAGGGTCTTCCACTGATGCGTGTTAAAGACCTTCGGCGCGTATTCAGCCTCTCCGGCCCCATTGGACGGGGAAACTGCCGCTACAGCCGGCCCCAACTGAACCAGTGCTGCGGCGGGAGCCGCTATCGCGGCTCTCAAAAGGTCTCGCCGGTTCAGGGAACCGGATAGGCTCACTTTCTCAATCATCGTCGCATCCCCCCAACAAATTCCCGCTGTGCGCTTGGTGCGAAGCTTTCGAGAAGGGTAGCGCGGACCTGTTTTTTAGGTCCGCGGCTTTTCCTTGTCCATCGGGGACGAGCCGCGGACCTAAGGAACAGGTCCGCGCTACACCTGCTTTCTCAATCATCGTCGCCTCCCCAGCGCAGATTCCCGTGGTCTGTAGCGGCGGTCTCACACCGGCGGTTTTCACCTCCGACCACTGCGGCGATCAGAGATCGCCGCTACAGTTTGCAACCGCACAGGCGCCCTCCGCCCGTTTACACATTCAGCTTCCTTACCTGCTCCGCCGCATATTCCGAGGTGCGCCAGGCAAGAGCCAGAATCGAGAGCGTCGGGTTCTTGTCGGCGTTGCTTACGAAGGGTGCGCCGTCGGTGATAAAGAGGTTCTTGCAATCCCAGGCTTGGCAATTAGGGTTTAACACAGAAGTCGAGCGATCCGCTCCCATGCGGACAGCGCCCACCTCATGGATGACTTTGCCCCCTTCGGTGATGCCCCAATTGTCCTCGGGCCCGAATTTCCTAACCGGCTCTCCCCCCGCCGTCAGAATGATTTCGTTGAAGGTTTCGCGGGCATATTTCGCCATCTGGATTTCTTCTTCGCTCCATTGGAAATGGAATTTAAGCACCGGGATGCCCCAAGCGTCCACCACGGTCTTGTCGATTTCGCAGTAGCTGTCGTTGTTTGGGATCATTTCACCGCGGCAGGAAAAGCTCACGAACGCGCCATAGATCTTCCGCACTCCGCGTTTCAGCTCCACTCCGTAGCCTCCGCCCAAAAAGCGCTCGCTGCCGGAAAAGGTACCCACCCCGGGCATGTGGAAGCCACCGCCAAATTCAATGTGGAAGCCGCGCGAAAAGGGCAGCCCGTGCCGGAGCTGCTTCTGATAATTCCACCAAGGCATGTACAGATGCATGCCGCCAGTCCCATCTTCGTTATGGGGCGGCATTTCCTGCATGATGGGAAAGAAGCCCGTGGAGCTGTCGGCGCCCACCGTGTCCATCAGATACTTTCCCACCATTCCGCTGGAATTGCCCAGACCCTGCGGATGGGCCGGACTCCGGGAATTGAGCAGAAGCCGGGCCGTCTCACAATTGCTCGCGGCAAGCACCACAATCTTGCCCCGCACCTGTACTTCCCGGCCAGTTTTCTTGTCGGTGTACGATACACCGGTAGCTAATCCCTCCTTGCCCACCAGCACCTCACGCGCCATGGCATTGCAGCGCACTTCCAGGTTTCCCGTGGACATGGCCGGGGGAATAAGTACGGTGGAAGAGGAAAAGTTGGAAGATGTGGCACAACTGCGGCCGCATTGGCCGCAGTAATGGCAGTGAGGGCGGCCGTTAATGGACCGCGTGAGAATCGAACGGCGCGCGGGTATGCAGGGAATCCCCAGCTTGTGGCAGGCCTTCTGGATCAGCAACTCGCCGCAGCGCGGCTTCGGGGGAGGCAGGAACTTTCCGTCGGGAGTGTTCTCCAGGCCCTCGGTGGAGCCAAACACACCAATCAGTTCTTCCGTCTTATCGTAATAAGGAGCAAGGTCGGCATAGCTGATCGGCCAGTCGAACCCTTTCCCATCGCGCGAATAGGGCTTGAAGTCGTAAGGACCCATGCGCAGCGAGATCCGTCCCCAGTGGTTTGTGCGGCCGCCCAAGGCGCGCGTCCGCCACCACGACCACGCGCTGCCGGGGGCGTTGGTGTAAGGCTCATCCGGTAGCTGCCATCCCCCGTAGCCGGGGTCGAAATAACCATTGGGCTTCTCGGGTGTTGCCGCTCCGCGGTGAGGAGCTTCATAAGGCCACTGGAACATCGTGGACTGCTTCGCTGTGTCCCACCAATCTCCGGCTTCCAGCATCAGGCATTTGGCCCCGGCCTGGGTCAGGACGTAAGCGGCCATCCCTCCCCCTGCTCCAGAGCCTACAATTATGGCGTCATATACTTTAGGGCTGGGGATAATCTCCGGCATAGGGCTCCTCTCGGCGCTAGCTTAAACGCCCCGGCAAAAACATGCGCAGGAAGCGGGAGGCAAGAATGAAGCCATCCTTGCGAGCCGGGGGAAATTCGAGCGCTCGGTTGCCAGACGGCTCGTCCCAGAATTGATCTTCATGCTCGACCGCTATTCCTCCACTGTAATTTGCCTGCAACAGAACGGTAATAAACTTCGGCCAATCGATCAAACCCTGGCCAGGAATGCGGTAACGCCACCACCCCTTGCCATGGATTCCTACTTCTTGCAAAACCGGCCCAATGATCTCCGTATCCTTCGCGTGCACAGACAGAATCCTTTTCTTGAAATCCCAGGCTGCCTGGACATAATCAATGTACTGCCGCACCAAATGCGAAGGATCAAATTCCAGGCCGAGACGGTTACTGGGAACAAGGTCAAAAATCTTCTCCCATGCCGCGGGAACCGTGGCAAAGTTGGTGTCGCAAGGATAGTTTTCCCATCCCATGGTGATGTCCAGCTTTTCGCAAACCGGCAGGTAACTCTCATTGAAAACCTCGGCCAAAGCCTTCGCCTGGTCGTCCATGGAAGCTCCTGCCATTGCTCCGCTGAAGGTGCCCACAAATTTGCACCCCAGACGATGCCCAAATTCGAGATTGCGGATGAAGTCGGCAATCGCCTCACGCCGCTTGCCCGGGTCGCCGGCAATGTGATTTGGCTCCATGCACTCGATACTGATGATGCGGACTTTGGCCTCGCGTGCGGTCGTGATAATCTGCTCAATCTGCGTGTCCGACAGCGTGGGATTAAAGGAGCGATCCACCTTGATCACGACGCCTTGATAGTCGGTTGACGCAGCAAAAGCCAGCTTCTGCGGCGAGTATTCCGTAATGATCGCGAGTTGGGGAAATCCCTTTTCATTCAGCGGCGTAGAAGGCGCCGGCCCTTGCGCCAAGGCAGGGCTGCCGGCAAACGCCAACTGAGATCCCAGTGCTGACGCACCGCCAGCCTTCAGGAAAAATCGCCGATCAAACTTGTCGCCCATCATGCTCTCCTCCCCTCGAAGGTGAGGCGGAGCCTCCCCTTCATCCACTTTTAGAGTGGACCGGAAATCGCGTTGCGGGAACATCTTGCCACAATCTCAAGGCGGGCACACACCTTTCCACGGCAGTGGGGGCCGGGGGCCCCCCCCATTGCAACTCACCTGTGGGAGGAGTTGTGATGTTCTCCCTTTCCATTCAGCAAGCCCCATTCATCAGCGGTCCGAAAACATATACGGGTTCGCTCATTTTGTCCAGAGGTACACCACGGGTCTGCAGGGCCCCGTCATTGTCCATGGTGCCGCACACGTCCAGAGCTGCAAATGCATCATCTGCGAATAGACCCCTCACCCCCACTACTTGCAAAACGTGGGTGAGGGATACATTATGCCGCCCGCTCCGCAGGCTGAATTCTTAAGCGAACTTCTAACTTAGGACACCTTACGGAGGGACATAAATGGTTGCGCATCCGGTTGTAGCGGCAGTCTCCGGCCGCCGTCATCGATCGGAGAACGACGCTACAATTTATGTCCCTCCGTATAGCAACGAGATCCGATCCCGGACCCGAGTCCCGAGCACCTAGTGTGGTGTCCCGGATAAGATTTGACAATGGCATGTTGCAAGGACCCCCTCACCCCCGGGCCCCTCGGTCGCCACGGCCACCGAGGGGAGGATGGATTTTATTGCCCTCGCCCC
>JBEKQO010000336.1:0-7321 GCA_049519635.1 Terriglobia bacterium | reverse complement strand
TGTACGCCGGGGGCAGCTTTTCCGCAGCCTGTTTAGCCCAACGATCTTCGTTTGGGAGTGAAGGGTCGGACAAACGAAGTTGTACTTGATGAGGATTGAGAGAATGTCCTCGAACCGGCGCGCTCGCTGCGGCCCCGTCAAGCCGGCGTTGCCTTTCCTTTGGATGACCTGAGATGCCTCACTCGTACCAAAGAGCTCCACTGACTCATCGGCGACGTTCGGCGGCCAGACGCCATGCCTCACGCCCATCGACACTCCAGGTGCTTCTCTATGCCGTGTTGATCAGTTTCGTTCTCACCGCCAAAACGGCTCCAGCCGCGGCGACAGGCTACGGTCAGTCGGCCCCGCAGGCCGGGGCGCAGCCTTCCGGTGTTACTCCCGCTGGCAATCCGCAGGATGAAAAGGTTCCTCGCGAGAAGAGTCTTCTCCATCAAGTCGAAGCTGACTTCAAAGCGGGGCGGGTCGAGGAAGCCCTGCAAAAGTGCCAGCAAGCCATCGACCATGATCCCCAATCTGCGGATGCCTATTACCTGTTAGGAATGATTCAGGACCGGCGGGGCGCTCACCAAGAGGCGCGTCAAGCTTTCCAGCGCTCCTCCCAACTCGATCCCTCGTTCACTGCACCCCATATCTATCTCGGACGGATCTACTATCAGTCCCGGCATTTGGACGAGGCGGCGGCGGAGTTCCGCTCAGCGATCCATCTCGGTGACAATGCCTCTGCTAGCGCCCACTATGGATTGGGCTTGGCGCTGTTGGCCCAATCAAAATTTGAGGAAGCGCTCCCTAATTTGAAGGCGGCCATCGAGGCTCGCCCGGCGGAGGTTTCCAGACTCTACAGTTTGGCAGAATGCGAAATCCAGCTTGGCCTCCTCGATGATGTTCGAAGCCTAAAGCAAATTCAAAGCCTGCCCGAGGGTCGCGGGCCGATTCCCAATGAGAGGTATTCCACCGCGGTGTCCTATTTGGAAAAGGCGCTCGCGACCTCACCCCCCGAAGACCTGTCACGCAAGCTTCAATTCGCGTTGGCGGTTGCTTACTCACATATGGGCAGGTACAACGAAGCGGCGGCCGCCTATCAGAAGCTGCTTGCGTCCCAGCCGGAATCTTTCCTGCTTCACTTTAATCTTGGCACGGTGTACGCGCATCTTTTGCGGTACACGGAAGCGGTGCCCGAGTATAAAAAGGCCCTAGCGATTAACCCCAAGGATGACAACACGCGGCTTGCTTTGGCGGAGGTCTATGAGAGCTACGGCCAGTTCCCGCAAGCTGTTCCTTACCTTCAGGGTTATATCCGGCATAGACCAGGTGACGCTGATGCTTACGAGATGCTGGGGCGAGCATATCGAATGCAAGGGCAGTATTCGGAGGCTGTCGATGTGCTCCGCAAGGCTGTGCAATTAGACCCGCAAAGGTATGATATTCACTATGATCTCGGTTTATCCCTTGAGCGGCTGGGAAGGACCGACGAGGCGATGGAACAACTTCGGGTGGCAACCGGGCTCAAGCCGGACGCTTCCGATGCCATCTATGAGCTCGGCCTGCTGCAAATGAAAAAAAATGGAAGACAGGCCGCCCGTGGTGATCTGGAAAAGTTTGAGCAATTAAGGCGGCAAGGCGATGAAAGAATGCGGGCGGGGGTTTTGAATAACCAAGGCAATGAATTTCTCAATAGGGGACATGTGCGCGAGGCTGCCGACGCTTACCAACAGGCTGTAAAACTGGATCCTGGAAACGCCCCATACCACTATAACCTTTCGGTAGCGCTGGCTAAGCTGGGAGATCATCCCGGCGAGCAGTGTGAGCTTGAAGGTGCGGTAGAAATCGATCCCCGCTTTGCCAAAGCGCATGACCAATTGGGTCTGTCTTATATGGCGCAGAGTAGAGCCGCAGATGCCGAGCGGGAATTTAAGCAAGCCCTCGATATCGACCCCCAATACGCTGAGGCAGAAAACAACTTGGGCGTTTTGTACAGCCACCAAAGAAAGAGTGCCGAGGCAATGCAGTTGTTCCAGAAGGCCAGTGAGGACAATCCGCAATATGCCGATGCGCTCACTAATCTGGGCCTGGCCTTGGCGGACGAAGGTAAATTCGACAAAGCTCAGCATGAACTCCAAAAGGCCATTTCCACCTCGCCTGAAGATCCGCGGGCGTACACAGCCATGGGATTGATTGCGGAAAAAACAGACCGCCAAGAAGAAGCTGTCCAATTTTTCAAAAAAGTCAAAGAACTTCAGCCAACGTCGCCCGAAGCACGTTTGAATCTGGGCACGGCGCTCGCGAATCAATTCAATCTTATCGGAGCACTGAAGGAATACTCTGGAACCACGCGCTTGGGTCCGTCTTCGATGGTCGCGTACTATAACAAAGGACGCGTACTATACGATCTGGGAAAGCTTGCTGAGGCCAAAAGTGAACTCGAGACAGCTTGCCAACTCGCGCCTGAGGATACGGGGGCCATCTACCTGCTCGCCCTGACCGAAGAGCAAATGGGTGACTTCTCTCGCTCCATCGAACTCTTCCAGAGGCTGGTGCGACTCGATCCGCACCAATCTAACGCACAGTATTTGCTGGGCCAACTGCTGCTACATGTAGGCAATCCAGCAGAGGCTATTGAACGCTGGCGAATTGCGGCAGATGCGAACCCAGAGGACCTGCGGCCACTGCGCGAACTTGCGGATCTCCTCAGCAAGGCCGGGAACTCTGAAGCGAGCCGGTATGCTGGGCGGCTCAATGCTCTGGAGATAAAACATCAACTCACCGATCCAGTCCTGCAGCTCGACTATTTCGGTCGGGAGGCCGCACAAGCAGAGAATTGGCCCGATGCCGTGGCACAGATTAAGAAAGCCCTGGAGATTTGCGGGGGATGTACCCAAGGTGCTGCCCTCCACCGGGACTTGGGGTTAACCTACTGTCGTCAAGGTGAAATCGAAAGCGGGGAGCGAGAACTGCGCACCGCATTGACACTCGACCCGAAGGATGCCGACGCGCTCAAAGCTCTCCGGACTCTCGAAACCCTCCGCAACGAGCAACGGACCGAACGCTAACTAGCCGTTTGGCGCCGCTCCGACGAATGATCGGCGAACGGGAAGCATTTTGCCGTTTTGGACGAGAACGGCCTATTGTCGTCCGCAATAATTCCGTACGCCCCACCGAACAGTCAGTGGAAAGTCCAGGTGGCCCTCGCTTTGAGAGGCCCCCACGGAAACGGAATCGACTGCAATCGCTCCCCTGTCCCTCTTGATTTAGGGTCATTCATTTTCCTTTTGCGTGAGTTGGCGGCAGGAACCAGGCGCTGGGCCAGATGGCGTGAAGGCGAATTCCTAGGCCGAATCCCCAGCGATTAGAGAACTAGCTGAGCGGCGATGGCGTGCTTTGAATGAGGCCAAAGTCGATAAGGCTTCGCCCCTGGCTGGCGGACCGATTAGATACAACACACCCGTAGGGAAATCCAGGTAAACCTGCAAGTCTGAGAGGCGCCGCTGGGACGGAGGTGAAACGAGGCACTGGACGCGAAGGGTTCCTTCAAAACCCCGGGGCATTTTCTGCTTGTCCGCAAAATGTTGTCAGACATCCTCAGACAATCCGGCAGTGACGCGGGGCCAGGGCCCGTGATAGAGTTGCGCCCCGTGAGAACTCAAAGTCGGGGTCCATGGTGGAGAAACGGGAGGAGATGAACGTGGTATTGAGGCGAGCGAAAAGAACCGATTCCCCGGCGAGCATCCGGGCGAAGAAAGCTGCTGATGTCCCCGTGGGGGTGGTGGGCCTGGGCCTGATGGGAACCAGCATCATGGCCTGCCTGTTGGCTGCCGGACACCCGGTGGTCGGCGTGACTCGGAGCCTGTCACGGCGGCGCAACACTCGCCGCCATATACAGTCCCTCCTCCGCGAGATGAAACGCGAAAAGCTGCTTTCCGCCGACCCGGCACGGGTGATAAAGAACCTGCATGTGGCGGAAGACTATGCAGACCTTCGCGACTGCCAAGTGGTGATTGAGACCGTGCTGGAGGACCTGCAGGTGAAATATGAAGTGTTCCGGAAAGTTGAGGCGGTGGTGTCGCCGGAAACGATCATCGGTAGCAACACCTCGGCGATTCCGGCGACCACACTGCAAAAGGGCGCTGCGCATCCGGAGAGAATCATGGGCATCCACTGGGGGGAGCCTGCGCATGTCCTGCGGTTCATGGAAATTATCTGCGGCGAGCAAACGGACCCGCGCTTCGTCGAGCGCGCCCGGGCGCTGGCGCAGGGCTGGGGAAAGGAGCCTTCCATCGTCCGGCGCGACATCCGCGGCTTCCTGACCAACCGTTGTATGTACGCCCTCATACGCGAGGCCTTTTACCTGGTCGAATCCGGCTACGCCACCATCGAGGACGTCGATCGTTCCTTGCGGAATGACCTCGGCTACTGGATTACTTTCGCGGGGCCTTTCCGCTTTATGGATCTTACCGGGGTGCCCGCCTACCTGCGCGTGATGGAGGACCTGCTGCCGGAGTTGTGCTGCTCGAAGGAGGTCCCGGCGCTGATCCGGAAAGTGGTGGACAAGGGCGGCCTGGGAGTGGCCAATGCCCAGGGCTTTTACGACTACACTCCGGAAGAGGCTCGACGGTGGCAGAAGCGCTTCTTAAAATTCAGTTACGATGTTCGCGCGCTGGCGCAGAAATATCCGGAGCAACCCGGCAGCAAGCCGTTGAAGATGGGAAAGCTGAAGGGTTGAAAAGGGAAATAACGCATGCGTTCTTGGCTGCTGCTCTTCAGTTGCAATTTGATGTGGGCGCTGCAATTCACCTGCGTCAAGTTGGTGCAGGATCAGGTAGGCCCGCTGGTGACGGTCTGGGGGCCGATGACGTTGGCGACCCTCATGCTCTATCCGCTGATTCGCACGGAGAATCGCGACGCGTACAAGGGGAAGGAACGGTCGCGAAAAGATATCCTCCTTTTTTTCGTTCTGGCGGCGGTGGGAATCTTTCCCGGCCAAGTGCTCATCACCTGGGGCACGCGGATGTCGCTGGCCAGCAATGCAGCGGTGCTGATGTTAACATTGCCGGTTTGCACCGCCATCCTGGCGATCATCTTTCTCCACGAGCGCATGACCTGGGTGCGGTGGGCGAGTTTCGCGCTGGCAATTGCCGGCGTGCTGATGTGTTCGGGCATCGATTTGCGAGGACTCAATTTTGGGACGAGCTTCTTTTACGGGAACATCCTGATTTTTCTCGGCACGCTGGGAAGCGCTTTTTACAACTCTTACGGGAAGAAGGTGCTGGAACGGTACTCACCCTTGGAGATGCTTTTCTATACCTACGTCGCCATGTTCATCCTGATGACGCCGCTCGTGTGGGTGCAGGAGCGGGGCGTTTTCAGCCACATCACGCTGTTCACCTCGCGCACCTGGATTGGCCTTATCTTGCTGACCTTCTTCCACAATTACCTTTCCATGGTTCTGTTCCTGAAGGCGCTCAAGGTGCTGGATGCTATTCAGGCGGCCCTGTCAAACTACCTGATCACCTTTTTCGGGGTTCCCATCGCCGCAATTTGGTTGGGAGAGAAACTAACCCTGATGGCCATCTTGGGCGGCCTGTTGGTGCTGGGGAGCACTTTGCTGATTACGCTTTGGGACCAAACCCGGCCGGAGAAATCTCCGGCGACGGGATAAGGCGCGCCGCGGCGGTCTCCCATCCGGACTGGCAACCTGCGGTTGCCGTTGGGGAAGCATGGTCGAAGAGTGACGGCCGGAAGTGCATTTTCTCAGGCGCCCATGACTGAATCCATCGCCATTTCGACTTGCTGGAGAGTCTGGTCAACGTCTTCGGCGGTATGAGCGAAGGAGATGGAGCACTGCTTGGTCGCAACGGGAAAGAAGTAGACCCCGCGCGGAATCAATTCCCGGCGCATCCTTCGATCGAGGTCAAAATTATTGTTAGCTGCCAGATCGTGCCAGTCCTTGGGGCAATGATCCATAAAGTAAACGCAGAAGGCGGAGCCTTGCCGGGCCACCACGGCCGGGGCAGAGCACTTTTGCAAAATGGCATTAACGCCCTGCTCCATTCGCTGGCCCAACGCCTCAACGTGCCGATAGACATCGCCGTCGTTCATCAACAAGCGCTCGATAGTGGCAATGGCTGCCGCGGTGGGAGTGGGATGCGCGTTATACGTACCCGCCAGTAGCACGCGTTTCGCCGGATCCGGGTGCACAAACCAGTCCATGAGATCCTTCTTCCCGCCCAAGACCGCCATAGGATAGCCATTGGCGATGGCTTTCCCGTAGACGGCGAGGTCCGGCGCAACACCGGCCAGAGCGGCGTAACCTCCCAGCGCATGCCGGAAGCCGGTCTTCACTTCATCGAAAATGAGGATGAATCCATAGCGGTCGGCGAGAGCACGCAAGCCCTGAAGGTAGCCAGGTTCAGGCTTGATGATGCCGACGTTCTGGAGGACGGGTTCGACTATCATGCCGGCGACAGAAAAGTTCTGGCACACGTATTCGACGGATGCGAGGTCATTAAAATTGACGATGTGGACCAGCTTCTGATGCTCGAGGGGAATGCCGGCGCTGATCGGGCGAAAAGCATATTCCCCGGGGGACACGCGCGGGCCAATCTGTTCGAGAGGAGTATTCAGATTACACGCCACATCGTTATGCCACCCGTTGTAGCCACCCTGAATGACCATCACGTGGTCGCGGCCGGTCACGGCGCGCGCCAGGCGCAGAGCTTGATACGTGGCCTCGCTCCCGGTATTGAGGAACTGCACCGATTCGACGCAGGGAATGTGATGACAAATCAACTCCGCCAGTTTTCCTTCCAGAAGCGTGGCCCCCGAGCCAAAAAGGCTCACGCCATCCCGCATAACCCGGGTCACCGCCTCGTTGACGTAGGGATCGTTGTGGCCAAGAAAACACGGCGCAAAACCAGCATGATAATCGATGTAGCGATTCCCATCGGCATCCCACAGGTAAGCGCCGCAGCCTTTGACAAAAGCAATCTCCGGTTGTGTCGCCCGGTTCACGGAGATCACGCCGCCGGGAATGTACTTTCGGTTGTGCTCAAAAATGCGAGCTGATTCTCTGTACCGTTCCACGGAGTGTTGCTGGTCTAATTGGGTTATCAATCTGTCCTCCGACGTCTGAATGTTTGATGGCGATCGTTCCCGCTACTAACCTGGATTTCTCACCACCGGTCTGGAAGGGCGGGGCTTCACAGGCTGCGGAAAAACTCTGTGGCGCTTGGCGCTAGCACTGTCAGCACCACCCCGGCGCTCGGCGCGCCACCCCTCCTCATCTGAGGAGGGGTGCGTTATCAACAATTCCCCTCCTGATTCAGGA
>JBEKQO010000335.1:0-7346 GCA_049519635.1 Terriglobia bacterium | reverse complement strand
GTCACCATGCAGATGGTGGCGCCCTCCCGGTGCAGATCGCGGAGTAAATCCATCACCGCTTCGCCGTTCTTCGAGTCCAGGTTTCCGGTGGGCTCATCCGCCAACATGATGGACGGCCTCCCCACCAGCGCCCGGGCCACGGCCACGCGCTGCTGCTGGCCGCCCGAAAGCTGCGCCGGGAAGTGTTTCATGCGGTGCGACATCCCCACGCGCTCCAGCGACTCCTGCACGCGCTGGCGGCGCTCCGCCCCCGCCATGCCGCGATAAGTCAATGGCAATTCCACGTTTTCATAAACAGTGAGATCGCCAATCAGGTTGAAGGCCTGAAAAATAAATCCAATCTCCCGGTTGCGGATGCGGGTTCGGTCCGAGATCGAGAGGTCTTCGACGGCGGCGCTGTTCAAGATGTACTTGCCGTCCGTCGGCGAATCGAGCAGGCCGAGGATGGAAAGTAAAGTGGACTTTCCGCAGCCCGAGGGGCCGGAAATGGAAAGGTATTCGCCGCGCCCGATCTCGAGATAAATGCCGGAAAGGGCGTGCGTCTCCACCTCGTCGGTGAAGAAAACCTTGGTGACGCCATCCAGGTGGATCAACGTTTGCATGGAGGCGTCTGGCTTCGACTTCACGGCATCCTGCGGTTGATCTTTGCTTTCTGGAGTTGCTTCCATAACACTCTCCTTAGTTTAGGCTTGCTCATGGATTAACCGGCTCACCGATGCAGCGAAGGCCGAAACTCGAAACTCGGAAAAGTATCCTGTGAACTGGCTGGCAAATTTCGAGTTTCGATTTTCAAGTTTCATTTGCCGTGCTCTGATCATCTGATGGCTCGATGCAGCTTGCTGCGATCAGCTAAAACTTCAACCACCCCGCCCTTCGGGCACCCCTCCTCAACTAAGGAGGGGAGTCGTTTTGCCTGCCCTGGTTCTTCGGTCCAGAAACAGGGAGTGGGCTGCTGCCCGTGACTGTCCACTGACCTCTATCCACTCTCCACTGACCACTATCCACTGCCTTACTCATACCTCAGCGCCTCCATGGGATCGACCTTCGTGGCTCGCCGCGCGGGGATGTAGCTGGCCAGGAGTGCGGCGAGAGCTACGAGCGAAGGGGCAAGGACAAAAATCCAGGAGGGATGGACACTGAATCCTTCAAACGCCGTGCCAAACAGCCGGGGAAGCGGGTAGGCGAAGACCAACCCAATCAGCAACCCGAAGATGGCAAGCCTCATCCCCTCTCCCACTACCAGCCTCAGGATACTTCCCCTTTCAGCGCCGAGCGCTATACGGATTCCAATCTCGTGGGCGCGCTGGGTAACACCGTGGGCGATGATTCCATAGATTCCCACCGCCGCCAAAATCAGCGCCAAGCCGGCAAAGATGCCCAGTAGTTCTCCCATCAAACGGTCCCCGGCCTCTCCTCGGGCCTCGATCAACTGACTCATCGTCATCACGTTGCCCAGCGGCTGATCTTTATCCACGGACCATACGGCAGCGCGCACGGCGGAAGCCAGAGCTGCCGGATCGCCTTTCGTTCGCACCACCAGAGTCATGCCCGCGGAGGGCGCCTGGGCATACGGGACGTAAAGCTGCGGATTGAAGCCCGGCTGACCGAACCAATCCTTCACATTACCGACGACGCCCACGATCTCACGCCAGGGGGAGGAAACCCCATTCTCGGTATCGAGGCTGATATGCTGGCCGATCGCGTCTTCCTTGGGGAAAAAGCGGCGGGCAAAAGCCTCATTGACGAGGGCAACAGGAGGCGCGGCTTGGTTATCAAAGTCTGTGAACGCACGTCCTCGGGTCAGCGGAATTTCCATAGTTTGCAGGTAGTCCGGACCAACTACGTAGTATCGGGCTTGTGGACGTTCTTGCGGCGGAGTGCCAGGCTGCCCTTCGATAATGAATGGGACTCCACCCGCCTCCGCCGCGAGTGGCAGGTCCACGGCAGCCGCAGCGGATACGGCGCCGGGGAGGTTCCGGAGTTTCTCCGTCACCTGCTGGAAGAAGGCGGCCTGTTGAGATGGACTCCCGTATTTGGAGGTGGGCAGGGAAACTTCCGCCCTCAAGAGTTCTCGCGGATTGAAGCCGGGGTCGGCGCCTATGGTTTCGAGAAAGCTCTTAATCATCAGCCCCGCTCCCGTCAGTAACACCAAAGCCAGGGCGATTTCCACGACCACGAAGACGCGCCGGGCTTTGCCGCGAGCGGCGCCCACACCCCCACTCCGGCCGCCTTCTTTCAAAGTCGCGTGAAGGTCAGACCTTGAAACTTGCAGGGCAGGCGCCAGGCCAAATAGCAAAACGGTGAGTAGCGAAAGGCAAATGGTGAAGATCAGGACCCGCGTGTCGATGCCGAAGTCAAGAGGTTTAACCCACTCATTGAAACTGAGGGCAGCGTGCAGGATCTTGATCCCCCATGAGGCGAGGAGCAACCCCACGCCTGCGCCGGCCATGGCAATGAGGAAGTTTTCGGAAAGGAATTGCCGGACCAAACGCCCGCGCCGGGCTCCCATGGCTGAGCGTACGGCGATTTCGTGCTTGCGTCCGGCGCCACGAGCCAGTAGCAGGCCGGCGATGTTGGCGCACGCAATCAGCAGCACCAGACCCACCGTTCCCATAAGCATCATGAGGGCGGGCCGAATGTGGAAGGCCTGAATCAGAAATTCCTGGAGCGAAATAAGCCTTGCCTCCCAGCCCTTATCTGCCTCCGGATCGCTCCGCTCCATACGCTGGGAGGTTGTGGCCATCTCCGCCTGCGCCTGCTCGACCGTCGCTTCGGGCTTAAGGCGTCCGAAAACGTAGAATGAGCGTGATTGGCGTCCGGCCGGACTCAATTGTTTCGAGTCAAACGCCAGCGGAATCCAAACCTGGGCCAAAAAAGGCATTAGCTTGAAGCCGGCGGGCATCACCGCCAACACGGTGTATGACTCCCCGTTGAGTTTGACGGTCTTTCCAACCAAGCTCGGGTCCGAAGCAAAGTGCGACTGCCAGAGTGCGTAGCTGAGAATCATTACGTGGCTACGACCGGGCTCGTCTTCCCCCGCAACAAAGGTTCGTCCTAAAGAGGGATTGGCGCCCAAAAGGTGGAAGAAGTTGGCGGAGACCCGCATGCCGGCGACGTGCTCCGGTTCGTCCTGTCCGGTCAGAGTGAAATCATCCCAGGGCGCGATGGCGGCCATTTCTTCAAAAGAGTAGCTATCGTTCCGCCAGTCGAGAAAATCCGGCGCGGAAGCTGGATGCTCCGGACTGTTTCCCCAACCCTTTGCACGATTGACCGACAGGACCATCATCACCCGGTCGGGATCCCGCACGGGAGGTTTCCGCAGCAAGACGCCGCTGACCACGCTGAAAATCGCAGTATTGGTGGCAATGCCAAGTCCGAGCGTAATGACCGCGACAGCCGTGAAGCCGGGATTCTTCGCCAGCATGCGTAGGCCGTAACGCAAGTCATGGAGTAGTGTGCTCATTTTTCACCTCAAATTGGGTCATCGGGCCATCTGTTCATCGAAAATCGAAATGCGAAACTTGAAATTTGGCAGCCAGTTCACGCGTCGGTTTTCGAGTTTCCATTTTCGAATTTCGTTTTTCCCTTGCCGCCACCCAGTCGCCGAATCACTCCAAGGAAAATCGCACAATCGCCAAATCAGCAAATGCCCCGATGGCCGGATGAACCGAAGGCCCTATGGCCCGATCGCTTCACTCAAACCTTAGCGCCGCCATCGGATCGATTTTCGTCGCCCGCCGCGCAGGGATGTAGCAGGCTCCGAGTGACACAATGGATAACAACAAGGCCACCGCCGCATAGGTCAGTGCGTCGGTAGCAGTGACGCCGAAGAGTACACTATTCAAATAGCGCGTCAGGGCGAGGGATGCCGCTATGCCCACGGCCAAGCCGGCCAGGGTCAGAAGCAGACCCTGGCCCAGCACCAGCCGGAAAACGTCAGCTCGCTGAGCTCCGACCGCCATGCGAATGGCAATCTCATGGGCGCGCTGGCGCGTCGTGTAAGCGATCACTCCGTAGATGCCCACTGCCGCGAGGACCAGGGCGAGCAATCCAAATGCGCCGGCGAAAGTTCCGGCAATCCGTTCGAAGATGCTCCCCAGCCGCATGCTCGACTTAAGCGTCGTCACGTCGAACACCGGCAAATCGGCGTTGAGTTCATGGACCGTTCTTTCCACCGCCGGGACGTATGCCGCCGGATCACCCGACATACGCGCGTGGATGATCACCTGATCGCGGTAGACCTGCAAAAGGGATAGAAAAATGACGGGCTCCGGAGCATAAACCAAGCGGCGATACTTGGCGTTTCGAGCCACGCCCACGACATTGAACCACACGCCGTAATTGCTAAACCTTTTGCCGATGGCGTCCTGACCCGGCCAGTAACGGTCGCAGAACTCCTGATTGACGATGGCCACCAACTGCGATTTCTCCCCATCTTGCTCGGTAAATTCACGTCCGGCGACAAGCGAAGTCCGCATCGTCCGAAAGTAGTTCGGACTCACGATGGCACGACTGATTTCCATCGATTCGTGAGGTCGGGGGACATAGCCGTCGGGGTAGACGTAGTCGCTGTGGAGGGTAAAGCTGAGCGGCGAGAAATCCGCCAGGGCCACGGACTCGACGCCGGGAAGGCCTTCGAGTTCGGTCAATAGTTGCCGGTTGAACGCCATGCCCTGAACATTCGAATAGCCCGCGGGACCGGCGAGTTCATAGGAAGCGAGCAGCACGTGGTTGGGATCGAAACCGGGATCCAATCGCTGGGCGTTCTGCAAACTGCGGATGAACAGACCGGCACAGATCAGCAGGAGCAGCGAAAGGGAGATTTGCGCCACCACCAGCGCGCTGGAGAGCCGCGACTTATGGATTCCGCCGGAGATGCTGCCCGCCTCCTCCTTCAGCACCGAGATAGGCGCAAGCCGAGAAGTGCGCAGGGCCGGCAGGATCCCGAAGACCATGGCGGCCAATATCGAAACGGACATGGTCGCCAGGAGCACCCCAGCGTCGGCGTGGCCATTTAGCGTGAGGGGCAGACTGAAGGAGGGAATGAAGGCGGCAAATGTCCCCGCCGTCCAGGTGGTGAATATCAAGGCGAGCGCGCCGCCCGCAAGTGCCAACAGGAGGGCTTCCATCAGGAGTTGACGAACCAGGCGCCAGCGGCTGGCACCCATGGCCAACCGCATCGCGACTTCCCGTCTCCGGGTCACGGAGCGCACCAGCAACAAATTAGCAACATTGGCGCAAGCCAGCAAAAGCAACGCTGCCGCCAAGGCTAGCAACATGGGAAGTGTCTTGTACAAATAAACGTTGACTCCAAAGGGTGAACGCCAAAGCGGATCCAGCGTAATCTGGCTGGGGCCGCGATCGACGTTGCGAGAGGTCTCTATAATGTGCTGCATGAGGAGGTTGAGTTCCCCCTCGGCCTGCCGGCGATTGACGCCGGGCTTGAGTTTTCCCAGCACTTGGAGCCAGAAGGCGCCGCGATCCTCGGGGCGATTCGGACCCCAAACGAATGGGTCCATCCCCAGGGGGATCCACACGTCCGTGCGCAGACCGGTCTTGCATCCCTGAAAATCCGGCGGAGCAACTCCGATAATGTTATACAGGCGCCGGTTGATCTGAATCGACTTGCCGATGATGGATGGGTCGGAACCGAAGCGCGCACGCCACATGCTTTCGCTGATTACAGCTACCGCCCCTCCTCCGCGCCTCTGTTCTTCCGCCGGCAGGAAACCACGACCGAGAATGGGGTGCACCTCAAGCACGTCGAAGTAATTGGCAGTGGTCAGAGCCCCATAAATGCGCTCCGGGTTGTCGGTATCGGTAAGGGACATGAAATCGTCGTGGTAGGCAAGGAGGCCGGAGAAGCTCTGAGTATGGTCACGGAGATCCAGGTAATCAAGATAAGAGAAAGGGGGACTGGGGTGTTCACTCCGTTCTCCCCTCATGACCGTGACAAGACCACCGGTGTAGGCGACTCCAGGAATGGGATTGAGCAGGGTGGAGTTAATCCAACTGAAGATGGTGCTGTTGGCGCCGATGCCGAGAGCGAGCGTGATCACGGCCACGGCGGTGAAGCCGGGATTCTTCGCCAGCATGCGCAGGCCGAACTTTACGTCTTGAATCAAGGTGCTCATCGTTCACCTCAAATCGGGCCATCGGGGCATCGGTTCATCAGGAGATCGGATGAACCGATGGTAGGGCAACGCGGGGGCTGTGCATCGGATCACCGAGGGTCGAACCGGCTATCGCAGTGAGTTTGCCGGTATCGAATCTCGCTTGTTGAACTTCCCCCCTAAGCCGGTTGTTTGACAAAAGAAGTAGGAATCCATACCATAAAGGTATGAAAACTACGCTTTCGGAAAAGGGGCAAGTCACCATCCCGAAGCCTCTGCGCCTCCGGCTAGGCATCCGTGCCGGCCAAGTCCTGGATGTAAGTGAGGAACGAGGCCGATTGGTGATGACCAAGCGCGCACCCCGGGAGCCGTTTGACAAGTATTTTGGCATCCTCAAACTCGGCCGCCGCACAGACGAGATCATGAAGGAGCTTCGCGGTGGGTACCCGCTGAAGTGATTACCGCCGTCGATACCAGCGTGCTGCTTGATTTCTTGAATCACGATCCCGAGTTCGGGACCGCTTCCCGTGATGCGCTGCGCTCCTGTGCTGGGGAGGGGCCTCTGCTCGCCTGCGACGTGGTTTGGGCCGAGATTGCTGGCTGCTTTCCATCGATTTCGGCCTGCCGCGACACGCTCCGAGAATTGGAGATCGAGTTCAGCCCGCTCCAGCCGGAAGCGGCTTTCCAAGCAGGCCTCGCCTGGAAGGCCTATCGCCAGCGAGGCGGTGCCAGGACACGCGTGGCGGCGGATTTTCTTATCGGAGCACATGCCCTTTCCCAGGCTGACAGATTGCTGACACGCGACCATGGTTTTTATCGATCCTGCTTCAAGCGCCTTGTAATATTTGACCCCCACAAAAGCCGAAACCCTCGGACCCTTTAGCGATTCAGCGATGGGGTAATTTAGCGATTGAGCGAGTGACAAGAATCTCTTCTATCTTCAATCATTCAGTCACTCAATCACCCAATCACAAATCACCAAATGGCTCGATGAAGTGATAGCCAAATGGCCCGATGAACCGATGGACAGATGAACCTATCCTCTCATTCCAGCCGGATGCGGTTGAAGGCGTCCCACTGCGACATGTCCGAGAGGTAGACCTTGTCCCCAGGCTCCAACCCACCCAGAATTTCCACCGAATTCACCGAGGCGCGACCGAGCTTCACCTGCACCCGCGTGGCGCCCTTGCCGTCCGGGTCGATCTTGAACATCCCCACCGTGCTGTTGGGTTG
>JBEKQO010000334.1:0-7371 GCA_049519635.1 Terriglobia bacterium | reverse complement strand
AGCGCCGCCAAGAACGCCAAACCCATCCGCCTCGGCACGGCTTTCTATAACCGCGGCCGCTGCCTGCCCTGGGCGATGGCGACGGAATGCATCGTCTGTGAGGAGTGGTGCCCCACGTCCCCCAAAGCCATCTACCTGCGCCCCGTTGAGGTGACGGATTCCCTGGGGAACATGAAACAGATTCGCCAGCCCTACGTTGATCCTAATCGCTGCGTAGGATGCGGGGCATGCGAGTTTGCCTGTCCCGTCAAGGACCAGCCCGCCATCTACGTCACCGGCATCGGCGAGAGCCGCTCGAAGACCAACCAGATTTTGTTGAAGCGGGATAACGAGTTATCCGGCAGGGGTGCAAAGCAATGAAAAACCGATACTCGAAATTCGAAACTCGAAACTCCCCGCGGATATCGATTTTCGAAGTTCGCCTTTCGGCCATTGCCCTTGTCCTCACCAGTCTCCTGGCAGCGTGCCGGTTCAAAGCGCCATCGACCGCAGTGGACTTCTTTCCGCCCGGCAACTCGGCGCCGGGTTGGGTGAAATCCAGCGGGACTCGCACCTTCGAAGCCAGCCATTTGTGGGAATACATCGACGGCGATGCGGACAAGTACGTGCAAGCGGGCATAGTGAAAACGCTCACCAGTGACTACAAGTTCAGCGGCAAAATCGATGCCACCGTCGACGTGTACGTGATGGGAAATGCTGCGGGGGCGCAGAAAATCTACGATTCCGAATCGGCGGTGGGAAGCCAGCCGCTTACCATGGGTGACGCCGGCCGCTACGCCAAGGGCAGCTTGACGTTTCGCCAAGGACCTTATTTTGTTCGCCTCGTCGCCTTCGAGGATTCGCCGGAAATCGCGGCGGCCCTCGCCACATTGGCCCGCGCGCTCAGCGGCAGGTTGATTCCTGGCCGCGCAAACAAGTAAAATCCCTCCAGCTCCACAGCAAGTATAGCGCAGACCCGTTTTGTAGTTCCGCGGCTTTTCCCGGCTGGCGAAGATGGTGGCTTTTTCGCGTCTGCGCTCTTAAGAGCCGTACATGAAAATTTGAGGACAGAATCAAGAATGTCATTCGACCTACAGCCCATTTTAAAAGGCCAGTTCCTTGAACTCAGGCCGCTTCGACCCGGGGATTTTCATGACCTCTATGCTGTAGCTTCAGATCCCCTCATTTGGGAACAACATCCGGCCAATGACCGTTACCAAGAGTATGTTTTCAAGGGATTTTTCCGCGAAGCCCTGGAATCGGGGGGAGCATTGATCGCCATTGATGCCAAAGATGGCCGGGTCATCGGGTCGTCGCGATTTCACGGATGCAACCAAGAAAAAAGCGAAATCGAAATCGGTTGGACGTTTTTGGCCAGATCCCACTGGGGCGGCATCTACAACCGGGAGATGAAGCAGCTCATGCTGCGGCACGCCTTCCAATTTGTGAACAAAGTCATCTTCCTTGTGGGTCCCCAGAATTTCCGCTCGCAGAAGGCCATGGAAAAAATAGGCGGAGTTCACGTGGGATCAAGGGCCGACGCGGGCGGCCGAGAAAATCTTCTCTACCAAATCACCGCATCAACTTAAATTGCTTCTAGCGTCTCGCCATTGTCCATTCTTAATCCCCGCGGGGGGGACATACACGAGCCGGGGGCAACGCCACTGGAAAACGCGCGACCCACAAAGTCGTGCCGACGGTGGCCCCCCCCTCGCCCCTTGGGGGAGGGGGGGGTGAATTCCAATCCCCCCGCGGTGGGTGCATTAGCAAAGATTCCGGGAGGGGCGACCTGATTGTAGTCGCTTTCTTAGCACCATCACTGCGGCCAAGGCGATGACCACTGCGGCGGTAATCGCCAGCAGCCACCCGGAATGTTGTCCTAGATGTCGCAGACCGACAACGAAGCGGCGGCGGTAGTGGGAGGCAATTGCCGCGATGGCTCCATAACGCACTGCTCGGCCCAAAGCCACGACAATGACGAAAGTCCGGAGTGGGTAGTCCAGCACACCGGCAGCGGCGAAAAACGCACTCGTCGGGAAGGGAAGAGGTAGAACCGTAGAAACCACCAGAGCGCCCGTACCCCACCGCTTGAAGTACTTTAGCAGCCGGGCGACCTTGCGCTGTCCAAACTTGCGGTTGAGATAATCCATACCGGCCTTACGTGCCATTCGGTACGTTAAGTAGGCGCCGATGACTGAGCCAACCGTGGCGGATGCGGCATAGTAATACCACGGTTCGCGTTGCCGCGCCGCAAGTATGGCGGTGAGAATATCCAGGCCGCCAAATGTTGGGATGGGGGAGCTGTCGACGATGGCGAGAAGGAACAGCCCGAGTCCACCTAAATGCCGCACTAGGGCCGCGATCCCTTGCTGGTGTCGCACTACCGGTTTAATAAAGTCCATGAGCGTTTCGAGAAGGCCCACAATTACAGACGGTTACGATACCACGTTTGCAGAGGCGATCGCACCCGGCAGCAGCAAGGCAACTGAACGTCATCGGTCGGTAGAAAAACCAGGATTGCGTGTTTCCGGGCCGCCCAAGGCCCATCCGTCAACCCAGTCCATTCTTGGCTGCTATGCTCGGGCTCCTCACTGCGCCGACATCCCAATACGGCCTCGGCGCCAGCCCTCAGATCTGAGTGAGCAGTATAGACCTGACGGGTGAGCCGGTCTGAACTGACAAGCCATTCGCCCTCGGATATAAAGGTCATGCAACACAAATCAGCCAATGCTAGATGGAAAGTGTTGGCTGGTGCGATTCCGAAGGCGGAAAATTTTGAATTTGGAGGACTACAACATGCACTACGCACATCGCTACGTAGCTTCACTGTTCCTGGCCGCTGCTTTTGCGGGACCGATGGCAATTATGGCTGCCCCCACACCCCAAGGCGCCGCCGTGCAGGTCCGAGTCTACGATAGGAACCACCGGGACTACCATAACTGGGATGGCCGTGAGAACAATGCCTGGGGAGTGTATCTTACGACCAACCATCGGCCTTATTACGAGTACGCGAGGGCGAACCGGAGAGAGCAGGATCGTTACTGGAATTGGCGTCACAGCCATCCGGATGGAAGATAGCAAAGTCATCTCATCCGCGAGGATAGGGGGAGCGGTCACCCGCCCCCCTCCTCACAGGCTGGAGGCGCAGACGACGTAGTTTGATTTCTGCGGCGCACTGGAATACAGGTCTGATGATTTGTGAGGGCGGGAGAGCAGCGGCGCTTCTACGAGTTCGGCGGTCAACGTTACCTCACCCCCAGCGTCTATCGGCGCGCCACCTTTTCGACTGCTACATCATTTCTCCTTCTTGCACGCAGCCGTGGTCGAGTTCACTGCTCTATGTAGAGGCGAGCGGGTAGATTCAACGCGCGGCGACAATGGAGCTATCCGCGAAGACTTGGTGAGAGAGTGGTCATCTTGTCACGGCCTGGGCAATTCTTTTCGCATTCCGAATGCTCGCTTGGCCGTGCTATCCTAATAATCGGCTCGACGAGCCAAACCATGTCATCTCCCCTCATCGCGCTTGTCGGAGACGCCGATACGAGTCGCGGGTCAGCCCTTGCGATTGGGCCTCCGTCTACTTGAGGCTCGAAACAACTTGCCGAAACCTGGAATCGACGAACTGCTCATCGAATCGGCACTAGAGCCGGATGTGTGCCGGCGTCTCCTTGAATCTCCGGACGAGGTCTTTAGAAATTTTGATCTCACCGAAGAAGAGAAGGACGCTCTCCGGCGGCCCGATCATCGTCTGCTTCCGTTGCTGGGAACAGCACTCGCGCGCCAGATGGAATCCCCTGGACCTTCGGGCGAAGCGCCATCAGACGCGTCTGCACCTCCGTCCCAGATCGAGGCCCGCACCCTGCCCGACACCTGGATGGCCTTAACTGTGGTCCCCTGCGCTCTCCACGAGAACGGGCGGTTCAAAGGGATCACCTATGCTGTCTGGGTAAATCCGCTGCCCGAGGGGGGCGATCCTGCCACTCTGCCACCGCCAGCCGGTGCCGTGCTTCCCGGTCAGCCCCTGACTCCCCTGTATGCAGTGATCCAACTCTCTGCCGTGCAGTCTCAGGATGAGGCGGGCAATCCGCAGGTGGGGTTATGGGCGTCGCTGCGACAATCCTCCAATGTCGCCGCACCGCCCCCGCCAGAGACCGCCGGAGAACCCGAGGCTCCGCCATTTGCAAGCCGCCTCGATTCCGGGCAGGTACAAGCCGCTGTCGCCGCAGTGCGCAAGGCCTCTCGCGAAGAGAGATACGGCCGGCTCATTGATCTGATGCGCGTCCTTCGCAGTGGAGACGTGCGATGACGGACCTGTGGATCGCCGGGCTGGGTATTCAGACGGTTAATCAGGTTACGCCCGAAGTCGAGCAAGCGCTCCGCGCCTCGCGTGAGATCCTTTACCTGGATACGGGAGTGGCCACAAAGCGTTACCTTGAGGGCCTGTGCCCGCGTGTCACCTCGCTTTTTGAGCAGAGTTACGGCGAGAATCGGCCGCGCCTGAACGCTTACGAACACATGGCGATCCGTGTCCTGGAAGCCGCTCTGGATCATCCGCCGGTTACCTTCGCAATCCACGGACACCCTTTGATCGCCGTGCACCCGCCGTTCCTGGTGCTGGAATTGGCGAACGCGCTCGGCGTGCGGGTTAAGGTGCTGCCCGGCACCTCCGCCATTGATACGCTTGTCGCCGACCTGCGAATTGACCCGGTGGTGCACGGCGTCCAGATGTACGAAGCCACCGATCTTTTGCTGCGGCGGCGGCCGTTGCACAACGATGTGCCCGCCATCATCTGGCAAATCGGTTCGCTCGAAACGGGCTTGCACAACCAACGTGTGTCGAGGCCGGAACGGTTCGCGCGCTTCGTTGCCCACCTACGACAATACTATCCGCCGCGGCACCAGGTGGTGGCCATCTACTCCTCGCCCCACCCCCTCCTGCCTCCGGCCATCCTGCGGTTTGCCCTCGAGGATATGGGGCGGTACGCAGAAGAGATTCACGCGGGGTTTACCCTCTATGTCCCTCCCGCGGTGGGCCGGCCGGTTCAAGATTGGGATTTGGCTGCGAAACTATACAGCGTCGACCACCTGCGAAACCTCACCCGGTAGGCGATCATCCCCCTCGATTCACAGCGTTTGACCATCGCATGCACTCGTTGTTATAATTAAAGTTTACATCTTGTAGGATCAGGAAGTCAGCTAGCCAATGGACAGTATCCACATAACATTTCCGGATGGCGCATCCCGAGAGTTTCCCCGTGGCGCGACCGCACTGGAAGTCGCCAAGTCGATTGGTCCGCGCCTGGCTGCCGAAGCATTGGCAGCGAAGCAAGGTGACCGGCTAGTTGATCTTTCGACCAAGCTGGAAACGGATGGGCCTATTCAATTCATCATGCCGTCGTCGGCGGAGGGCTTGGAGATTTTTCGCCATTCTACCGCGCATTTGCTTGCCGCCGCCGTCACCGAACTCTTCCCTGATGCGCATCCCGGCATTGGGCCGCCTACGCAGACCGGCTTCTATTACGATTTCTATCGGGAAACGCCCTTCACGGAAGAGGATCTGAAAAAGATCGAGGCGAAGATGCAGGAGATCGTTCAGGCCAACTTGCCCAACGAGCGTGTCTATTTTCCCAAGGAAGAAGGGTGGCAGGTCTTCCAGCAGATGGGCGAGTTCCTGAAATGTCAGTTGATCCAGGAAAAAGCCGACCCGGTCTTTTCTGCTTACCGAACCGGTAAGTTCCTTGACTTTTGCCGGGGGCCGCACATTCCTTCCACAGGGCGGATCAAGGCGTTCAAGCTCTTGAGCGTGGCGGGGGCTCACTGGAAAGGTGATGAGCACTCGCATCCCATGCAGCGCATCTATGGAACCGCCTTCTTCAGCCAGAAGGACCTGGATGCATTTCTCCAGCAGATCGAAGAGGCCAAGAAACGTGACCACCGCCGTCTGGGCAAAGATCTCGACTTGTTCAGCATTCAAGACGACGCCGGACCGGGGCTGATCTTCTGGCATCCCAAGGGCGGCGTCATTCGAAGGGAAATTGAAGACTGGCTGCGCGACGAGCTAACCGCGCGTGGATACGATCTGGTCTTTACCCCGCATGCCATGCGCCTGCATTTGTGGGAAATAAGCGGCCATGCCAACTTTTATCGGGAGAACATGTTTGGGGCGATGGAGGTGGAGAACGACCAATACCAGCTCAAACCCATGAATTGCCCCGGCCACATCCTGATTTACAAGTCACGTGCGCGCAGTTATCGGGAGCTGCCGATGCGGCTGGCTGAACTCGGTACGGTTTATCGTTACGAGCGCTCGGGTGTGATGCACGGGCTGTTGCGGGTTCGCGGGTTCACCCAGGATGACGCGCACATCTTCTGTATGCCGGAGCAATTGGAGGCCGAGGTTCAGTCCTGCGTAGATTTTGCCCTTCTGGTGTTGAAGACTTTCGGCTTCGATCAATATCAGGTGGAGCTTTCCGCCCGCGACCCCGGGAATCCGGAGCACTACGCCGGTACGGAGGAAGAATGGAAGCTGGCGGAAGGCGCGCTAATGAACACCCTGAAGCGCATGGATATTCCGTTTAAATATATGCCGGGCGAAGCGGTTTTTTATGGCCCGAAGATTGACATCAAGCTGGTAGACGCGATCGGCCGGCCCTGGCAGCTCACCACCGTGCAGTTTGACTTCAACCTGCCGCGGCGCTTCGGGTTGGAGTACGTGGGCTCGGATGGGCATTTGCACACACCGGTCATGGTGCACCGTGCGTTGTTGGGGTCCGTCGAACGATTCTTCGGAGTCCTCATTGAGCACTATACGGGCGCATTTCCCGTATGGCTGGCGCCGGTGCAGGCCGTCGTGCTGCCGATCAGTGATAAGCACGCGTCATATGCCCGCGAGGTGCTCGACGAACTTCACCGCGCCAAAATTCGCGCCCAACTGGACGATCGCAATGAGAAGTTGAATGCGCGGATTCGCGACTCGCAACTGCAAAAGGTTCCCTTCATGCTGGTGGTGGGTGACCGCGAGGCCCAAAATCGCAGTGTGGCTGTTCGCCGGAGAGATACCGGCGACGCAGGCTCTCGTCCTCTGGCCGAGTTCGTGGATTGGGCTCAACAGCTTATCGACACCCGGGCTACGAAATGGTAAGCTATCCAACAGCTTTGGACCCGGTGGTCTCCAAGCCTGGAAGCAACGTGCAGTTTTAAGGGCCCCCGTGAGGGCTAGGAGGGAAGATTTATCGCTGACCGATTCGCTCGAATAAATGAAAGGATTCGCGCCAAGGAAATCCGGGTGATTGATGAGGAAGGGGCGCAGCTCGGTATCATGGCGCCTTTCGAGGCCCTGAAAACCGCAAGAAGTCAGGGCTTGGACTTGGTGGAGGTCGCCCCCACCGCCAA
>JBEKQO010000333.1:0-7409 GCA_049519635.1 Terriglobia bacterium | reverse complement strand
CTGGTGGTTGGACATTGGGGCACCACGCCAGGCCAGAATTTCATCTACGTGCATTTGAACCGGGTCATCAAGAAGTATGACCTGGACATGTTCTACATTGCCGGTCCCGGCCACGGGGGCCCGGCGATTGTGGGCAACGTCTACCTCGAAGGCACTTGGAGTGAGATTTATCCGAACGTCAGCCAGGACGAAGCCGGGCTGAAAAAGCTGTTCACGCAATTCTCATTCCCGGGTGGGATTTCCAGCCACGTGGCGCCGACGACGCCGGGGTCGATTCACGAAGGTGGTGAGCTGGGATACTCGCTCAGCCATGCCTTCGGAGCCGCGCTCGATAATCCTGATTTGGTCGTCGCCTGCGTCGTGGGTGACGGTGAAGCGGAAACGGGCCCCCTGGCGACCGCATGGCAATCCAATAAGTTTCTCAACCCCATTAATGATGGGGCCGTGCTGCCGATCCTGCACCTCAATGGCTACAAGATCAGCAACCCAACCGTGCTAGCCCGCATCGAGCATGAGGAATTGGAGCAATTTCTGCGCGGCTGCGGCTGGACGCCCCACTTTGTGGAAGGTGATGAGCCGGAAAAGATGCACCAACTCATGGCCAGTACTATGGAAAAGGCCGTCGAGGACATCCGGGAAATTCAAAGCAATGCACGGACCAAGAACGACACCACTCGACAACGCTGGCCCATGATCGTCCTGAGGTCACCCAAGGGCTGGACGGGACCGAAAGTCGTCGATGGCCTACAAATCGAGGGCACCTTCCGAGCGCATCAGGTACCACTCCTGGTGGATTCCGAGCATCCCGATCATGTCAAGCTGCTGGAAAGCTGGATGAAGAGCTACAAGGCCGAGGAACTGTTCGATGAAAATGGCCGACTCATGCCGGAATTGGCTGAACTGGCGCCGAAGGGCGACCGCCGGATGGGCTCGAATCCCCACGCCAACGGCGGCATTCTGCTGCGCGACCTGCGTATGCCGGACTTTCACGCGCACGCTGTGAACGTGCCTTCGCCCGGCGCTGTCAGCGGGCAAGATACGCTGGTGCTGGGTAAATTCCTCCGCGACGTGGCCAAGCTGAACCAGGATCAGCATAATTTCCGGGTTTTCGGCCCTGATGAAACACTCTCAAATCTCCTGGGCGCGGTTTTTGAAGTCACCAACCGTCAGTGGGAGGGCCGGGAAGAAGAGAATGATGAATTTCTTGCTCCTGCCGGACGCGTGCTGGACTCGATGCTCAGCGAACATCAGTGCGAGGGTTGGCTGGAAGGGTATCTGCTCACAGGACGGCATGGGCTGTTCAACAGTTATGAGGCGTTCATACGCATCGTCGACTCGATGTTCAGCCAGCACGCCAAATGGTTGAAGGTAACCTTGGAACTGCCTTGGCGGCGGAAAATCGCCTCGCTCAACTATCTGCTCGCCTCCCACGTCTGGCAGCAGGATCACAACGGTTTCACCCACCAGGATCCCGGCTTCCTCGACCACGTCATCAACAAAAAGGCCGATATCGTGCGCGTTTACCTGCCGCCCGATGCGAATTGTTTGTTGTCAGTCTTTGATCACTGCCTGCGCAGCCGGCATTACGTCAACGTGGTGGTTGCCGGAAAACACGCCCTTCCGCAATGGCTGGGTATGGACGCCGCAGTGGTGCATTGCACGGAAGGAATTGGCATCTGGCAATGGGCGAGCAACGACCAGGACGGCGAACCGGACGTGGTGATGGCCTGCTGTGGAGACACGCCCACGCTGGAGATTCTGGCCGCCGTTTCGATTCTTCGACAGAATCTGCCCAACCTGAAAATCCGAGTGATCAATGTTGTCGATCTGATGAAGCTTCAGCCCAAGAGCGAGCATCCGCACGGACTGAGCGACTCGGCTTACGATTCGCTGTTCACCAAAGACAAGCCCATCATCTTTGGGTTCCATGGATACCCCTGGCTGGTCCACCGCCTGACCTACGCCCGGAACAACCGCAACCTGCACGTCCGCGGTTACAAGGAAGAGGGCACCATCACGACGGCCTTTGACATGAGGGTGCAGAACGACCTGGACCGGTTCCACCTGGTGCATGACGTGGTGGATCGGCGACCGGACCTAGGCTCTAAGGGCGCTTACCTGAAGCAGCAGATGGAGGACAAGCTGATCGAGCACAAGCATTACATTGATAAACACGGCGAAGACCTGCCGGAAATCCGGAACTGGAAGTGGAGCGCCTCCAAATGAATGCGCAAAAGCTCATAGACACCGCGAGAATGCTGGTCGCTGGCGACAAGGGTCTGCTGGCAATGGACGAAAGCAATCCAACTTGCAATAAACGATTTGCCAAGCTGGGGATTCCCCAGACCGTAGAGGCCCGGCGCGCCTATCGGGAGTTGATTGTGACCACGCCGGGTCTTGGCGAGTCCATTAGCGGCGCGATCCTCTACGACGAGACGATCCGCCAGCAGAAGAAAGATGGCACTCCTTTCGTTAAAGTCATCACGGATGCGGGAATCATTCCCGGCATTAAGGTTGACACCGGGGCAAAGGACCTGGCCGGCCACCCCGGCGAAAAGATAACGGAAGGTCTGGACGGTTTGCGCGAGCGCCTGGTTGAATACTCGCAAATGGGGGCCCGGTTTGCCAAGTGGCGCGCGGTGATTACCGTGGGTCATGGTATTCCCAGCCGGGGTTGCATTGAGGCCAACGCACAGGCCTTGCCTCGCTATGCCGGGTGGTGCCAGGAAGCGGGACTCGTCCCCGTGGTTGAGCCGGAAGTGCTCATGGACGGCGCGCATACTCTGGAGCGGTGCCGGCAGGTAACGGAGGAAGTCCTGCGAACGGTTTTCGACCAGCTTTACACACAACGGGTAATGCTGGAGGGAATGATCTTGAAGCCCAACATGGTGCTTCCGGGATTGACCTGCCCCAAGCAAGAAACGGTGGACGACGTGGCCGACGCCACAGTGAGGTGTCTCTTGCGAGCCGTTCCCGCCGCCGTTCCGGGGATTACGTTCTTGTCGGGCGGCCAATCCAGTGAACTGGCCTCGGCCCGTTTGAATGCCATGAATGTCAGATTCAAGTCGCGACTGCCTTGGGCGTTGGCGTTTTCGTATGCCCGCGCCATCCAGCAGCCCGCGTTGGAGATCTGGCGGGGCGATGAGGCCCACGTGTTGGCTGCTCAGCAGGCGCTGTTTCACCGAGCCAGGTGCAACCGGGCGGCGCGTAGGGGCGAATACGCTTTCGCGATGGAAAGGATGTGAGCGCGACGACAAGTTTCCTGCAATTCACGAAACTCGTGGAATGATCAAAGCAGAAAGGATATCTGTATGAAGCATAATTCTGAACAGCCCAAGGCTCCCGACGCGAATCCGGGAACCAAGCCGGAGCCCAAGGACGATCTGAAATCCCTTCCCGTGCCGGAAGTGGAGAAACAATTGGCGCCGTCGTCGGAGGGCCTTACCGAAGCCGAGGCCCAAAAACGCCTCATAACAGTATGGCCCCAACCGGATCGCGGAAAAGAAAACGAATCTGTTCTTGAAGTTCCTCACCTATTTTTGGGGGCCCATCCCGTGCATGATTGAAGCAGCCGTGATCCTGTCGGGAATGGTCCGGCACTGGCTGGACTTTTTCATCATTCTCCTTTTGCTTGTTTCCAACGCCGTGGTGGGATTCTGGGAAGAGGACCAGGCGGGCAACGCCATCGCCGCTCTGAAGGCCAAACTGGCGGTGAAGGCAACGGTAAAACGCGATGGGAAGTGGACCAACCCGAATGCCTCCGAACTGGTGCCTGGTGACGTCGTCCGCCTGCGGTTGGGTGACATTGTGCCGGCGGACGCACGCTTGCTCGCAGGCGATTCGATCGAAGTGGACCAGTCGGCGTTGACGGGCGAATCCCTGCCGGTCACCGCCCAACCGGGTGCAGCGGTGTTTTCCGATTCGATTATCCGCCAGGGCGAAATCGATGCCATGGTTTATGCCACGGGCGCAGGGACCTACTTCGGCAAGACCGCGCAACTGGTCGAAGAAGCTCAAACCGTCAGCCATTTCCAGCGCGCCGTGCTGAAGATTGGCGATTACCTGATAGTCCTTGCGGTGGGCCTGGTGGTGTTGATCCTTGCAGTGGCGCTTTTCCGTGGCGACAAGTTTCTTACCACCACGGAATTCTGCCTGGTGCTTCTGGTGGCTGCGATTCCCGTAGCGATGCCCACGGTGCTCTCCGTAACCATGGCGGTGGGCGCGCGTCTGCTGGCGAAAAAAGAAGCCATCGTGACGCGATTGTCGGCAATCGAGGAGTTGGCCGGAGTCGACGTCTTGTGCTCGGACAAGACCGGCACCCTAACCCAGAACAAGCTGACTTTGGGCGATCCCTTTACCGTAAACGGCATTCCCTCGGACCAGGCCATTCTCTACGGCGCGCTCGCTTCGCGTGCGGAAGACAAGGACACCATTGATCTGGCGGTGATTGGCAGGGTGAAGGACGATAAAACGCTGAAGAGTTACCAGGTGCTTCACTTCCAACCCTTTGACCCGGTGCACAAGCGTACGGAAGCCACCGTCAAGGGAGTTGACGGAAAACAGTTCTTTGTGGCCAAGGGAGCGCCACAGGTGATTCTTCAAATGACGACGAACGCCAGTGAGGTGAAGCCTGCCGTGGAGAAAGCGGTGAAGGAATTTGCCGGTCGCGGCTTCCGTTCATTGGGCATCGCCCGGGCGGATCAGGAAGGCCAGTGGCAGTTTGTGGGCGTATTGCCGCTGTTCGATCCGCCTCGAGAGCAAGCCAAAGCCACTATCGCCAGCGCCCGGCAGATGGGCGTGACCGTGAAGATGGTTACGGGCGATCAATTGGCCATCGCGCAGGAAACCTCCCGGCAACTGGGGATGGGCACGAACATTTTAGATGCCAGCGGATTGGGCGACACCAAGCATCATGAATCGGCGCAGATGGCAGAGGCCATTGAAAAAGCCGATGGTTTCGCCCAGGTTTTCCCCGAACACAAATTCCACATTGTGGATGTCCTTCAGCAGCGCGGCCACATCGTCGGTATGACCGGCGATGGAGTGAACGACGCCCCCGCTTTGAAGAAGGCTGATTGCGGCATCGCCGTTTCCGGCGCCACGGATGCGGCCCGCGCGGCAGCGTCCATCGTTCTGCTGGCCTCCGGCCTGTCGGTGATTATTGATGCCGTGAAGGAGAGCCGCCGCATCTTCCAGCGCATGAATAGTTACGCCATTTATCGCATTGCCGAGACACTGCGCGTGCTGCTGTTCATGACGCTGTCCATCCTGGTGTTTAACTTCTATCCGGTGACTGCGGTCATGATCGTGATGATCGCGTTGCTCAATGACGGCGCCATCCTCTCCATCGCCTACGACAATGTTTATTACAAGGACAAACCCGAGGCCTGGAACATGCGCCTGGTGCTGGGGATCTCCACGGTTCTGGGCGTCATCGGAGTCGTCTCCGCCTTCGGCTTGTTTTATCTCGGCGAGCGTGCATTTCACCTTGACCGCAACCATATCCAGACGCTGATGTATTTGAAACTGTCCGTGGCCGGGCATCTGACGATTTTCCTGACGCGGACGCGCGGCCCCTTTTGGTCCATACGCCCGGCGCGGATCCTCTGGATTGCGGTGGTGGGCACGCAAGCCCTCGCCACGCTGATTGCGGTTTATGGGCTGTTTATGACGCCTCTCGGTTGGCGCTGGGCAGGTTTCGTTTGGGCCTATGCGGTGGCTTGCTTCCTCATCAATGATCGCGTGAAATTGCTCGCTTATCGGATTTTTGACCCGACGAAAGCCCCCTTGTTGGCGAAGAAACCGGTGGATCTGAGCCCGCAGATCGCCCAACGGGCCTATGAGCTCTATCAAGAGCGAGTCCATGGCCAAAGCCTGGCAGATCAAGACTGGCTGGAGGCGGAACGTGAGATTCGGAAAGATTTGCCCCGGCAGCCGACGCCGACGCCAACGTCCGCCTAAGCCCGATAAATGTTCGGCCTAAACTATGTAGCTCGCAACTTCAGAGCGATGAATATGAAAATCAAATCGAAGACTTTTCACGTGCGGTCCGGAAAGATGACCAATCTCAAAGAATGGCCGACGAAGGTGAAGCCTTTCTTCGAGTCGAAGAAGCAGTACTAGAAACTGTTGAAGGAATATATTGAAACGTTGAGCTTGTTGAATCAACTCCCGTTTGGGTCCGACCGCTATGCCATTTGGAGGAGCACCTTCAGCGTAACGGCACCCGGGTTATCAAGGTCCTCCTTCACCTATCGAAGAACGAACTACCAAGGCAATTCCTCGCACGCCTCGCTGAGCCCGACAAAAACCCGAAATTCAGCCTCCCGCATATTCACGAGAGGAAATACAGGAAGGATTACCTGAAGGCTTATGAGGCTTGCCTCAATGCGACCAGCACCCAACATGCCCCTGGTATGTCGTCCCTGCCGATGATAAGGAGAATACCCGGTTGATCGTTTCTGAGATCGTCATTGATGCGCTCCAGAAACTCAAGATGGCATATCCCAAGACCACCGCGAAACGCCGGCGGGAATTGAAAGCCATTCGCAAACAGCACTGAAGGCAAACCTATGACCCATAAGCAAGTGTGCAATCGGCGTGGTCGGCTTGGGCGTCATCTGGCTCAGCCTTTTGCGCCACAGGCCGCTTCCGCTGTGCGCAATTTGTGGTAGGCCGTTTGGATCAAAGCGGTAGCGTCTGGCCGATGATAAAACATGGCATTGGTTATCGGGCCGCAAACACCGATGGCGATATGGGAGGGACGTTTAATGCGCTGGTCATGGAAAATCGGTCGACTTGTCGGAATCGATGTCTACATGCACGCCACTTTCCTGCTGTTGGTGGGGTTCATCTTCGTCGCCACTTGGGTGGAGAGCCATAACGTGGCGCGGACCCTCTTCGGGGTCCTCTTCGTCCTGGTGACCTTCGGCTGTATCATCCTGCATGAGTTGGGGCACGCGCTCACGGCGCGGCGCTTCGGCATCCGCACACGCGACATCGTCCTGCTTCCCATCGGCGGTGTGGCCCGACTCGAGCGCATGCCGGAGGACCCGAACCAGGAACTGCTGGTGGCGCTGGCGGGACCGGCTGTGAATGTGCTTATCGCCTTGGGGCTGTTCGCGGTGCTCGCAGCGTTGGGACATAACCCGACGTTGCGTCAGGCCGCGACGATCAGTTGGACCGGGCGTGAGTTCTTGCCGAACCTCATGGCCGTCAACGCGTGGTTGGTGCTGTTCAACCTGATTCCCGCCTTTCCGATGGACGGGGGGCGCGTGTTGCGTGCGTTGCTGGCCAAGCGCATGGACTACACGGACGCCACGCAGACGGCTGCGCATATCGGCCAAGGGATCGCTTTTGTTTTCGGCTTCCTCGGATTGTTTTTCGACCCCTTCCTTCTCTTCATCGCG
>JBEKQO010000332.1:0-7419 GCA_049519635.1 Terriglobia bacterium | reverse complement strand
CGGCTGAGCGCCTGAGGCTGAACCCGGCGAGCAGGCAAAATGCGATAATGCCTTGGAATTCGACTATATCGTTTAAAATACAGCTCGTTAGAGGTTTTCATCATGCCCCATCACAAAAATCACGTCGCTGAAATCAAACAGCTTAATCGCCTTGAATTCCGGGAGGGGGCAGGCCAAAGGATGTTAAAAATGAAGGATGGCCCGACTATATGCTTGAAAACACAGACGTGGGGGACAAAATGTCCACCGCTCAGCCCTGTTTTTTGGACGAAAATACGCCCCTCACGCGGTAATTCGGGGCAAAATAGCCCCGGTGGACGACTTTTCTCACTGGAAAGGTTGAGGGCTTATGCCGCAGAAAGGTCCCATACTTCCCTTAGCGCTCGCCACAGGCTTGCCGGCCATGATATGGGTAATCCAACTCTGGGAGGGTTCATGCCATGAAAAAGTCGAATCTTGGCCTCAATAACGCGCGGCCTGGCCCGAACGAACGCAGCGAGTTAAGTGAAAATCTTTCCGATACGATTGTGAGTGGACGGCTGGCGGCGGCAGGACAGGGAGGCACGGCAGGAACCCCACGCCGAGCGCAAGAATCGCCGGCGCCGAACTTGACTCCTGCGCAGCGTGGCGTCAGAATGAAATTGTTGGCGGGGGGACTTTCGACTGATAGGGCAGCAAAAACAATGAAGCGGAATAGCACCATTTTAATGGTACTGACTCTCGCATTCGTCGGGGTACCTTGCGCCGCCGCAGGGCAGCAACCCCAGAAGCTTGACGCACAACAATCATCCCAGGCCGGTTCCGCGAAGAAACCGGCACTTGCGGGCGCTGCGCGCGTCAGCACCGGCGACGCACTGGCGAACGTCGCCCGGCAAAAAGCCGCGAATAAGGATGCCGATAGCCAAGCCCCATCCGGTGACGCTGTACTGGAGTTTCACGAAGCCCCTCCGAGTGCGGCATCTTCGCATGGCAGCGCGCTCAGCAATAACTCCAAAAGATTTCCCCTGAAAGATATCCATGGCGAAGCCTATGGCCTTGCGGGTTCCGGAGCAAACCAGGAAGGCGGCAAAGTGGGCGGACAGGCAAAGGATGGCAAGACCTCCATCTACGTTGAAACCCATCACACCGGAATTTCACCTTCGCATTAACCTATGCGCCAATCGCACCCCACCCACGCATACCTCCGACGGCTAATCGGCCCCAGCGTCATGCTGGTCACTTGCATTTTTTTCGCCGTGCCGGTCCCGGCGCAGACCGGCGCCACGCGCGTCGGTTGCGAGTCTATTTCCAGCGCCATACTCGGCCGCGCGGTGGATTATTGCATCGCGCTGCCTCCCGGCTACGATGCGGGTTCCGAGAGATATCCCGTCCTCTACTACCTTCACGGCCTGTTTGAAAATGACCGGAGCTGGAGTGAACACAGCGGGCAGCAAACTTGGGAAAGTCTGATGAGCCAGGGGAAGATTGGAAAGTTCATCGTCGTGATGCCGGAGGGCGGCAAGAGCTTCTACGTAAATGCCTTTGGCGGCCACGAGCGCTACGAAGATTTCTTCCTCCAGGAACTCGTGCCGGCGATCGACCACAAGTACCGTACGATTGCCCATCGTGAAACCCGCGGAATTAGCGGCGTCTCGATGGGAGGCTATGGGGCGCTGCACCTGGGCATGCAGCATCCGGACGTCTTCGGGTCCGCCAGCGCCCACAGCGCCGCCCTGATCGCAAAATTTCCCGACCCGCTTCCCACCGAAGGCCGCTGGGGATTCTACGCGAAGGTCTTGCAGGAACCCTTTGGTGCGCCTCTAAACGAGGCTTATTTCGATGCCAACAACCCGCTTACCCTCGCCGAGCATCCGGAGCGTTTTGCCAACTTGAAGCTCTACTTCGATTGTGGCGATCAGGACCGCTATGGTTTCGACGCCGGAGCCAAGGAATTGGACCAGATTCTGACCTCCAAGGGTTTCCCGCACCAGTTCGTTTTGCGGCCGGGAAACCACGGTTGGAGCTATTTAGATCAATACCTGCATTTCTCCTTGGAATTCCAGTGGCAGATCTTTAGCGGGGCCGAAGGTGTGGGCGCGGCGGGGAAGAAAGGTTCGCAGTGAGATCCGCCCTGTGCAGCACTTTGTTGCTTGCTTCCCTGCTGGCCGGAAGCGCCCCCGGGTGGGCGTCCTCCGACGCGGAGGCGCGCGTGCTCGATTACATTCGCACGCACCTTCAACCCGGCCAACCCTTGATGGTCACCGACCTTTATAACCGGGTATTCACCCAGCCGGACGAGCGCCAAGCTCTTAACAAACTTTATAATGCTTTCTTCCGTATTCCGCTTTTCGTGGCCAATTATGAAGAGAAGTTCAAATCCCCACCACCGCTTGCGGTTATTGCCGAACAGTTTGACCTCCGCTCGCCCGCTGCCGCCGATGTCCTGCTGCGGGTCATGGAATCCGATCCCCGGGTTCCACGATTCCTCACCCGCGATCCCAAGACGGGCGAAATCACTCACGTGGATGTGGAAAGGATCAAGGCCGATCCGAAATTCGGCCAAGCCTTGGCGCGCCAGATTGGGGGTTGGGAAGGCAAAACCGCAGCGGACGTAATCCTGCCTCGGCTCGGCGGCGGGAATCTTCGCATCGCGGACTTCCAGGGTAAGGTAGTGCTCCTGGAGGTTTGGTTCACCGGTTGCCCACCCTGCATGCAGGAAGCGCCCGCGCTGGTGTCCCTAGACCAGGAGCTATCCGCGCGCGGCTTGGTGATTGTCGGCGCCAACGATGACCGCACCCTGGGCCTTGATTACGACGACTCGGTGCGGCAACGCTATATTCAGGAACACCACATCTCCTATCCCGTCGTGGACTGGACAAAAGAAAGCGATCAGGCTTATGGCGGTATCGCTATTTTTCCGACCCTTTTCTTGATTGATCGCAAAGGGGTGGTGAAAGACCACTGGATCGGCTATGTCCAACGTGAAACTCTCCGAAACGCCATCACCGGGGTCTTAAGCGAGAACTGACGCTTGCCGGGAACTTGCTAGCAACAGAGCCGTGATGTATGCGCAAAATGCCTCGCTAACCCGCGTTTCTCACCACGACTCTGGAAGGGCGAGGGACCGGACAGAAACGTAAATGCTGTCATCCTGAGCGCAGCGAAGGATCGCGCTCCGTGCCTTATCATGGCAAGGCGAGATCCTTCGCTGCGCTCAGGATGACAGCGCGGAGGAGTTTTTCCGCAGCCTGTGAAGCGCCGCCGTTCCGGCAATCCCCAAAAGGGTTCCAGCATGGTGAGAAACTCGCGCTAGATAGAATCTATGCCCTCACCAATCCGAGTCTTGGCACTTTTCGCTCACCCTGATGACGCGGAGTTCCTTTGCGCAGGCACCTTGGCTCATCTTGCCGGCCGCGGCGCCGCGCTCCATATTGCCAGCATGACGGCAGGCGACTGCGGCAGTTCCATTTTGTCTTCGGCAAAGATTTCGCGCATCCGCCGGCAAGAAGCCCAACGTGGCGCGGCTTTGCTGCACGGGCGATATACCTGTCTGGAAGAACGTGACCTTCTGGTTCTATTCGATCGCCCCACTCTCCGTAAGGTGATGGAGTTAGTGCGGCGCGTTGATCCGGCGCTGGTTATCACTCACTCACCGCAGGACTACATGGTCGATCACGAAACCACCAGCCGTCTCTGCCAATCGGCCTGCTTTGGCGCCTCGGCCCCGAACTTCCGCACCGGGGTGCGCCGCCCCGCCCCCGCGGTGCGGACCATCCCGCACCTTTACTACACACAACCCTTCAGCAACCGTGACATCCTGGGTGAGGAGATTCTCCCTCGCGTCGTCGTGGATATCAGCGCAACTCTGGAACAGAAGGAAAGCATGCTCGCTTGCCACGAAAGCCAGCGCGCCTGGCTCCAGTTTCAGCAGGCCCTCCGGAAGTTCGACGATCCGCTCCGGCAAATGGCCGCGCGTGCCGGCGAACAGGTAGGCCTCCAGTGGGGAGAGGGTTTCCGCCAGCACCTGGGCCAGGGGTTTCCTCAGGACGACTTGCTCGCTTCTTTGCTCGGTGAACTGGTGCGGGCGGCCCGCAAAAGCGAAAACCCCGCCCACGCTCGATAATGCCTACGGCAGGGATGGAAATCTCCGGGAGTTCTTACCCGGAGGTTAATTACTTTTCTTTGCCGATGGGGGATGCCTTGCGGAAGTATAATACCAGTTGAAGACTGCGTGAATGTTGATGGCGGGTTGATGGGTAAACTACGGAGTGCGTTGCTACCAGCGAAATTCTAGAATGCCGTGCGTGTATCCTCTGCGCCGTTTGGCAAGGCGCTGCGGCCCCGCACTCATTGGCGGCAGGGCAGCCCACCCGCTTATCCTTTTCGTGCTCCTGCTGGGATGTTGCTGTGGGCAAAGCCATGCCCAGAGCGTACCCACCCTTTGGGGGCGGCCGGTTACCCACCTTCACCTCGACTGCGACTGTAACCTTAAACTCCAAAATCTCCACGACGTAGTGACGCAGCAGATCGGTGAACCTCTTGACTCCGCGAAGATCTCCGAAAGTCTCAAGCGCCTTTACGCTTCGGGGCATTTCTCGGAACTGCGCGCTGAAGGCGCTCTGGAAGGCGACGGGGTCGCACTTACTTTTGTCGCCCGCGCCCAGTATTTCATTGGGACGGTAACTGCGGAAGGCAACCCGGGCCCCGTGGAAGCCAGAGCGCTTGTCACTGCATCGCGATTACACCTGGGCCAGTCCCTCACCGACGAAGATCTCAACGGTGCGCACAAACGTCTGACCGGCCTGCTGGTTTCCAATGGCTACTACCAGTCTCGCATTACGGACGAAATTGAACGTAATCCCGACACGCTGGAAGCCAACGTGGGTTTCACCATCAAAGCCGGCCCGCCCGCGCGGGTAAGCTCGGTGCAATTCCTGGACGACTCCGGGTTTCTCCCGGAGCGCCTGATGAAAGTCTCCGGCTGGCATCCACACATGTTTCTGACGGCGGCGCGCCTCGAGCACGGGCTCGACCGCCTGCACCAATTCTACGTCGCCCAGGGGCACATTCAGGTCAATGTCAGCATCCAGCAAAGAGTGTACGACGCCAAAACCAACACTGAGAATTTGATCGTAAAAATCGATGGCGGGCCGTTCATCCAGGTGCGAGTGCTGGGCGCATCGATCTCCTCCTCCCAACTTCAAAACCTGCTACCCCTGTATCATGACGGGGTGACGGACGATCAGGCCCTGGACCACAGCGAGAAGTTGCTGAGCGATCATTTTCAGCGCCAGGGATATTTCTTTGCCTCGGTAAAGGCCAGCCGTGGGCTGAGCCAGCAGCCGCGTCCCCACGCCGAAATTCTCTTCCATGTGAACCTTGGGCAGCGCGGAAGTTTCGCCGGCTACGGCGTAAAAGGCAATATTGCGGTCCCGACGGCGGAATTGGTCGCCGCGATTAGCCCGCCCGCCCAGGGATTGCTCCGGCCCTCACCCAGCTATAGCCAAGACCTCGTGGATCAAAAAATCGCGGCGCTCCTGGCGCTCTACCAAGGGCGGGGATTTCTTGACGCCCGCATTACTCCTGCAATTGACGACAACTTCGGAGCTGTCCCCGGCCGGAGATACGTAATTCTCGCCATTCAAGAGGGCGAGCGCACGACGGTGTGCAAACTCACCTTAACGGGAATCGATGCCACCGCTGAAAGGAATCTTTGGCCCTCGCTCCTCAGCAAGCCGGGGCGGCCCTATTCGCTGGAACGAGCGCACGCTGACCGCAACAGCATCCTCGATTATCTGGCTGACCATGGATATTCCCATGCCAGCGCAAACTGGCGCACCGCGCCGGCCAAATCCGCCCATCAAGTGAATTTGGAGTTCCAAATCGTGCCCGGAGCACAAGAGCGCATTCAGCACATCGTGGTCTTGGGGAACGAACACGTGCGCCCGGGGCTTATAAATCGCGAACTGCTTATTAACGAAGGCGACCCGATCAGTCAAAGTGCGGTGCTCGAATCCCAACAGCGACTCTACAGCCTGGGAATCTTCAGCCAAGTCCAGATCACGCCGCAGGAGCAGCCCGCTTCCGACACGGAAAAAACCTTGCTGGTAGGCTTGGAAGAATCCCGGCGTTGGATCCTCGGTTATGGCGGCGGCTTCGAAGTGCAAAAACTCGGCAGCAATGAGCCGCAAGGACAGTACAAGGAGAGCCCGCGATTGTCGCTGAGCCTCACTCGGTTGGATGTCGGCGGGCGTGGCCAAACCTTCAGCATGAGCGGGCGCCTTTCCAACATCGATACGGGCGCGAACATGGGTTATTTAATTCCCCGGCTGCTCAATCGCGACGACTTGAGCTTGCGCATCAACGGTTTGGTGGATCGCTCCCGCGACGTCCTGACCTTCACGGCAGACCGCAAGGAAGCGTCTGTGAGCGTGGAGAAACGCTTCAGTGCGTCCACTCTCCTCATCGGGCAATACAGCTTCCGCCGCGTCGAAGCCCTCGATATTTCCAGCAAAATATCCGCGCAGGAGATTCCCCTCCTCAGCCAGCCCGCGCTGGTGGGGATGTTCGGGGGGAGTTTTCTAGAGGATCAGCGCGACGACCCATCGGACGCAACCCGTGGCGCTTATACCCTCGTGCACGCCGGAGTCTCCTGGCGGGATTTTGGATCCCAGTCAAATTTCTTACAGTTTTCCGGCCAGAACTCCACTTACTACGCGATCGGCACCCATTTGGTTTTTGCGCGCAAAACGCAGTTCGGCGTGGTGTCTCCTTATGGAAGCCTGTACAGCATTACTGTCCCTGCCAGCGGCGGCACACCCGCCGAGGTCATCCGCACGGATTCGATTCCCTTGCCGGAACGCTTCTTTATGGGCGGCAGTGAATCCATGCGCGGTTTTTCCATCAATCAAGCCGGCCCCCGCGATCCGGACACCGGTTATCCCATCGGAGGCAACGCGCTTTTCCTCAACTCGCTCGAATTACGATCATCTTTCGCGCAACGGCGTTTGGGCTTGGTGCTTTTCGAAGACGCCGGCAACGTTTACGACAGCATTCGCAGGATGCGGGTATTGAAAATCCATCAGAGCTCACCGGAAGATTTTGATTACACCTCCCATGCGGTGGGCTTAGGGCTTCGCTACAAAACGCCGGTGGGACCTATCCGTTTCGACGTGGGTTACAATTTGAACCCTCCACGGTACAACGTGATCACCACGACCAACGGCGTGACCAACACCGAGGTGGAACGATTATCGCACTTTCAGTTTTTCTTGAGCATCGGCCAAAGCTTCTGATCGTTATGGCGTTGGCAGCAGTCATCGCAGCCCGTGGCACGATCTGCCCGGCCGCGCAAACTCTGGACAGCGTGGTTGCCTCCATCGGCTATGTGGCCATCACCGCGAGCGATGTGGAGCAGGAGTACCGGTTCGAGCGTTTCCT
>JBEKQO010000331.1:0-7445 GCA_049519635.1 Terriglobia bacterium | reverse complement strand
GGGCGGCGAGTTCGGAAGAACCGTCTTCTGTCAGGGCAAGCTTACTGCCACCAACTATGGACGCGACCATCACCCGAGATGTTTTAGCATGTGGCTGGCGGGCGGCGGCATCAAGCCGGGTATCTCCATCGGCGAAACCGACGACTACAGCTATAATGTCGTGCGGGACCCGGTGGACGTTCATGACTTGCAGGCAACGATTCTGCATTGCCTGGGCATTGACCACACCAAGCTGACGTACAAGTTTCAGGGGCGCTACTTCCGGCTTACCGACGTTGCCGGCGAGGTGGTTGCCAAGGTTTTGGTTTGAGCTCGTGAATTGTAGCGTCGATCTCCGAGCGACGGGGTTTCAGCATTTCCAGTTTCGCACCACCCTGGCGCCTCTGGCCCGGATTTCCCACCAGGCTGAAACGCTCTTGGGAGGTCCCGGGAGGGCGGGGCTCAACAGGCTGCGGAAAAACTCGTCCAAGTTGTCATCCTGAGCAGCAGCGAAGGATCTGGATTTGAATTTTCAAGCGACTACAGATTCTTCGTTGCCTGCTGGCTCCTCAAAATGACTGTATTGGGACGTTTTTCCGCAGCCTGTGAAGCCCCGCCCTTCCAAAATCGTGGTGAGAAATGCGGGCTAATGGGCCAAGCTCGATAGCGGCGGAAGTGTCGCTCCTTCTTTGGTGCCCTCTGAAAATTCCTGCAGTTTCTCCTGGAAGCGAAGCCAGGATTGATACTCCTTATCAAATCTCCCCAGGGCGGTGCCCATACGGTAAGGTGTGTACTCAGCAAGCCACTCACGCCGGTAGATGGATTGCAGGCCCGTAATCGTATCCATCAAGTCGAATAAACGGGAATGGTCAGGATAAGTGGTTTGTGATCCCCATTCGTTCCACCATAAATCGTCATTGGGGCGATGGGGTCCCAGGCGCTGCCACATGGCTTCCAGTTCCGGCGCCGTCTGAAACTTTTGTCCCGCGTAATCGAGGAGCTTGCTGCCGAACCAAAGGCTCTCGAGCGTGACGGGATCGCCTCCCCGCGAAAATGCCTCATCCAGGTGCTCTTCCGCGTCCTCGGCTTTCAGCCGCGTATTTCGCAGATCAGCGAGATGCTCCGTGGTCTGTTTGAGGAGGGGGGGGAAGTAAGGGTCCGTCCACATGGCCAGCATCGTTTCATCGCCGAGCGCCTTCTGGAGGTCGAGTTCGGATTCCGTAAGGTCTTTCAGGGCGGCCGTCACTTCGGGCGCAACCGTTGGAGGGTACATGAGCTGCGAATAATCCGAGAGAAAGGCTTGATGATCCATGGGAGCCGTCTGCCAGGCCGCCCCCGCCCCATAGGCTAAGCCCGGCCAAGCCGTTCGCATCAGATTCTGTGCATCATCGGTCCAAAGGGTATTCATTAATCCCATCGTTCCGGATTTGCGCCCGGCGGCAAGGAACGTATCGATATTGGCGAAGCTCCGCTCATAATCGGGCATGACGGTGTTCCAGCAGGTCACCCCGGTAGCAATCATATGAGGAATGTGTTGAGCGGCAAGCGGCGCCAGCCAATGCTGGTAATGCGACTCGGGACCGGGATCATACTCCCAGGCAACGGCGATGAGTCCGGGAGGAAGCTGTGCCACAATCGCCGGATATTTCACCATGATGTCACCCCAGGCCATCACGGTTTTCCCATAATGCTTGAAAAGATTATCGACGCTGGTCAGTTGCCGGACGAACAACTCGGCGGGCTGAGCGGCGGCGCCTTTCTCGTGCGCGGCGATTTCGATCTGAAAAGTTTCGTCAAATCCAATGTGGACGAAGGGGCTGGGGAAGAGCTCCGCGATCTGACTGGCCCAGTTGGTGAGCAGGGGCATCACCTTGGGATTACGAGGGTCGAACTCCACGCCGTGGGGCAAGTCGGAGAGATCGGAGTACTTCTCCACGCGGAATAGGTCATGGAGGTGGCCGAAAAGCTCGAGGCAAGGGATCACGTCAACGTGCCTCTCGCGTCCGTAGGCGACAATCCTCCGCACTTCATCCTGCGTGAAACGGCCTTCCGGATTGATGAGACGAAATCCCTTTAGCTCGATGCTCGCCTCACTGTAAAAGTAATATTGGTTGGTTTTCCAGCGGGCCAGGAAATCAAGCTGACGCTCGACTTCCTTCTCCGTGGGCAGCGCGCCGTGGCTCATATCCACCATGACACCGCGATATGAGAGCAGGGGCCAGTCTTTAATCTCCACGAGGGGCAAAACGCCCTGTGCGCCCGTCCCCTCCACCAACTGTTTCAGTGTCTGGACGGCATAATACAATCCCGCCGATGAGCGGGCGCTGGCCGTGACGCCGTCGGCCGCGACCTTCAGTGAATAGGCCTCGCGCGATTCCGGCCCGGGATGCTCGTTAGACAGCGGCAGCGCGTCGATGCCTCCCGTCCGCTCGAGGAGAATTCCGTGCTCGCACCTGCCTCCTTCCCGAACGGGGATGGAAGCTTCTGCCCGCGCCGAAAGGGCATCGGAAAGCTCGCGGGCCGCAAATTGATCTTCCGCGCCCGGGGGTGAAGCAAAGCAAATGCTCAGCCCCCGTAAGGAAAGCTCGCCAGCCCCATAATGGATTTCCTGCGGGCGAGGCAATAGAGGATTGTGCTCTGCCGCGCACCAAGCCGGTACGATCGCCACCAGCGCGACCAGCAGCCAAAGTATTCTCCGAGTCTTCGATAGCATGACAACCTCCCATCATCCGGTGCGTTTTGCGGGACTGAGTTCATCCTCAAAATAGTCTGTCCAAATCAGCGAACTGTTCCAGAGATCAACGTGGCTCCGCCCCCGCTCATCGCTTCGGCTTGGCCTTAAATCGAAGCTCGTACGCCGGCACCGCAAACGGGAACGCAGCGAGGTCAAGCCCGATGTGCGCCGCGCCAGTGGTGCCGAATTGATGCGCGCCGATATCGTACTTTTCGGTCTTCGAGAGGTGAGGCCGCATGCCGTTCCAGAAGTCCAGCGGGTTCTCATAGAGGAGTATCCCCTGGCCCCGTGCCGCGGACGTGCTCTGAATTTTGTACCCTTCCGGGTTGTGCGCCTGAGGATCGACGAAAAGTGGGTCCCCGGTTTTGGCCTGTTCATCGCCCTGATAGGGCTTTTCCCACAAATTGTTGAGGAAGTGAAACGCGCCCAAGTCTATCCCCGGGTCTGCTCCCACACCACCCGTGTTCTCCCAAAAGATGTTGTTGCGGAACCAGATATTCCGGAATTCGTTTTGCGGCGGACGATTCTTCACACCCACCACTCGCTCGCAGTTATTGAAGGCCACGGTGTTGTTATCGAAGTAGGTATCCTGCGTATTGGACGTGATCAGGAAGACCACCTTCCCATATACCGAGGGGTCGATCCGGGACCAGTCGTTATGCACAACGATGTTGTTGCGAATGGAGATGAAATCGTCCAAGTAACGGTTGCTGCTCTCTTCGCCGGAGAGCCACACCGCCACGTTGTTTGCCTCCAGGTAATTGCTGTCGAAAATGGCCATGCTGGCGTTGTCAATCCAGATGGCTGCGATCCCAGAGCCCCGGATGATGTTAAAGCGCGCGGTGGAATGCACTGTCCAGTCTTCATACAGGATTCCGTTTCCGGTGTTGTTGTCAATCTGGCAATTCTCGATCTCCACGAATTCCGCCGCGCCGTTGGCGGTGAAACCGTAGCCTTCGGTGCCTTCGATATTCCATCCCGCGTCGTGTAGATAGCAATTCCGCACCTCGATATACCTGTTTTCATCCGCCAGATTCAGATGGCCGCGAACGTCCTGCCCCGAGCCATTGACGTGAATTCCGTAGGTTCCGGAATAGGCCATCTCGCAATTGGTGATGCTGAGATAGTGCGTACTCCTGGCGCTTACTCCCACCTGGCAGGCGAAGAACCGGCAGTTACGAATGATGATATGTTCCTTCCGCGAAATGCTGATCCCGGAGCCCCGCGGATGGTCCGAGACCATTTCAAACTCGATGCCATCCACCGTGTTGTAAGATCCCAGGTTCAGGATATTCGAGCTGCCATCGCTCGTGAAAATGACTTTTCCCTTGCCGTCCGATCGCAGCAGAATGGGCAGGTCCCGCCCCCCGTCCGGGACCGTCACCTTCGCGCAGGAGTAAGTTCCGGGCGAGAATACCACCGTGTCACCGGGTTTGGCGAGGGAAACGGCCCTGGCCACGGTTTTGACCGGCCGTCCCTCGGTGCCGGGATTCCCATCCGCAGCCTTGCTCCCGGTGGAGGCGTACCACACGGAGGCCGACGCGGTTCGCGTCGCCACCCCCCCCTGCAGGACAAGAATCGCGGCCGCGCCGAGAAACCCAACTCGAATCTTTGATAGCATCTCGATCTCCGATGATCCGGTATGCTTTGCCGGAATTGAGTCTAGTTGGCGCCGGGCTTTGGCACGACACCTGTTCTTCGTAGCGCCGTCCTTTAGGGCGGACTTCTCACCAAGTTTGGGCGATGTTGGAAGGGCGGGGCTTCAGCCCCGCCGAGATCGCGCCTCCCCCCCTCTCTTCGTCCCGCACCCCGCGCAGCTTGCGGCTGCAAGCTGCGCGGGGTGCGGGACTTGGAAATAATCAGGACGGCCTTGCAACGGCGGGGCTAAAGCCCCGCCCTTCCGGAGTCGTGGTGAGAAATGCGGGTTAGGGCGGCACCTAACAGGCTAAAGCCCGGCGCTACGACAGCTATAACAGCCACTCCCGCCGCCCTCGGCTTCCCAGCCCTACTCATCGTGCTGCATTTGAGCAAGGGCTTTTTGCGCCGGGAGAAATTTGGGATCTACTTCCAGAGCCTTTCTGAACTCGCGGGCGGCTTCATTCCTCTTCTTGCTCTTGTTCAAGACCAATCCTAGATCGTAATAGGCCTGCGCAAACTTGGGATCCAACTTGATTGCCTCACTGAACTGAGAGCGTGCCTCCGCGAGGTCTCCCTTTTGGAGATAAATCGTCCCCAGCGCATTATGAGCCTGAGCGTTGTTGGGCTCGATTTCCAGAGCGGCGCGCAGATGCCCGGTTGCCTCGTCCCAATTCCTCTCCTCCGAGGCAATCCATCCCAGGTTGTAATGCGCCGCAAAATCCCGCGGGTACACGGTCAAGAGATGGTTAAATTGCTCGCGGGCCCGCCCAAGGTCACTCTTTTCCAACCAGATTTTCCCCAGCATCTCCTCGGACGGCCGGGTGAGTTGTTCGACGGCCGCGCCTCGGGGAGACCCGACGGTCAGGGTTGCCTGAAGCTCCCTGGCAGCGTCATCCAGTCGATGGAGCTCAAAAAACTGCACCCCCAGGTTGTAATGGGCCATCAGGTTGAAGGGGTCGCGCTCGAGCACTTTTCGGAAGCTCTCCGCAGCATCCTCCGGTCGGCCCAGCTTCTGTTGGAACAGTCCCAGAAGGTTCCGCGTGTCGATAAGATCAGGGTCTCTTGCCAGCACGCCTTTCAGTATTTCAACCGATTGAGGCAATTGCCCGGCAAAAGACAGTGTCGTCGCCTCCTCGGTCTTCCGGTAATCATCCAGCTTGTCTTTCGGATCAGGCCCCGAATCGGCGTCGACAGTTCGACCGCTGGTGGCGGCCACGTACCCGAGCGAACTCAAAGCGCGAGCGACATCCGGGCCGACCGCGTTGGAAGGCGCGTGATTGGCAGAGGCAAATCTCGTGCGCAAATGCTGTAGACGCTCGCGGTAAGCAAGCGCAAGAGAGTTTGAGCGCGCGTAGAGATTGTTCATTTCCCCGGGATCGGCGGCGAGATCGTAAAGCTCCGGCTGGGGAGCGTTGATGTACTTATAGCTTCCGACTCGTAAACTACACAGCGCGGCACATTGGTAGTGGTGATGCGCGTACAGGCTTTCGCTGTACACCTCGCGAGGTGAAACCGGTGTCTTCCCATCCAGCAATTCCAAAAGACTCCGGCCCTGAAACTGCGGCGGCACTGGAACGCCCAGGACCTGCAAGACGGTGGGCGCAACATCAATCAATCCCGCCGGAGAATCCACGCGGAGGGGAAAGGCGCCGAACCCGCGAGGCCAATGAACAATAAGGGGCACCCGAAGCGTGCTTTCGTAGATGAAGTAGCCGTGGGTCCGCTCGCCGTGGTCTCCCAGACTTTCGCCATGATCCGAGAGGAAGATAATCAGGCTCTTGTCGATCAAACCCTTGGCGGCGAGAAACGACCAAAATTCTCCCAAGGCCGCATCCACGTGGCTGAGCACGCCATCGTATTCGCGGTCCCGGAATCGAGCACGCATTTCCGGAGTGAGGCTATAGGGTTTATGAAGGTCGTAGAGGTGCAGAAACAGGAAAAACTTATGGGCGGAATTATCCTGCAACCATTGGCGGGCCGCCTTCGTCACTTCCTCGGCGGGACGTTTCACGTCGAGTTGGTCGGTGTCCTGCCGGCTGCCGAGGTCGAAAGGGCTATCGTAGAAGTCGAATCCCTGGTCCAAGCCAAACCGCCGGTCAAGAGTGAACCCTCCTATAAACCCCGCCGTTCGATAACCGCTTGATTTCAGAAGGCCGGCCAGTGTCACCGCACCCCGGGCCAGGACATCCCCGTTGTCTTCAGCGCCATTCCAAAACGGGTAAGTGGAAGTGAGCAGAGAAACGTGCGAGGGGAGAGTCAACGGAACCTGTGAATTGACGTTGATGAACTCGGTGGCGCCTGTTGCCATCGCGTCGATACGAGGGGTCGGCAAGGCACGATAGCCGTAACACCCCAGATGGTCGGCACGCAAGGTGTCGACGGAAATAAGTATGACCGAGGCAGGATTGGACTGTTCGGCAAAGACAGGAGTTCGAGCAGAAGATAGGAGGATTGCAGCGACCACGCAGATTGCGGCCGCGTGCAGTGATTGCGGATACCCCCATAAGTGTAATGTGCGCACGGCCTCGTCGGCGGAGATTCTCACTAGCGTGGACTTCTCACCACGTTTGGACGATGCTGGAAGGGCGGGGCTTTAGCCCCGCCGGGTCAGGGCGGAGGGTTGAATGGGCCTTTAGGCCCTGAGGCCAAGTCGCTTCAGGGGCTAAACAGGCTGCGGAAAAACTCTGTGGCGCTTGGCGCTACCACTGTCAGCACCACCCCGGCGCTCGGAGCGCCACCCCTCCTCATCTGAGGAGGGGAGCGCTTTCAACAACTCCCCTCCTGATTCAGGAGGGGTGGCGCCTTGGGCGCCGGGGTGGTTGTACGCCGGGGATAGTTTTTCCGCAGCCTGTAAACCCCCTAAATCCTGCCCGAGTTCTGCGGCGGGGCTGAAGCCCCGCCCTTCCAACCGTCAACAAATAATGTCGCTAACTTCTGCAAATACGGACTAGCCCCAATACTGTTCACTTAAGCTGACGGTTCCCAATATTCGACCCCCTCACCCACCGCCTTGCGGTCCCCCCTCTCCCCCAAGGGGGCGAGGGCTAAAATCAATACTTAAAAGCCCTCTCCCAGGGGGAGAGGGGGGACCGCA
>JBEKQO010000330.1:0-7456 GCA_049519635.1 Terriglobia bacterium | reverse complement strand
CTTGCAGTATGAAATTCCAACTTCGCCGAAGTTGCAATTTCAACCGCTCGCGGGAGGGTAAATCCCTACCCGAAGACCTCATTCAGCAGGTAACATCGATGCCCAACTTCGGAATTCAGGTTGAACGCAGCGCCCAAATAAATAATTCCTCTTCCCTCGCCCCCTTGGGGGGAGAGGGGGGACCGCAAGGCGGTGGGTGAGGGGGCCGAGCATTGGGAACAGTCAGGTTAAGTGAACAGCATCGGGGCAAGACGGTCGCTGCGGACTGATTACGGACAACTGACGACCGCTCGCGCCTTTCACTGCATCCAAAGGCTCCCCGCCGTGCGAAAGTGTTGAGTTGAGAAAAAGAGGCCGGTCATCATGAGGGAATTGTATCCAATATGAAGAATGATGCTGGGGGTAAGGCTTCCGGTCATGCCGCGGGCCAGCGAAAATACCATGCCCACCACCAGAATCATCAGCATGTGATTCCAAGCGTGCCAATATTCCGGAACGTGCAGGCCGGCAAAGAGGGCGGCCGTGGTTACCACGGCAAAGCGCAATCCCACCGCGCGCTCAAGAACGGCAAAGAGCAGGCCGCGGAAAACCACCTCCTCAACCACCGGCGCGACGCCGATGGCGAACCCGCCGATGGCGTAACAGGCGATCCGGGAACTGAACAACTGCTCCAGGGGGAATCCCTGCACATCGGGCCGCACCAACAGCGCCAAGCTGACAGCGACGGCGAGGCCGCCCCCACCCGCAAGGTAGCCCGCCACCTGCCTGGGTGTGGGCTTCTTCCATCCCAAGGATTTCCAGAAGGGCTGCTGATGCTGGAGCTTGGCCAACAGAAAAAGGAATGCCAAAAGGAACACGTAGAAAACGCATTGCTGGATCAATAGGAAAACGGTATCCGATTGTACGGCATCCACCTTCACGTGCCATCCCGTGAAGGGCTTTATTACCACGTAGCCAATCAGCACGGCAAACTTCGCCGCCAGCAAGGCGAAGGGGATGAAGGCCACAAACAACAGGAGATCGCGCGGGTTCCAGATTTCCCGCGGCGCAAAGGGGAGCAGGGGCGGTCGAGGTTGTGGCGCCGGGGCCTCTGACGGCAAGTCGCCTGCATCTGGGGGAAAATTCTCTGGATCGCCTGGCATATTTACGTCACTTAGGGGCGAGCGGCGCTCCTCCATGGGCCGAACGCAGTCCAGCCCCATCAAGATGCAACCTCATGAGCAGAAAGATTTCATGGAGACGACATTATGCTTGAATTTCTCGATGAGGGCGCGGTCTGATGTAACCAGCGGGATGCCAAGATCCAGCGCCAGGGCCACAAATTCACAATCGTAGGCAGTGCAGCCCGAATCCGCGGCCAGCCTGAGAACCCGCGAAGAGTCCATTTGATAGCCGCTGTCTTTCATCAATCCTTCGGCGCGGTTCATAATGCTTATAATTTCGTCCAAGCTCAGTAACGCCTGGCGCAACGACTGAATCAGCACGTTTCGGAGCTCAGACCGCCAGAGCAGAGGGGCGATCCAATCCGGATCCTTTTGATACACCGCGCTGGCGTCCGGCGTGAAGCCGCTATTGATCAGAAAGTATGCGATGAGGTTCGTGTCAGCGACGATCAAAGGCGTCCTTCATTCTTGGCCGCACGTAAGAACTCCTCTGTGAGATTCACGTAGGGCATTCGCTTCCGCATGGCATCAACTTCAGCCAGGAATTTCTTGGGATCCAAGCGATGCACCCCGAGAACCTTTTCCAGGCAGCAAATAGCCTCGCTGTTGATGCTGCGTCGGTGTTGCGCGGCGCTTTCCTTGAGCCGCTTGTGCAGTTTTTCGGGAACGTTCTTGATGGTAAGTGTTGCCATGCTCAATCCTCGCTCTTTCAAAGTGCATCCATAATGGAAGCATACGCCGATGACGAAAGAACTGTCAAGAATGGCACGGCAGGCCAGGGATCCGTCAAAGTCGATTGGGTTGTAAGGGACCCCTCACCCACCGCCTTGCGGTCCCCCCTCTCCCCCTGGAGAGGGATAAAAATCAAAATCCCACCCCTCTCCCTTGGGGAGAGGGGGGACCGCAAGGCGGTGGGTGAGGGGTCTATTCGCAGATGATGCATTCGTAGCTCTGGACGTGTGCGGCACCCTGGACAATGACGGAACCCTGCGGCAGGCGCCGCTGTTCAGCAGTGTGCCAAATGCCTTAGCTTGTCACTTGCTACTCGTCACTGCATTTGACGCGCCCTTCAGCAGCGGCGCCAGCGCCTGGCCGGTGTAAGACTTCTTCACCCGCGCCACATCCTCCGGGGTACCTTGCGCCACAATGCGCCCGCCGTCCTCGCCGCCTTCCGGTCCCAGATCGATGACCCAATCGGCTTGTTTCACGACATCGAGATGATGCTCGATGACGATGACGGTGTTGCCGAGGTCGGTCAGACGATTGAGCACCTCCATGAGTTGCTTCACGTCGTCGAAGTGCAGGCCGGTGGTGGGTTCGTCCAGGATGTAGAGCGTGCGGCCCGTTTGGCGGCGGCTGAGTTCGCGGCCGAGCTTGATGCGCTGCGCCTCGCCGCCGGACAAGGTGGTGGCGGGCTGGCCCAGATGAATATACCCAAGGCCCACGTCCACCACCGTTTGCAGCTTCAGGCGAATCTGCGGAATATTCTCGAGCAACGGCAGGGCCTCCTTCGCCGTCATCTCGAGCAGGTCGGCAATGGAAACGCCTTTGTATTTCACCGCCAGCGTCTCGGAGTTATAGCGCCGCCCGCGGCACACTTCGCAGGTTACGAAGACGTCGGGGAGGAAGTTCATCTCGATGCGCCGCAGTCCGTCGCCCTGGCACGCTTCGCAGCGGCCGCCTTTTACGTTGAAGCTGAAGCGCCCGGCGCGATAACCGCGTTGGCGCGATTCCGGCAGCATGGCAAACAGCTCGCGGATCGGTGTGAACACCCCGGTGTAGGTGGCGGGATTTGAGCGCGGCGTCCTTCCGATGGGCGACTGATCGATGACAATAATCTTGTCGAGGTGCTCCAGGCCGCTGATGGCGCGGTGCGCACCCGGCTCTTCAATGGCGCGGTAAAGCTTCTTGGCAATGGCGCGATGGAGGATATCGTTGACCAGCGTCGACTTTCCCGAGCCTGACACGCCCGTCACCACGGTCAGCAATCCCAAGGGAAACGGCACGTCGATGTTCTTCAGATTGTTGGCCCGCGCCCCCAGCACGGTAAGAAACTTTGCGTCGGCAGCCCGCCGCTGGGCCGGCACCGGAATGCGCAACTCGCCCGAAAGGTACTTCCCGGTCAATGAATCCGCTGCGGCCGCGATAGCCTCAGGCGGCCCCGCCGCCACCAAATACCCCCCCTGCTTGCCCGCGCCGGGCCCGAGATCAATCACATAATCGGCGCGGCGAATGGTTTCCTCATCATGCTCGACCACCAGCACCGTGTTCGACATGTCGCGCAATTGCTCGAGCGTTTCGAGCAGCCGCTGGTTGTCGCGCGGGTGCAGGCCGATGCTGGGCTCGTCGAGCACGTAGAGAACACCCCGCAGCTTTGATCCGATCTGCGTCGCCAGCCGGATGCGCTGGCTTTCGCCGCTGGAAAGGGAGGACGCCGCCCGGTCGAGGCTCAAATAGCCAAGGCCCACGGCGCTCAAAAATTCCAGGCGCTCGCCGATTTCATTCACAATGCGCCGCGCCACCAGTTCTTCGCGCGGTGTGAGCTTCAGCCCGGTCATCGCCTCTTGGGTCTTGATCACCGGCAGCCCGGTGAGATCGGCAATGGAAAGGTTCATCACCGTCACGGCCAGGCTTTCCGGCTTCAGGCGCTTGCCATGGCATTTGGGACACGGGACGGCCGACATGTACTGGCTATACCACTCACGGAAATTTTCTGAACGCGCCTCGCCGTACCAGCGATCGAGCAGGGGCAGGATGCCGGAAAACACCGTTGACGCGGGCGCGCCCTCGGAAATTTTCCCGTAGAGGAGAAGGTTCTGGGTTTTCCGCGGCAAGCGCTCAAAGGGGGTTTTCAGGTCGAAGCCGATCTCCTCCGCCGCGCGCATCAGGCTGCGCTGGAGGGAGCCGGAGCCCGCGCCCGGGCCCAGTCCGCCTTCCAGCAGCGGCCGTGACCAGTCCACAATCACTTTGGCGGGGTCAAACGTATACTGGCTCCCAAGTCCGCGGCACGCCGGGCAGGCGCCATAGACGCTGTTGAAGGAAAACGACCGCGGTTCCAGGGCGGGGATACTCATGCCGCAATCAACGCACGCCCATTCCTGGGAGTAAAGGCGCTCCTCGCCATTCACCACCGCCACTTCCACGATGCCTTTGGCAAGCTTCATGGCGGTCTCAATGGAAGATGCCAGGCGGCTCTCGATTCCGGGCTTCAGCAGCAGGCGGTCGACAACCGCTTCGATGGTGTGATTCTTGCGCCGGTCAAGCTTGATCTCCTCATCCAGTTGGCGCATTTGCTTGTCCACGCGCACGCGTACAAAGCCTTCCGCCGCGAGCTGCTCGAAGAGCTTGCGGAACTCACCCTTGCGCCCGCGCACAACGGGCGCCAGGATCATTACGCGTTCGCCTTCGCCGTTGCCGCTGTCACCCCCCTCGTGCAAAGCCATGATCGACGCCACGATCTGCTCTGTGGTCTGACGGGAAATTTGGCGCCCGCACCGGTGGCAGTGCGCCACACCGATGGACGAGTAGAGCAGCCGCAGGTAATCGTAGATTTCCGTGATGGTGCCCACGGTGGAGCGCGGGCTGCGGCTGGTGGTCTTCTGCTCGATGGAGATCGCCGGGCTGAGCCCCTCGACGGTGTCTACGTCGGGCCGCTCGAGTTGGTCAAGAAACTGCCGCGCGTAGGCGGAGAGCGTCTGCACGTAGCGCCGCTGGCCCTCGGCATAAATGACATCAAACGCCAAGCTGGATTTGCCCGACCCGCTCAGCCCTGTAACCACCGTCAGGGTGTTGCGCGGAACTTCGACGCTAATGTTTTTCAGGTTGTGCTGGCGCGCGCCCCGAACCGTAATCCGATCGATCATTCGCCCTGAACCCTACAGTGAGGAATTTCGACAAAACGCCAACCTTCCATGCTAAGTCTGCCATGAGCGCCCGTCAAGCGCATTACCGGGTGGGTTCGGAGGCCCGTCTAAGTCCAATGCAGTTGGAAAGGACCCCTCACCCGCCCTCCTCCGTCGGGCACCCTCTCCCCCTGGAGAGGGATAAAAATCAAAATCCCAGCCCTCTCCCCAGCGAGAGGAGATGGAAATCAAAATCCCAGCCCTCTTCCCAACGGAGAGGGATAGAAATCAAAATCCCAGCCCTCTTCCAGGGGGAGCGGGTGCCCGACGGAGGAGGGCGGGTGAGGGCTCGCTTCGCGCATTGCGCTGTGCGGCAGGACCGCATAGAATGTGCGCTTTCCCTTAGGATGTAAAAGAAGAGCATGCTGAAGTCATTAAGCGCAAAACTCGGCCACGTACTGGTCCTCTACGGAGGGTGGGGACTGTTCGCAATGTCATTTCTGGATTCCTCGCTGATTCCGTTTCCCATCGTGAATGATCTGGCTCTGATTGTAATGGCCAGCAAACGGCCTGCCTGGTGGCCTCTGTACGCGCTGGCGAGCACGCTGGGATCGGTGGGCGGCGCCTATCTGCTTTATTTCATCGCCCGCGGCGGAGGAAAGTTTTTCTGGCGTAAGACCAAGCCCCACGCCATAGCTCATGCCCAGCACTGGCTTGAGCGCAACGACTTCGTGGCGGTTCTGGTGGCGTCGATACTGCCTCCGCCGGCGCCCTATAAGGTGTTTGTCCTCACGGCGGGTCTGCTGCGCGTCAATGCGCTACATTTCGGCTTGGGGTTGCTGTTGGGGCGCGGCTTGCGGTTTGCCGCCGACGCGTGGCTGGGCGCCCGCTATGGTATCCAGGCGGAGGATTACCTGCGCCACAACCTGGGCTGGGCCTCGCTGGCAGCCGTGATGTTGATTGTTGGCTTGGCGCTACTCCAAAGGTGGTGGACAAAATACGGGAAACGGGACACGGGAAACGGGACACAGGGTTAGGAAGCGTAGCGCGGACATGTTCTGTAGGTCCGCGGCTCGTCCCTTATTGGGCAAGGAAAAGCCGCGCACCTGCAGAATAGGTCCGCGCTACAACTGCTCCGGAAATCAGAGGTTCGGCGGAAACCCGTGTCCCGAATCGATCATTCCCGTGTCCCGCTTCTCACCTCAGTTCCGCCGTGGTACCGCCAGGTGCAAGGTAGCGAAACGGGTGCTCAGGTTCTTGTCCAGTTCCACGTCCAGGGTGAAACTTGGGGATTGGGCCGAGGGTTGATAAAAGCGGAGATCACTCAAGCTCACCCGATAGCCCTCATCATTTTCATCCACTTGCGCCCAGGGGAAGCGCGCAAAATCCATAAAGATCAATCCCGCTGGCGTCTTCATGGCGGCCGCGAGCGCGGGTGACGCTTGCGGTTTTTCGAAAGTCCCCACTTCCTCCGGCAGGCCATTGGCATCCAGTGCGTTCACGCTGAGAGCGTGGAAGGAAGTTTCGGTCTCCACGACACCCATCCAGGTGAAAGGATTCACCGCCTCGGGCAGGGCGCTGAATCGTTGCGGGTCCTCGCCGGAGTAGGTGCGGCTGTCAAGGATGCTCAGCGCGCGGCGGTGAGCAAAATCGCGAATTCCCCAGAGCGCCACCATCGCGCACAAACAGAAAACCGCGCCAGGAACCAAACGCTGCTTGCGCGCTCCCACTTCTTCTGAAACCAGGCGGAGCAGCCAAGGCACCGCCAAGCCCACAATCAGGAGGGCGAGCAGCACCGGATCCAGGATAAACATGATGTCCCATGCGTACCACCGTCCGCTGAAGGGGAGAAAAGGGCGCACGCCATAGGAATTGGTGAAGTCGAGCAGCAGATGGCTGCCTGTTCCTAAGAATGCCGCAAACAGCAGCCAACGGCCGTTCAGGGAGAGGCCGGGCTTGGGCCGGGCCCTCTTCCCCATCCAATACATAAGACCCCAGATGATAAAAGCTAGAGCGGTGATACCTACAAAAGAATGAGAAATCCCGCGATGGTGTTTCAGGTAGGCGACACTTCCCTTCAGGCCGGCAAGCACGTCGATGTCCGGAGCGTTGCCAGCCAGGATCAACGTCAGGGTGGCAAAACGCGTCTTGCGGTTCAGTCCCGTTTGACTGATGGCGACAGCGGTCAGCGTGTGGGTGAGGTTATCCATGGCAGAACGAGAAGTTAGAAGCCAGAAGCTAGTGTGGTGTCCCGGATAAGATTTGACAATGGCATGTTGCAAGGACCCCCTCACCCCGGGGCCCCTCGGTCGCCACGGCCACCGAGGGAAGGATGGATTTTATTGCCCTCGCCCCTTTGGGGGAGAGGGTGGCGCGCATCCGGCGTAATCGCCAGCCGGGGCGGGCCGGGTGAGGGGGTCTCGCCTATTGTCAATTCTTACGTGGGACACC
>JBEKQO010000329.1:0-9952 GCA_049519635.1 Terriglobia bacterium | reverse complement strand
CGAGGGGAGGATGGATTTTATTGCCCTCGCCCCTTTGGGGGAGAGGGTGGCGCGCATCCGGCGTAATCGCCAGCCGGGGCGGGCCGGGTGAGGGGGTCTCGCCTATTGTCAATTCTTACGCGGGACACCACACTAGCGCCTACGCCCGTGCCCGGTGGATGCGCTTGCTCTTGCCTGCTGGTATCACCCCTGGACACCAGGGTTCCGTCAAAGTCGCAGGGGCCAGATACCTCCATAGCTATGAATGCATCACCCGCGAAGAAACCCCTCACCCCCCGCCTTGCGGTCCCCCCTCTCCCCAAGGGAGAGGGCAAGAAATCAGAATCGCAGCCCTCTCCCAGGGGAGAGGGTGCTCGACGGAGGAGGGCAGGTGAGGGCCCCTTCCAACCCCATTAGACTTTGACGGCGCCCTATCCGGGACACTTTGTCTCTTGACAAAGGAGTCCACATAGTATAGCCTAGAACTGTGCTGAAGATTGGCCGGCGCGATTTACTCGCGCAAAATTCCCGCCCCGGCGCCCGGCCGCTTCGACTCCCATTGCCCCAGCGCTTAGGAGAGGGGGTGGGCGCACGTCTCTATACCGATGTTTCGCGAGCAGTTCTCGACGGTGCGCCCGGCGCGAATGCTGGGTCCGCTCGCACCAATTTTTGCCCCTTGCCGACCCTATAACCCGTGATTCGGGAGTCCAAGAGGTGTGCGATGACCCCGCGAACCCGAGAAGTTCATGAAAATAAAGGTGGTTAGGGAAGAATGGCAAGGTTTTCTTGGCTGGAGCTAGAATTCAAGTCGCTGAAAAAAAGGTGGTTAACGGAACTTGTAATAGGCTAGGGAAGCGAGAGCAAAAAGGATGGTAATATGAAGGTATTACCTCAGAATATCCTGAAAACAAGCAAGTTAAAAAATCCCACTTTCCCGAATTCGTCCCAACCCTGAGAACATCAAGAAAATAAGCGACTTATCGCTTTAAGCCTCAGAACTAATTGAAAGGAAAGGGGTAAGATGTTAGAGGGAAGGGCGAGGAAAGGACACGGGGGGCGGGGGCGGCACGGGCCAAATTCAGGAGAAATTTCTTCCCAAGCCGAGCGCAGTTTATTCAAGACTGGGCAGAGCGAGGTCCTTCGCGATGCTCGGGATGACAGCGCAGTGTGCGCAAGCGTTTTGGTACCACGCCAGGGGCGAATTCGGGATCTCGGATTTGAGATGCCAGATTTGGGGAATGACTTCCTTGGGTCGCCCAGTAGGGTGTTACAGGATAAAAGCAGTTAGGCCGCATGGGGCAGGCGCCGCGGGATGGCCGTTCGCAGGGAAGCCGGTTATGAAAATGCTCCCCTCCTCAGTTGAGGAGGGGGTAGGGGGTGGTGCTGATTGCGACTTGATTTTTTTGGCTTCAGGAGATAACCACGCGGCGCTCGGCGCGCCACCCCTCCTGAATCGGGAGGGGAGTTACCACGAGCATTTTCATCCTTCGTGGCGAACAACTCAGGAGGGTAAGAAATCCTGTCTCGCGGTCGGCTGGAGAGTTGGCATTTCATTCGGTTTCTGCGGGCAAGGCGGGCTCAGCCGGAGATGCGGAGAGGTGGGAAGTATCATTCAGAGACACCACGCGCCAAATTCCTTCCCTCGTTTCGAATATATTCAGCGCGGCGTTCTCCATGGGGACGCGACGCCGATACTCGGAGAGGGGGAGGCCCAGGATGTGGCAGGCGAGCAAACGGCAGACGGTTTTATGGCAGACCACCGCGATGTTCCCGCTCTGATGTCTCTGCGCCACTTCCAGCAGAAATGGCTTGACTCGTTCGATGAGGTGCACGCCGGTTTCGCCCTCGGGCGGCGCCAGGCTGCCGGGGTCCGCGTCCCAGGCGCGGTAAATGGCGGGTGCGGCACGCTTGATTTCCTCGAAGGTCCTGCCCTCCCACGCGCCATAATTCAGCTCGGCCAGCCGCTGGTCCACCACGGGCTCGCGCCCGATGGCCCGGCCGATCAGGCGAGCGGTTTCCAGGGCGCGCCCCAGGGGGCTGGAGTACAAAGCGCCCACCATAATGGGTTGCAAGCGCTGGGCGAGCAACTGCGCTTGGTGGCGGCCTACCTCTGAGAGGGGAACGTCCGTGCGCCCGCACAAGCGCCCTTCCGCGTTCCAGGTGGCTTCACCGTGCCGGAGGAAATAGAAAATGGCCATAGTTCTCCAAGACTTCGCGCACAAGGATTTTAGCATGCCCTGGTAATGATGTTGCCCCCCTTCGGGGAGGGCAGAACAGGGCAACGTCAAAGTCAAATGGGGTTGAAAGGGGCCCCTCACCTGCCCTCCTCCATCAGGCTCGCTCTCCCCTGGGAGAGGTATGGGATTCTGATTTCTATCCCTCTCCCTTGGGGAGAGGGGGGGACCGCAAGGCGGGGGGTGAGGGGTTTCTTCGCACGTGATGCAATCATGGCCATGGAGGTATGCGACGCTCGCAACTTTGACGGAACCCTGGGAGGGCAGACGTCCGAAGCTGTGAAAAAATCAATTTTGGGCCTGTTATCCACGATGTAACTCATTGAAAATGCATGATGCCAAAATTTGAAAATCCGATTTTTTCACGGCTTCTCCCTCCCGTGAACGGTCACGGCCAAGATGGCCGTGCCACAGCAAATGACACCACTACCAGCGCCCCTTTTGCTTTTCCTTCCCGAGACGCTTTAAAATACGTGGGGTGAAATGGAACGCTTGCGGTCGCCGGCGCCATCAGTTTCACGCACCAAGAGGTTCAATTTTCCAGTCGATATCTGTTCCGGAGTGATTAATGACGCAAGAGGGCTTCTCGATTCTGATTCTGGGTGCGGGCAAGGCAACACGCTTCAAGTCCGAGCATCCGAAGTTGCTGCACGCGCTGGCGGGGTGTTTACTGGGTGAATACGTTTTGCGGGCGGCCGTGGCGGCGGGGGCCGAACGGGTTTACATGATTATCGGCCACCAAGCGGAAGAGATGCGGAAGGCCTTTGCGCGGCCGGGGCTGGAATTCATTGAGCAGAAGGAGCAACTGGGCACCGGCCACGCGCTGATGGTGGCGCGCCCGGAACTCGACAGTTGCCCCAGCGGTGTGGTGATAGCGCTGGTGGGCGATGTGCCCCTGCTCCAACCGGAAACGCTGAGCGCGCTGGTGGCCGCGCATCGCAAGGAGCACGCAGCATGTACCATCCTTACCACACGCGTGGACAATCCCACCGGTTACGGGCGCATCGTGCGTGTGGGCGGGAAGCGCGTGCGCGCTATTGTGGAAGAAAAGGTGGCGAGTGCGGCACAGAAAAAGATCCGCGAAATTAATACCGGAATTCTCTGCTTTTCGCGTCAGCCGCTGCTGGCGCACTTGGGCGAGCTTTCGCGGGCGAACGCCCAAAGGGAATATCTGCTTACGGATCTTATCGAGATTTTCAATCGTCACGGTCTCAAGGTGGTGGCATTTGAGGCGCCAGCCGGCGAAGCCTGGGGCATCAATGACCGCGCGCAATTGGCCGAGGTGGGCAAAATGCTGCGCCTTCGCAAGGCCACGGCCTTGATGACGGAAGGCGTCACCCTCACCGACCCGCAGACAACCTACATTGATGAGGATGTGGTCATCGGCCCCGACTCGGTCATCGAGCCGGGCGTCAGCCTGCGCGGCCGCACGCGCCTGGGAAGCGGGTGCCGCCTGGAACCCTATTCGACCATCACCGATTCCAATCTCGCCGACGGGGTCACCGTGCTCCAATCCTGCGTCATCGCGAATTGTGAAATCGGCGCGGGCGCCACCGTCGGCCCCTTCGCGCGCTTGCGCCAAGGCGCGGTGATTGGCCCGGCGGCGCGCATCGGCAACTTTGTGGAAGTAAAGAATTCGACCATCGGTAATGGCGCCAAGGCGCAGCACCTGACCTATCTGGGTGACGCGACGGTGGGTGCGCGCGCCAACATCGGCGCCGGGACCATCACCTGCAACTACGACGGCGAAAAGAAGAACCCTACCACCATAGAGGACGAAGTGTTCATAGGCAGCGGAAACATGCTGGTAGCGCCGGTGCGAATCGGCAAGGGGTCCTACACCGCAGCAGGGTCGACGATTACCAATGATGTTCCGTCCGAATCTCTCGCCATCGGGCGTTGCCGCCAGGAGAACAAAGAAGGTTGGGCGCGTGAGAAGAAGAAGAACCTAGGCCACCACCCTAAATAATTCCGTCCATGGCGCGGAATTCCCGGCGCCAGGGAAAGCCGCATTTTTTACTTGACGCGAGTAAGATGTGCGGCTCAAGCGGTCGCCGGATTGCCTTAAGTCCACTCAAGTGCTTTATAAACAGGGCCTTACGCCTCAGCTCCAATTGGCAATCGGCGTGCTTTCTTCTCGGGAGGAAGCGCAGCGCAAGCAATGGGGATGCTTCCTGAAGCAACTTCGAGAGTGGAGGGGAGAGACTAATATGGCGATCGATGAAGTGCCTGTCCAAGAAATTCGAGTGGAGCCGAGCCCGAGTTCGGGAGACGGCCTCAAATTTGTCGTGATTTTTCTCGTACTTGCCGCCCTGGCCGTGGGTGAATTCTTTACGGTCAATAGGATGAACACGGTCCGCGACCAGGTCACGTCGCAGCAGAACCAATTGCGAGAAGATTTAACCACGCAATTGCGGGACCAGGTCTCGAATCGCCTGGCGGCCATCGAGCAGCAAAACGCTCAGGAACTGGACGCCGTCAAAACTGAGCTCGACGGCGCGGCCAAGCGCGTCGGCGCGCAGAGCGGGGAGTTGAAGCGTGCGCGCAATATGGTGGCGCAACTCCAGGATCAGCAGCGCGCCCAAACGGAGCAACTCAAGCAAGAGCTTGACCAGAAGGCCGACGCACAACAAGTCGGCGCCCTGACACAGGATGTCACCTCGACGAAAACGGATCTTGACACCACCAAGAAAAACGTCAGCACCCTGGCGTCGGACTTGGGCATGGCTCGCAGCGATATGGGCACCCTTATTGCCCGCAACCACGATGACGTCGAATATCTGCGCAAGCTGGGCGACCGCGACTACTTTGAATTCACGCTGACCAGGAATCAAGCGGCGAAGGTGGCGGGGATCAGCTTGACGCTGAAGAAAACCAACGCCAAGCGCTATAAATATAGCCTCGATACCATGGCCGACGATATCCAGGTGGAACGGAAGGACTGCGCGATCAACTCGCCCGTTTTCTTTTATGTGAACGGCGCAAAAAAGCCTTACGAGCTCGTGGTAAATAGTGTAGGATCGGAGCAGGTGAAGGGGTATCTCAGCACACCGAAGGGTGTCACAGAAGTTGCTTCGCGCTCGGAGGGAGCGCATTAGCAAATTCCGCGGGGAGACCCAATCACTGTGAGCGGGTCTCCCCTCTCACCATCCGAGTTCTCAGCAGCAACCAAGCTGGACAAAGCGCCAGGGTCCGGCCATGCAATGACCTTTAAGGAGGTTCACCATGGTCAAGCGCGCTTTGCTGGCCGTTTTTCTTGTTACCGCAGGAATTTCACATGCAGAAACACTGGTGCAGAAGGAACCCCTGTCCGTTCCCGCCGGTACAATGCTGCATTGCCGCACTACGCAGACCCTGACCACCAAGCTGAATTCCCAGGGAGACGCTTTCACCGTAAGCGTCGCGGAACCCGTCGCCATTAACGGCCGCGTGGCGATTCCGGCGGGCGCAACCCTCGCGGGGCGCATTACGCGTTTGGAGCGCCCTGGCCGCATTTTGGGCGTTGGCCAAATGAGGCTGACCTTGGAGCAAATCACGCTTCCTGATGGGCGCGGCTTCCCCCTCAACGCAACATTGATGACCGCCTACGGTGTGGACAACGTGAAGGTGGTGGGGAGTGAAGGGCTCATCAAGGGTCCGAGTTCCCGCACCCCGGATTTTGAGGAAATTGGCGCGGGAACCGCCGGTGGCACGCTGCTGGGTTTGCTGTTTGCGCACCCGATCATCGGCGCAACCGTGGGCCTTACAGCCACTACCGTCGATCGCATGCGCCGGCGCGGGAAGGATTTGACCCTCCCGATGGGAACGCAGCTTAATTATCAATTGACGCGAGAGTTGGCAATCACGCGCAATGCTTCGCGCACCAGCGCCGCAAATCATGCACCCGGCGCCGCGGAATAAGCTCCTCCTTCAATAGCGTCCCCAACAAGATTGGGGACTTCGGGCTTTCTTAACAAGGCTGTCCAAATTAGCGAATGTCCTGAGTGGTTCACGCGGCTCTGCCGCTCCGCTGTGCGGAAAGGCTCCGCCTTTCCGGGCCGAGTCCCATGGTTATTTCTCATCCGCGCCGCCTGGAAGGCTATGCCTTCCAGGCGGCGCGGACCAGGTTGGTTGGTATTCTCGCATGACGGAAAGGCCCAGCCTTTCCGCACAGCAAGCGGCGAAGCCGCAAGCCATGCCTCACTGAACGCTGCGCATTTTGGACAAGCTTGATCCTCAAGCGGGCTACTCCTTGATGAGGTTTTGGGTGTACCCCAAGTGGATGAGTTTCTGGCCGGCCGCCCAAACGTCCAGGGGAATTTCCTGCGGAATCTGAAAGCCCTTGGCGGGGTAGAGGAGGATTCTTTGCAAATCCCCCACCATAATGCCGATGACGTCGCGCCGGGAAATGTCCTGGTTGGGATAATCTTCAAAGGATATTTGTGGCGAGGTGACGAGCGCTCCTTTTTCCGGCCAAACTTTCCGGAAAGTTGCGAAGGCCCGCCGCTCCATGTAGGGTTTGTGCACGAGAATGAACTTCTGCGGATCGAGTTGGAGTTTTGCCAAGAGGTCCTTGGTAAACTGGACATTCTCCCCCGTATTCGTTGAACGGTTTTCGATCAGGACTGCCTCCCGGGGGACGCCCATGCGCGCGGCGACTTCAGCAAATCGGTCAGCCTCCGGCTGGTCCCAGATTCCGCGGGTCAAGTTCCCCAATCCCCCGGAGAAGATCAACAACGGAGCCCAATGTTCCAGGAAGAGTTGGGCGCCCCGCTCCGCGACGCGCAGATCATGGCTGCCCATCACCAGAATCACGTCGGATTTTTCGATCCGGTGATTCAGGTGATGGTAATCCCAAACCTTCTGCGCCAGGATATCTGCTTCCGAGATCATGAATGGACTCTCTCGTGGACAGCGAGGTGCGGATTATCGGGCTATGGAAACAGGTCCCGGCACCGTCTTTAACAACAGGGCCTATTTATCCACTTGTCAACACCACCCTGGCGCTCGGCGCGCCACCCCTCCTCATCTGAGGAGGGGAGCACTTTAAATAACTCCCCTCCTGATTCAGGAGGGGTGGCGCCTTGCGCGCCGGGGTGGTTGTCCGCAGCCTGTAATGCCGCGCACAACGCCGCGTTGCCCTCTCCGCTGGCCTTCGGGTTGGCGATTCAGTTCGAAGGAACGGGTTTTGTCTCGCTCGCCGCATGGGCGGGCACGGAACTACCTTTGCCTGACAATAGGATTCCGCCCAGCGCATAGCAGGCTGCGCCGGTGAGCACACACGCTCGTATCGAGGTTTCCGTCGAAATGACCATGGCAATAAAGCTGGCCAGAACGGATGCCGCGCCATTCAGCGCCCACATCCAGGGCAGATTTCCCTCCTGCCCAAGCTGAGTTGCCCAACGCATGCCGACCGGGAAGCAGAAGCCCATGATGAAGCCGCACGGCATCACCAAGGCCAATGACACCGCGATGCGCTGCCACAAGACGCCGCCCACGGCGCCATGGATAGCCGGCAGAACCACCAGCGAGTAGGTCACGAGTACCAGCGCGGAAACAAGTGCCGGCGCCCGGCTGGTCAGATTTGAGCTGATGGATATTCGATCGGATGCCAGGCTGCCCAGCCCTGCGGCGAGAATCAATCCCGCCAGAACCACGGCCAACGAATAGATCGGCTGCCCAAGGAAGATGGAAAGTTGTTGCATCATCCCCATTTCCGCCAGCATAAATCCCAGTCCAATGCCGATGAAGTAGAGGATGGCGCCCGCCGGAGCGGGAGCTGCGCCCTGCTGCAAACGAGTCCATCGGCGTGCGGGCCACACGATCGTAAGGACCACGAGAATCAAGGCGGCCAGCATGAAAATGGTTAAATGCAACAGCGGCAGAAGCACCTCCCAGTGCACGCCGGGAATTCGCAGGATTCCGGGAATGGCGTGGAAACGCACGAAACTGAAAAAGTAGGGAGAAGCGTCGGTAGGCGGAGAAAGATCAAAATAATCGGCGGAACGGAGCGCCGCCAAACTTTCCAGCGTATGCGCCGCCAATACGGGGGTCAACTGTTGCATCCCCAATTCCTCTCCGGGCAGATAGAGAATCTGGTAGTTCAGCTCCTTGGCCGTCGAGCGAATCTTTTCCAAATCCTGTGCGCTAAAAGGTCGATTGCTGGTGAGAAGCGTGGCCAATTCATCCTGCCGGATCATGGCCAGGTGGGTTTCCGGGTCCTGAACCCCTTCGCTGAGCAAGGTGGCGTAGGCCAGGGAGAAAAGGCGCGTCGTCTCATGGAAATCCGGCTTGTGGTTCCAGCGGCTGAAGGCGATAACTCCGCCCGGGTTGAGATGATCGTAAAAGATTCGCCAGCCATCGAGCGAATAGAGCGAATTCTCCGTGAGGGCCATGGCCCCGGCAGCGGTGGCGGCCCAGGTGTCAACCACTGTGGCCTGTATCATGTCGAATTTCTCATGGCTGCGCGTCAAGTAACTGCGGCCTTCATCATTGTGAAGTTCAAAGTTCGGGATCTTGTCGAAGCCCGAATACCATTGCATCCGCCGCGCAGTGACATCCACAATGCTGCTGTTGATCTCAATTCCCACGATGCGATGAAAACCGAAAATCGCGCAGGACATGACATCCCGCCCGCCGCCCACGCCAATGACGGCAGCGCTGCCGCCCGCCCGCAGCCGTGCTCCCAGGGAATTCACTTCGTAACGAAGAAAGTCTACGTCTTTAAGATCGCCTTGGAAGTGATAGATCCCCGTGGCGGCATCGTTGTCAATGTCGATGTAAACCACCTCGCTCGAAATGGGCGGTGTCTCGGGGCCGACGAATCGCGGCTCCATTTTTGGAGCGACCACGCGGACGCGGGAAATGGGGTTCCACGTCTCATAAAGAATGTCGGTGCGGGGGTCCAGCTTGCCTTTGGACCAAATCGGTTGAATGCCATGAATCGTCGTCGCGTTCAAGGCCGCCATCACCAACAGCACTCCGGCCCAAAGGTAACAGCGCTTCCGAAGTCGCGGCATACCTGCGAATTCGGCGTAGGCCGAGGCGCTCAAAAAGACCAGCGCGGAAATAACCATGACGGCGCTCGGCGCGTCAACCAGGTTCAAGAGAATCAACGAGCCGAAACATCCCGCTGCCGCGCCCATCAGATCGGCGAAGTAAATCCGCCCAATGGGAGCGGAGGCCTTGGTGAGGGAGAGGCACACCACAATTCCCGCAAAGAAGAAAGGCACCGCGATGAAGGCGCAGAAGATCAGGAAACTGCAAACGGTTTGGAGGGCAAAGGAAATGTCCAGCGGGATAGCGAACATGATCGTCAGGACGATGGGCATGGAGACGGCCATGGCAAAAGCAGCCTGCGCCATGCGCGACCGCACCTGCCGGGGATCAAACAGGGCGGGGCGAAGCTGCACGGTCAACGCGCCCGCCGTCATCCCGAACATCGCCATCGAAACCGATACGAACGCCAAGTAATACCAGCACGTCACGCTGAGCAACCGGGTCAGAGTGATTTCGTACATCAGCGTGCTTGCGCACATTAAGCCCAAACCTAGAAAAAAGCCGATCATTCCTCTGCTCTCCTCAACCAGCGACCGCAAAAGTTGGAAACTCTTTGCTTGATCAAACTCCGCGCAGATCGTGCCGGGAACGATCTGGCTTTTCAACCCTCCTGGCGGCAGTTCCCTCACACCATCTGACTTTCCGAAATTCACCGTGTGGAAGCGTAGGGGCGGTTCGCGAACCGCCCCTACTAACCCGGA
>JBEKQO010000328.1:0-8012 GCA_049519635.1 Terriglobia bacterium | reverse complement strand
GATGGCCGATTCCCGTCCGGCTCCCGGCCCTTTCACTCGCACCTCCACGCTGCGCATTCCGTGGTCGCGAGCTGCATTGGCCACGCGCATGGCCGCCTGCTGCGCGGCAAAGGGCGTGCCCTTACGCGAACCCTTGAAGCCTAGCGAACCCGCGCTGGACCAGCAAATCACCCGGCCGTCAGAATCCGTTATGGCAACGTGCGTATTGTTAAACGTGGCCTCAACATGCACAATCCCGGTGGGGACGATGCGTTTTTCCTTTTTCTTGAAAACCTTCTTCTTGCCTGCCTTTGCCGCCGGTTTCGCCATGAATCCTCTCTCCAGGTGTCAGGTGCCAGGTATCAGGGGTCCGGTCCAAGCATCGAATTATAGCTTGTCCTGACACCTGCCCCCGGCACCTGATACCTGCACTACGTCTTCGCCAGGGACCGTTTCTTATTCGCCACGCGCGTTCGTGTGGGTGCGCTGGCCGCGGACGGGAAGACTGCGCCGATGCCGCATTCCGCGGTACGATCCGACTTCAATCAGCCGCCGGATGTTCATCGCGGTCTCTTTGCGCAGGTCGCCTTCCACCGCTCCCTCTTCTTCCAGGATCGAGCGGATTTTGCTGGTCTCGTCTTCTGTCAGGTCCTTAATCTTTTTGTTCGGATCGATGCCCGACCGCATGAGAATGGAAAGCGACCGGGCCCGGCCGATACCATAAATGTAGGTCAGGCCAATTTCCGCACGCTTTTTGGGCGGCAAATCCACGCCCGCAATTCTTGCCATTTCCAGCCTCCCCTCTCATCCACCTTCGGTGCCACGCCGGAAGAACCCAGGCGTTTAACCCCGGCACGAATCATCCCTGTCGTTGCTTGTGCTTGGGGTTCTCACAAATCACCCGCACAACTCCGCGCCGCCGAACGATCTTGCACTTGGAGCAAATCTTCTTTACTGACGAACGGACCTTCATAATGCTTCCTCACTAGTCTCAGGCACTTTTTTTAGGTGTCAGGCGCCAAGGTTCAGGTGTCTGGGGGGGAAAACCCAATCCGACGTCTGAAACCTGACACCTAATACCTTGCACCTGACACCTCGCTACTTATACCGGAACACAATCCGGCCCCGCGTCAGATCATAGGGAGACAGCTCCACTGCAACCTTATCGCCCGGGAGAATACGGATAAAGTTCTTCCGCATCTTTCCCGATATGTGAGCCAGAACCTGGTGCTTGTTGTCCAATTCAACTCGAAACATTGCATTGGGTAATGCTTCCAGCACCGTAGCCGTAACCTCGATTGCATCTTCCTTCGCCATACTTCTCTGGGGCCTCAACCCCGGCGCGGCGTCCATCGGGCAGGACGCAGCGGGGAGAAACTAAAGACGTGTCAAAACGTCGGGTCCATTCTGGGTGACCGCGACCATGTGCTCAAAATGAGCCGACAGCCTACCGTCCACCGTGACCGCCGTCCAATTATCATCCAGGACGCGCACGGCTGGCCCACCGGCGTTCACCATGGGTTCAATGGCAAAAACCATGCCCTCTTTCAGCAAGGGGCCATGGCCGACCTGGCCAAAATTGGGAATCTGCGGTTCCTCGTGCATCGCCTTGCCAATCCCGTGGCCCACAAACTCCCTCACCACCGAGTAACCGTTCTTCTCGGCATGCTGCTGAACGATCGCCGAAACATCACCTAAGCGATTTCCCAACCTAACTTTTTCCAGCGCCAACTCCAGGGCTTCTTCCGTCACGTCCAACAAACGTTGCGCAGATTCGCTGATGGTTCCCACGGGGACGGTTATGGCCGAGTCGCCATAGTAACTATCAAGCACAACGCCGGTATCCAAGCTGAGGATATCGCCTTCCTTGAGCGTGCGGCGCTCCGAAGGGATTCCGTGTATAACCTCGTCGTTGACCGACGCGCACAGGCAGCAGGGATAACCGCGATACCCCTTGAACGCGGGGCGTGCGCCCAACTCCTTCAAACGCTTCGCGACAAATTTCTCAAGGTCAAACGTCGTGACCCCAGGCCTAACCTGGTCGCGTATTTCGCCCAAAACCTGACGGACCATCCTGCCGCTGCGGCGCAGCTTTTCGATTTCGACCGATGACTTACAGATAATCATGCCTTCGACAAATACTCCAGCACTCCCCTGGCGATCACTTCCGGCTCCTTATTGCCGTCTACTGCCAGCAACACACCCTGACCTCGATAGTACTCGATCAAAGGGCTGGTTTGCTTATGGTAACCTTCCAGCCGCTGACGGATGGTGGCCTCGTTATCGTCTGCCCGGTGGAGCAACTTTCCGCCGTCCTTATCGCAAATCCCCGCCACCTTGGGCGGATTGAAGTAGATGTTGTAGATCTCTCCGCACACTGAACAGGTCTGCCGGCCGGTGAGCCGTTTCAAGAGCAACTCCTCACTCACCTCGATATCCAGAACCAGCGGCCGTCCTTCGCCCTTCGCCGCGAGCATCCGGTCCACAAACTGCGCTTGCGAAATCGTCCGCGGAAAACCGTCGAGGATAAAACCCGTCTGGCAATCCGGTTGGTTGATCCGCTCCTCCACGATGCCGTCAACCACTTCGTCAGGGACCAGTTCACCGGCTTCCATCTTTGCTTTCGCCGTTAAGCCCAATGCCGTTTTTCTATTCACCGCGTCCCGCAAGATATCACCGGTAGAAATCTGTGGAATGCCAAAATGCCTGGCGACTTCCCTTGCCTGCGTTCCCTTCCCGGCACCTGGGGCCCCTAGGAAAATAAAAGCATGCGCTCGCATGACTGCCCTCCGAACGCCCAATCAAGAAGACCGCCGTCCCCTGATCCTGCCCTTTTTTAAGAACCCCTCGTAATGCCGCATGATGAGCTGAGCTTCCACCTGCTGCACGGTATCCATGGCCACCCCCACCACAATCAGGAGGGACGTTCCACCAAAATAGAAGTTCACATTCAACCCGTGCAGAACCCATGTGGGTAAGTGGGAATCAAACCATCCCGCGCCCATCCAGCCCGGCAGGTGGTTCAGGCGAAGCCCCGCCAGCATGAGTTCAGGTATGAGAGCAACCAACGCCAGATAGAATCCACCCACCCAGGTGATTTTCGTGAGAACATCATCCAGGTAATCGGCCGTGCGCTTACCCGGCCGGATCCCCGGCATGAACCCACCCTGCTTGCGGACGTTGTCAGCAACCTCGTCCGGGTTGTATACAATCGAAAGGTAAAAGTGGGCAAAGAAAATAATCATGACGACGTACGTCAGCGTGTAGAGCGGCTCCCCATAGGCAAACTCTTTGGAAAACCACCCCAAGCCGACGCCGAGATAACGGATGACAGCGATACTACTTTGATCGAGGTGAAATAAACTCAGCGTTTGTGGAAACGTCAAAATAGAAACCGCAAAGATAATCGGCATCACGCCGCCGCTGTTCACCTTGAGCGGCAGGTGAGTAGACACGCCGCCCATGATTCTGCGCCCCACCACCCGTTTCGCATATTGGATGGGGATGCGCCGCTCCCCGCGTTCGACAAAAACAATCCCGCCGACAATGGCTACCATGAAGGCGAGAAGCAGAAAGAGCACCAGCAAATTCCAGGTGTGATTGACGAAGACCTTCTCATAGAGGTCGTACGCGGCCCGAGGCAGCCCGACGACGATACCAGCGAAAATCAAAAGCGACATCCCGTTGCCGATACCACGCGCGGTGATCTGTTCGCCCAACCACATAATAAAAATGGATCCTGTCGTCAGCGTCAATACGGTGGTGAAGACGAAAGCAGTGCCCGGATGATTCACCAGACCGACGCCCAAGGCCGTTTGCTTCTCCAGGGCGATAGAAATGCCGAACGCCTGGAACGCGCTCAATCCCACCGTCATCCAACGGGTATAATCGGTTATTTTCTTGCGGCCTAGGTCGCCTTCTTTCTTGAGTTTCTCGAGGTGAGGTGAGACCACCGTAAGAAGTTGCAGGATGATCGAAGCCGTAATGTACGGCATGATTCCCAATGCAAAAACCGTCAGGCGCCGCAGGCTGCCGCCGGAGAACATCGCCAGCAGTCCAAACAGCGAGCCTCCCATTTGGTTGAACATCTGTTCGAAAACATCGGCATTGATACCGGGCGTGGGGATAAACGCCCCCAACCGGTATACGGCAAGCATCGCCAAAGTAAAGAGGATGCGCTTTCGTAGATCCGGAATCTCGGTGATGCTTTTCAGAGATTCAAGCATTACGAAATGACCTCAGCCTTTCCGCCGGCTTTCTGGATTTTCTCCAGGGCGGACTTGGAAAACAAGTGTGCGGAAACGTGCAGCGGGGCTTTCAGTTCGCCGTCGCCGAGGATCTTCAGTCCCGCGCCCAGTTGTTTTACCATGCCGCGGGCGACGAGGAGTTCCGGAGTAATCTTTTCGTCGGGTTTGAAATCCTCAAGGTCTTTCAGGTTCACGACGGCATAGATCTTGCGAAAAATGTTGGTAAAGCCGCGCTTGGGAAGACGGCGGTGGAGCGGCATCTGTCCACCTTCAAAGCCCGGCCGCATGCGCATGCCGGCCCTTGACCGCTGGCCTTTCGAGCCGCGGGTGGCCGTCTTCCCGTGTCCTGACCCCATTCCCTGCCCGACTCGTTTGGAGCGCTTGTTGGCCCCTACCGGCGGTCGAAGATTTCCAATGTGTGTCGCCATATGTCTTCAGCCTATTCCTTGCTCGCGTTTGCCGGCTCGCTTCCCTCGGGGGAAGACTCTTTCACTTCAGCGGGGTTTGCGGGTTTGACTTCTGGGACCTCGTCCTGCGCCACAATCCCCTCGGCCACCGCTTCCGATGCCACCACCGGGGTGGATTCCGCGGGTGCAGCGGGCGCTGCCGCCGGGGCATGAATTGTGTATTCCGGAATCGACGCCCAAGCCGCAGCTCGTGGCTCAGGAACAATCTCCAGCAGATGGGGCACAGCGGCTACGATTCCCCGAATCTGGGGTGTATCGGGGCGCACTACGGTGTGGTTCAGCTTGTTCAAACCCAAGCTCCGCACGATCATCTTCTGGTGGTGAGTGAACCCGATCCCACTTCTGACCCACTTGATCCGAATCGTCTTAAGCGTCTTTTCCGCCACAGGCCCTCAATCTCGCTAGATTTCTTCCGGACTTTTGCCACGCGTATTGGCGACCTCTTGCCGGTCGCGCAACCGCAGCAAAGCATCCATCGTCGCTTTTACAACATTGTAGGGGTTGGTGGTACCCAGGGATTTAGTCAGCACATTTTGAATCCCCGCCGCCTCCACCACTGCGCGCACCGCGCCACCAGCGATCACTCCGGTTCCAGGTGGTGCAGGCTTCAGCAATACTCTGCCTGCCCCGTAATGGCCCGTGACGGTGTGGGGAATTGACCCCTGCGAGACATTCACCCTTGACAGCGACTTTTTCGCAGACTCGATACCTTTGCGAATCGCCATGGGCACTTCGCGCGCCTTGCCGGAGCCATAACCGACAATGCCGGCACCATCGCCCACGACGACGAGCGCCGCAAAACTTAGGTTCTTTCCGCCTTTGACAACCTTGGTGACGCGATTAATCGCGATCACCTGGTCTTTGAGCTGCAACGCGTTCGGGTCAATCCGATTGGACAAATCTTCCTCCCGCCGTATCCCCTAAAATTTCAGCCCCGCCGCGCGAGCAGCATCGGCCAGCGCTTTGACGCGCCCATGATAGGCATAACCGCCCCGGTCAAATACCACGCCCGGAATTCCCGCAGCGATGGCGCGCTGGGCCAGAACTTGGCCCACGAGCTTTGCCGCCGAGACGTTCCCACCACCCTTGAGCGTCTGGCGCACTTCCTTATCGCGCGTCGACGCCGCGACCAGGGTGTGGCCGCTGGTGTCATCAACCACTTGGGCATAAATATGCTTGAGCGACCGAAAAAGATTTAAACGCGGCGACTGTGCCCGTCCGCTCACCCGGGCGCGGATTCGCAAGTGAATCCGGCGGCGCGCCACGTCTTTGGAAACCATCTGTAACATCAGGAGCTCTCCGCTTTCCTTAGCCTCAAACTATCATGCCTTGCCTGCACCACCAGCAGCCGCCGCAGCCTTGCCGACCTTCTTTTTCAGGCGCTCGCCAGTGTACCGGATACCTTTGTTCTTGTACGGATCGGGAGGCCGCAAGCCGCGAATCTTCGCCGCCACGTGCCCCACCAGTTGTTTGTCCGCGCCGCTGACAATGAGATGCGTTTGCTTCTCCACGCTGATGGCCACGCCGTCGGGAACCGGAAACTCGATGGGATGCGAATAACCCAGCGTGAAGTTCACCGACTTGCCCTTGGACTCGGCGCGATAGCCGATTCCAACGATATCCAGGTGCCTTTCAAAGCCCTGCGTGACGCCATGAACGGCGTTCGCAAGCAGGCTTCGAGCCAAGCCATGCAAAGCCGCCAAGTCGTCCGTTTCACGTTTCAGGAGCAAATGGCCGTCCTGCTTTTCCAACTGAATTCCATAGGGAAGAGGAATCCGCAAAGTTCCCTTGGGTCCCTTCACGGCAAGCGACGGTCCCTCCGTCTGCACGGTGACTCCCGCGGGCAAAGCAATTATCTTTCGGCCTATTCTCGACATAGTAGCATCACGTTCCGTCTGTCAGTTCGGACGTCGGTAGCCGGGGTTTCGCCCCTGAACCTGTCCGCCTAATTCCATGGGTCTTTCTGGCACCGGACTCCACACCCGCGACTTACCCTTAGGACACGCTACAGAGCACTTCTCCACCCACTCCTGCCTTGCGGGCGGACTTGCCGGTTAGCACTCCACGCGGCGTGGTGAGGATGCTCACACCCAGCCCCCCGAGGATGCGGGGAACCTCATGCGCGCCCACATACACGCGGCGGCCCGGCTTCGAAACCCGATCCAGGCTGGCAATCGCGTTCGTCCCATCGGTGGCGTACTTCAAAAAAACCTTCAACACTTTCTTCTTTCCTTCGTCCGCCACCTTGAAGTTGCTGATGTAGCCTTCTTCCTTCAGGATGCGGGCCAACTCCACCTTAAGCTTCGAGGAGGGCATATCCACCCGCGGATGGCGCGCTTGAATCCCGTTACGGATTCGAGTGAGCATATCGGCGATGGGATCAGTAACGGCTGACATAAGACTCCGATTTTGTGCTGGCTGAACCTCTCGTCCAGTATTACCAGCTTGATTTAATCACTCCGGGGATATCACCCCGAAGCGCCAACTCCCGGAAATGGAGGCGGCACATTTTGAACTTGCCGAGGTAACCGCGCGGCCGCCCACAAATCAGACAGCGATTCCGGTGCCGAATCTTGAATTTCGGCTTCTTGCGCAATTTGGCCATCATGGAAGTGCGTGCCACGTTTTACCCCCCTGCCTTTTCACTGACCGGTGCTGCGGCCTGGCGGCGTACCGCTTCCGAACGGAAGGGCATCCCCATGTACCGCAGTAACGCCAGGGCCTCAGCGTCACTCTTGGCATCGGTTACGATCGTAATGTTCATGCCTTTGGTCTTGTCAACCTTGGAGTAATCAATTTCCGGGAAGACCAACTGGTCCCGGAGGCCCAGGGTGTAATTTCCCCGGCCGTCGAATGCGCGCGTGGAGACACCGCGAAAATCGCGAACGCGGGGCATGGCGACGTTGGTCAGGCGGTCGAAAAATTCGTACATGCGGTCGCCCCGCAAGGTCACCAGCGCCCCAATGGGCATATTCTTCCGCAGCTTGAAATTGGCAATGGATTTCCGCGCCCGCGTAATCACCGCCTTCTGCCCGGTGATCTGTCCCAGTTCCTGGGCGGCCGAATCCAACAGTTTGGCATTCTGGATGGCTTCCCCCAAGCCCATATTGACGACGATCTTCCGCAAGCGCGGAACCGCATTCGCGTTGGCGTAAGTAAATTCCTTCACCAAGGCCGGCACGACTTCCTTTTGGTACCGTTCTTTCAGTCTCGGAGCCATGTTTGCTTTCGTTCCTCCCGGCCTTTACTTATCCAAAGATTTTTCACACTTGGCGCAGATGCGCACTTTCTTGCCCTCCGCCATTTCGCGATGCTGGAT
>JBEKQO010000327.1:0-12326 GCA_049519635.1 Terriglobia bacterium | reverse complement strand
GGGGAGGATGGATTTTATTGCCCTCGCCCCTTTGGGGGAGAGGGTGGCGCGCATCCGGCGTAATCGCCAGCCGGGGCGGGCCGGGTGAGGGGGTCTCGCCTATTGTCAATTCTTACGTGGGATACCACACTAGTCTGGTGTGGCATATACACGAAGACATGGGCCACAATAAACCCGAAAAAAAGAAATGTTGCCTCTTTGTCGCGCACCGATTTTTATGAGTTCCCCCTCCGTCGAAAGCGGCGAGCAGTTTCCCCGTGTGGACGATTTTTATGAGTTCCCCCTCCGTCGAAAGCGGCGAGCAGTTTCCCCGTGTGGACGCACACCACGTCTTCCGCCGCCCGCACCAGCTCGATGCGAACCCGGCCGCCCTTCCCTGCTTCCTGAGTCCCTGAATCTTGGCATTCCCGGTGCGGGTAGGTAAAATGAATAGAGCGCGGGTGGTGCGCCGTGACCCCTGAGGTCAAGAGGTTTTATTCTTATTCCCTTCTTCATTCTCATCGCCCTGGCGATTCTTTTCCTCGGCCATTACTTTGCCTACGCGTCCGCGTTGCATTTCTTTGGCATTGCGGCCTTCGAGCACAGGACGGCTCTGGCGGTGGTCCTTTTCCTGCTTCCGCTCAGTTTCATCGTCTCTTCCTTCCTGGCCCATTGGAGTGACGGTTTACTTGCCCGCGTACTCTATTTCTGCTCTTCTCTTTGGCTCGGCGTAGGGCTGACGCTCATAACCGCGTTCGGCATGGTGTGGGCCGCTTGGGGTGTCACCAGGGCGCTCGACCGAAACCCCAGCCCCGTGTGGTTCGGACTGGCCGCGGTGGGACTGACGCTCCTGTACTCTGCCTATGGCATTGCGAACGCCTACCACCCACGTATTGTGAGTTTCACCGCCCGCATTAGGAACCTCCCCGCCGGCTGGAAGGGGAAGACGTTGGTGCAGCTTTCCGACTTGCATTTGGGCAGAATCCTGGGTGCGGACTTCCTTGCGCGCGCTGTGGCCAAGGTCAACGCGCAAAACCCCGCGATGGTGTTGATCACCGGCGACCTTTTCGATGGGGCCGACGGGAATCTTGAAGAGTTGGTCACCCCGCTCAACCGCTTGGTGGCGCCGCAGGGGATTTACTTCGTGACGGGGAATCACGAAACCTACCTGGGAGTGCAGCGAGCATACACGGCGCTGCGCAATACTCCGGTGAGGGTTCTGGCCGACGAAAGGGTGGTGATCGACGGCCTGCAGGTGATCGGAATCGGCTATCCGGAGCGCGGCCAGGCGTTGGGTTTTGCGGAGAAGATGGCCAGGCTGCCCGGGTTCGACCCGGCCCTGCCCTCGATCCTGCTCTACCACAGCCCCACCCAGGTCGCGGCGGCGAAGGCGGCCGGCGTCAACCTGCAGCTATCCGGACACGTTCATCAAGGCCAAATCTTTCCTCTCCAGTTCATTACCCGGCTGATGTTTGGAAAGTATTACCATGGCTTGCACACGGAAGGGAATTACACCCTCTACACCTCGAGTGGCACCGGCGTCTGGGGACCCACGATGCGCACCGGGAACCATCCTGAAATCGTGGTCATTCATCTATAATTCACAATTCCCTTCCGCAATCCGTTCTTAGCCGTTAAACTCTTCTCGATGCGGCCCACTCAATTCATTACTGCGCTGCGAAAAAGCCAGGCGGGAGCGGCGTATTTCCTGCGCGGCCCCGACCGCTTCCTGCAGGAGGAATGCCGCAAGGCGGTGGTGAATTCCATCCCGGCGGATTCGCGGCAATGGTGCCTGGCGGAACTCGAATTCGCCGCTGGGCACCTTCTCCAAGCGCTCGAAGGCGCCGAGCAGATGCCCATGCTGGGCGGCCACAATTTTCTGCTCATTTCCGATACGGAAGACTTCAAGCAAGCTGGTGACGAGGATGTGGAAGCGCTCCGCGCCTACCTGGAACGCCCCTCGCCATTCTCTACGGTGGTTTTTCTGGCGACGGAGCCGGACCGGCGGCGGCGCTTCATCCAGTTGCTCGAAAAAAAAGCGCAGCTCGTGGAGTTGCGCTCGCCGAACCGTCAGGAGGCCGCGGATTGGGTGGAGCAGTTCCTCCAACACGCGGGGGTGGAAATCCCCGGCAGTCTGGCGGAAGAAATCGCCGGGAAGTTTGAAATCAGCCAGGATTCGCGCTCGGGGGCCGGGCCCTCGGCCGTCAACCTGCTTTGGATGCGCACGGAACTGGAAAAACTGCTGACCGCGCGCCCGGGCATGAAGCGTGTGGACCCTGCGGATCTGGAAGTGATGGTCGCCTTTCGCGAAGAGCATGAGATCGGCAAACTGCTGCGGGCCATTGGCGAGCGCAAGTGCGCCCTGGCGCTGGCCACGCTGCGGGAGTTGCTGGCGAGCAAGGTGGCCGAAACCCTTATTCTTTGGTGCATTGGCGATCTGTTTCGCCAGGCCTTGCGCGGTGTGTCGAGTTACGGAAACCGGGGCGGCTGGTCGCGCGGTGCGAACCCCTATTCAACGTCGGAGATTGCCCCGCTAACGCAAAAGAATTATCTGCGCGAGGAATTGTTGCAGGCTATGCGCGCCGTGCGCCGGGCGGATCTCGGTATCAAGTCTTCGTGGAAGGATTCCAGAATCCTTTTGGAATTCCTGGTGTGGCAAATCGTGGTGGGTAAGCAATCCACGGGCGAGGCGGCCCTGGGCGGCGAAGTCCCGTTGCCTTCGACAGAGAGCTAACGGCTCACAGCCAACAGCCGACTGTTACCCATGGCTGTTGGCTGCGAGCTGTCGGCCGGCAGCTCGCCTTACGCCAGCGCGTTGAAGGCGAGCGTCAGGCGCGACTTGTAACGCGCGGCGGTGTTGGCATGCAAGATGCCTTTGTGGACCGAGTGGTCGATCAGGGTCAGGGAAGGCTTCAACAGGGCCAGAGTTGCGGCCTTGTCCTTCGTTTTCAAGGCGGCGCGGAACTTTCGAATTTGGTTACGTAGCCGCGATGTGTGCACCTGATTCTGTATGGTGCGTTTCTCGTTTTGCTTGTTTTGCTTCAGTGCAGATTTGTGACTTGCCACGGAAACTCCTTTCGTGCAAAATGCAATTCTTCAATGTAGCAGATACCTCTCCAAAGCGTCAACGGTGAACAACATATGAACCTTCCTCCCCTCGCGTCCGAGTTGCCCATTCTGCTGGATGAGGCCAGGATTGAGGCCCGCATCACGGAGCTCGCCGCTGCCATTGCTCACGATTACAAGGGTCGGACGCCGCACCTGGTGGGCGTTTTGAAGGGCGCCTGGGTTTTCATGGCGGATCTCGTCCGGCGGATTTCCATCCACTGCACGGTGGATTTTCTAAGTATCCAAAGTTATGGCTCCGGCACCATGTCATCCGGGGAAGTGAAGATCACCAAGGACCTCGATGTCAGCATCCAAGGCCGCGATGTGCTGGTGGTGGAAGACATCCTGGACACAGGCCGCACCTATAGTTACTTGCAGGAAGTTCTGGGGGCGCACGACCCGGCCAGCCTGAAGCTGGTCGCGCTCCTCGACAAGCACTCGCGCCGCATCATTCCCGTCGAGGCGGATTACGTGGGCTTTGAGATTCCCGATGTGTTCGTAGTGGGCTACGGCCTGGACTTTGACCAGAAATATCGAAACCTTGCCGACGTGCGCTATATCCCTTCACCGCAGACATTGTTTTTGTTCGACAAGCCAACCCCACCCGATCCCTCCTGATGGTAGAAACGCCCTTGCGAGTTCCCGCGCCGGGCAAGCTATAATGACCAGGCGAGTCCCGCAAACCCATGGAAGAATTCTCCACACCGCTCATGCGCCAGTACAGCGCCATCAAGCAGCGCCACCCGAACGCCTTGCTACTTTTTCGCCTGGGCGACTTCTACGAACTCTTTTTTGAAGACGCCGTGGTGGCCGCCAAAGAACTCCAGATTACCCTCACCTCCCGCAACAAGGAGAAAGGCACAGCCATTCCCATGTGCGGCGTGCCTTACCACGCGGCCGAGGGTTATATCGCCAAGCTCATCCGGCGGGGCTTTCGGGTGGCGATTTGCGACCAGATGGAAGACCCCCGCGTGGCCAAAAAGCTCGTCAAGCGTGAAGTAACCCGCGTGGTGACCCCCGGCACGGCCATTGATTCGCAAGTCCTCGAACCGAGGGAGAACAACTATTTGGCGTCTGTGGCGTGGCGCAACGGAGCGGCAGGCTTGGCCCTGGTGGACCTTTCCACCGGCGATTTCCGCGCCACGGAATTTTGCGGAGGCGAGTCCCTGGCGCGATTGCGGGATGAACTCGACCGCATGCGGCCGAGCGAACTGTTGCTGGCTGCGGGCACGGTCAGCCCGCTGGGTGGCCGGGCGGGCGGCGGCGCGATCGTCACGCAAACGCCGCTCGACGAGTGGGTGTTCGGTGAGGAGTACGGCTCGCGCCTGCTGCGCGACCATTTCCGCGTGGCGACCCTGGCGGGCTATGGACTGGACGGCCACCCCTTTGCCGTGGCCGCGGCGGGCGCCATCCTTCACTATGTCCGCGAGACGCAGCGCGGCTCTTTGACGCATCTCGATGGCATCCGGTTTTATCAGCAGCAGGACTCCCTGGTGCTTGATCCCTCCACGTTGCGCAACCTGGAACTGGTGGACCCGGCGTTCGGCGAATCGCGCGCGGCGACGCTGCTCGGCACGCTCGACCAATGCGCCACCTCCCTCGGCGCGCGCAAACTCAAGGCCTGGATGCTGCGGCCATCGGTGGACCGCGAGGAGCTCGATGCCCGCCTCGACGCCGTCGAGGAGTTGGCGAAAAACACCATCGCCCGCGAGGAGTTGCGGCGCGTGTTGGGCGCCATCCAGGACCTCGAACGCTTGCTCAGCAAGGTTGCGCTGGAAACCGCCAACGCCCGTGAGTTGCTGGCGCTGAAGCAATCGGCGCGCCCGTTGCCGATCCTGCGGACTTACCTGACGCATTTCCAGGCGCGCCGGATCAGCGAACTGCACGAGCGGTTCGATGAGCTGGCCGACATCCACGAGTTGCTGGAGAAGGCGATTCACCCCGAGCCGCCGGTGGTCCTGAACGAGGGCGGTTTGATCCGCGCAGGCTATCACGCGGAGCTTGACGAGCTTCGCGACCTTGGCCAGAATTCCAAACGCCTGCTCGCCCAAATTGAACTGCGCGAGCGCGAACGCACCGGCATCGCCTCCCTCAAGGTGCGCTTCAACAATGTCTTTGGCTACTACATTGAAATCTCCAAGGCCAACCTGCACCTGGCGCCTCCGGATTATGAGCGTAAGCAGACGCTGGTGAACGCCGAACGCTTCACCACCCCGGAGCTCAAAGAATTGGAAACGAAGATCCTGGATGCGGAGGAGCGCAGCCACACCCTGGAGCGCGACCTCTTCACCGGCATTCGGCGCCAGGTGGGGAGCGAGGCCTCGCGCATTCGCCAAACTGCCGCTGTGCTGGCGGAACTTGATGTGCTCGCTTGCTTTGCGCATCTCGCCGCCGAGCGCGAGTACCATCGTCCGGAGTTTTCGGGCGACGCCGAACTGCTCATTCAAGAAGGGCGCCATCCGGTGATCGAACGCATCGTGGAAGAGGGGCAAACCGGCAAATTCATTCCCAACGATCTCTACATGAATGGCAGCACGGACCTGCTGTTGATTGTCACCGGCCCCAACATGGGCGGGAAATCGACATATCTTCGGCAGGCCGCGCAAATTGCGCTGATGGCGCAGATGGGCAGCTTTGTGCCCGCCGCCCGCGCCAAGCTCCCCATTTTCGACCGCATTTTTACGCGCATCGGCGCATCGGACAACCTGGCGCGCGGACGCTCAACTTTCATGGTGGAGATGACGGAGGCGGCGGCCATTCTGAATACCGCCACGCCCCGCAGCCTGGTGCTGCTCGACGAAGTCGGCCGCGGGACGGCCACGTTTGACGGCTTGGCCATTGCCTGGGCGGTGGTCGAGTATCTCTTGACGCATACCCACGCCAAAACTCTTTTTGCCACCCACTACCATGAGTTGACGGAGCTGGCGGACCTGCTCCCGGGAGTGAAGAACTACCATGTGTCGGTAAAGGAATCCGGGTCGAATATTATCTTCCTGCGCAAGGTGGAGCCCGGGAGTGCGGACAAGAGTTACGGCATCGAAGTGGCCCGCCTGGCGGGTTTGCCGATCACGGTCATCGAGCGGGCGCGCGAAATCCTGACGCGGCACGAGCAGAGCGAGCACAGCCTGAGCGAGCGCCTGGCTGCCCACAAGCAGGCGCCGGAAGCGGGGCCAGTGCAACTTACCATCTTTACGCCGCTCAACGTCGAAGTGGTGAAGGCTATTGAAGATGCCGACCTCGACAACCTGAAGCCCATCGAAGCGCTCAACCTTCTTGCCGAGCTGAAGAAACAGATCCAATCATGAAATGGGAGACTCCCATCACCACGAGTGAACTCCTGATGTTGCGGCTCGTGGCCCCGCGCTGGAGTTCCTCGCTCGAACAACAACTTCGGGCGCTGGAACCCGGTGGAATTCTTCTGACGGGGCCGTTGTCGCATTCACCGGAAACCCTTCACGAATTACTCAGCGGTATTTCGCGAAGCCTCCCTAGACCGCCCATCCTCGCCCTGGAAGCTGAGGGGGCCGGCGCGCGCGCGCTCAGCGCCTTCCTACCCCTGCTGCCCTCGCCGCAGGCGTTAGCGCCAAGGGAGGCGCGATTCGCGCGCCAATCGGGCGAACTGGTCGGCGAGGCGCTGAAACTTCTGGGATTCAACACCTATTTAGCACCTGCGCTCGACCTCGCGTCCGGGTTCGCTGAGGAATCACTGGGCGCGAGCACCGGCGCTGTCCTAATCTCGGGTGCAGAGCCGGGCTTCAGCCCGGCACCTGCCGCCCTAAAGGGCGGCGCTACGTTCAATTCAGGACAGCACCCGAGCCCCTTCAGTGCTGACCCGCGAGTGGTGGCGGAGTGCGGCGGATTCTTTGTCGAAGGACTTGCACGGCACAAGATTCTGGCGTGCGCGATGCATTTTCCCGGCCTCGGATCCGTCCCCCCCGCGCCCGGCGAGGAGTTGCCGGTCTGTGGACGGTCAATGGCGGAACTTTGGCGCTCCGACCTTTTCCCCTTCCGCCAATTGCTGCCGAAGCTTCCACTCGTGTTGATGAGTACCGCCGTGTATAGGGCCTATGACTTCGATTACCCGCGGTCGGCCGTGCTCTCGGCACAAGTTGTGCAGGGACTGCTCCGCGGGAAACTCGGCTATCGCGGCGTGGTGGTCGCCCCGCAGCTTGAATCTGATTCAGTGCGAGGGGTTCTGGATATGGGCCGGGCGGCGGTTCAATCCCTTAGCGCCGGGTGCGACATGCTCCTTGTTGACAAAGACGAGTCATGGGAGGAAATGCGGCGCGGCATCGAGGAAGCGATCGCATCGGGCAAGCTCACAAGCGAGCGATTGGAGCAGTCCGTGGGGCGCATTCGCGCTGCGAAAAAAGGATGGGCGCCGCCGAAAGGCCCGTTTTCGAACAAGGTATGGGAACGCCTGGCGCGGAGGTTTGAAGAGTTCAAATGCAGCACTTGATCGGCTCGAAGAAAATCTCCAATACAGAGCGCACAGAGACCACAGAGAAAGGCACGCCTGCTTGCGCGGGCAGAGATTGCGGTTCCTCGGCTTGTTGACCCACAGTTTTTGTTTGTGCCTGTTCTCCGTGACCTCTGTAATCCCAGGCCGTAAAATCTTGTTTTTTTAGCAGGAAATTATGCGCACTCCCGCCCGGCCTTCGAGATGGGATTGGGCCTCGCGCTAGTGTGAAAGGGGCGAGGGCAATAAAATCCATCCTCCCCTCGGTGGCCGTGGCGACCGAGGGGCCCGGGGGTGAGGGGGTCCTTGCAACATGCCATTGTCAAATCTTATCCGGGACACCACACTAGCATGTTCAGATTGGTCATCGTCCTGGCGCGCTCAAGGAGACCCTCACCCACCGCCTTGCGGTTCCCCCTCTCCCGGAGGGAGAGGGTTTTTAAGCATTCTTAAGTGTCGACCTTAGCCCTCGCCCCATGGGAGAGGGGGGACCGCAAGGCGGTGGGTGAGGGTTCTCATATCACTACTGCCGCGCAGACCGTTGCGCTGACATGTGCCTGAAGGACCTTTACCCCTTTGGTTGCGGCTAAAGGCCGCGCTGCGTCTCTGTGGTGAAACCCTTCTTGGGTTGCGGCAGCCGCGGTGTGTTAGCATTCGCTTGGAGGCAAACTAAGGAGCTGAACAGTGCCTGAAAAATCCTCACGCGCGTCACGCTTGGTGGTGGGATTAATTTCCGGCACCTCCATGGACGGTATTGACGCGGCGCTGGTGCGCATCTCCGGCCCCGCCACGCAACCCCGCGTGCGCCTGGTGGCGTTCGCAACACTTAACTACTCAGCGCCGGTGCGCCAAACGATTCTGCGCATCGCCACCGGGGAAGCATCGACGGCGGGCGAAATCAGCCAGCTTAATTTTCTTTTGGGAGAACTGTTTGCAGAAGCGGCACTGCGCGTTTGCAAGAAGGCGCGCATCTCACCCTCGCGCCTCGCGGCGGTTGGCTCACACGGCCAGACCATTTATCATCAGGGCGTCCCAACTCGCGAAGGCGCCCGGAGCATCACGAGCACACTACAAATTGCTGAGCCTTCCGTGATCGCCGAACGCACCGGCGTGCCGGTGGTTGCGGATTTTCGCACTGCCGACATGGCCGCGGGCGGGCAAGGCGCGCCGCTGGTGCCGATGGTGGATTATCTGCTCCTGCCCGACGCGCGCAAAGGAACCGTGGCACTCAACATCGGCGGCATCGCGAACTTCACCGTGATCCCCGCCGGTGCGAAGGCCGTACAGGTTTTTGGCTTCGATACGGGCCCCGGAAACATGGTCATCGATGGGCTGGTGCGGCATTTTACGCGCGGCCAGAAGGCCTATGATGCTGGGGGACGTTGGGCGGCGAAGGGGCGAGCGCTCGAGCCCCTGCTCGACGAGATGTTGCGTTTGCCCTTTTTCTCGCAGCCGCCTCCCAAAAGCGCCGGGCGCGAGCAATTCGGCCAGGACTTCATCCGCCAATTCTTTTTGGACAGGATATCTTCTGATTCCGCAATAGGAAAACGAAGGCTGACCAGGCAAATCGGCAATCGACAATCGTCAATCGTCAATGATTTGCTCCGCACCGCAACCGAGTTGACGGCCCGCACCATCGCCGACGCGCTTGAACGCTTCGTGCTGGGCAAGCTCGCCATGCACCGCCTCATCATTTCCGGCGGCGGCGCCCACAATCGCTTGCTGGTGGTGCGCCTCGCCGAACTCCTGCCCAACTTGCGCGTTCATCGCTCCGATGAGTTTGGCCTTGACGTGGATGCCAAAGAAGCCATCGCCTTCGCCGTGCTCGCCGACCGCACGATGCACGGCCTGCCCGGCAACCTCCCCAGTGTGACCGGAGCACGCCGCCCCGTGGTGCTGGGCAAAATCTCGCGGCCGTAGCAGGCATGGACGGGGCTGCCGGCATCGCCCATATTTTACTTTAAAAATAGGCTAGATATGTTATAATATTGAGGTGCACTTACTGTGGCCACGACCGGATCGCACTAGTCCCCCCATTACCCCCTCCGTACATCGGTCATTCCTCCTCGCTTGGGGAGAGATTTTCGGCCTTTCCTGGGGAGAAAAGCCGGAATTTGGGCATTTAGCCCGGACTTCTTACCACGTTTGGACGATGCCGGAAGGGCGGGGCTTCAGCCCCGCCGAAATCGCGGCTCCAACCCTTTGTCCGTCCCGCGCCCCTCCCAGCTTGCAGCCGCAAGCTGGGAGGGGCGCGGGACATGGGAATAATCAGAAAGGCCCTCTAACGGCGGGGCTGAAGCCCCGCCCTTCCAAAATCGTGGTGAGAAATGCGGGTTAGACGCTCGACTGCGGTGGTCGGGTCGAAGCGCATATCGCTATATCAAAATGAAGGTCCACCCGGCTATGTTTATGAAAGTAAATGGTGGCAAGATTTTGCCAGCGACACAATGTCACTCCTAACCGATGCGATGTCGGCCGCCAGTGATGGTGTCGGCGCCGCCAGCGCAGGGCGCGGGGCTGATGTGATTGACGATGGCCGATTGTCTATTGACGATTGACGGATCACGATACCCTAGTCCCGAATCCCCGGCGTCCTCTATAGCTTCAATCCCAAATGCCAAAGGGTGGTGACCACCATTTCGCGCAGCGTATAAAGAGTGCGCAAGGTGGCATTATTTTCAATGGGGCTATCGGGGGCGGGTGAGCCGAAGGCCGTGATTCCCAGGGCGCGGAACATCAGCTTGATGCGGTAGAGGTGAAAGCCGTCACTGACGGCGATGCAGGTGAGGGCATGGTGCTGGTTGAGGATTTGCGCGGCGGCCCGCACGCTTTCATACGTGGTATCACTGCGCCTTTCGGAGAAGATTTTCTCTTCCGCCACCCCCTGCTGAATCAGGTAATCGCGCGCCACGCCGCCCTCGGTGAAGTGCGGATCGCCGCCACTGCCGCCCGTGGTGATGATGGCGGGGGCCAAATCGCGGTCCTCAAGTTCCCGCGCATGGTCCAGCCGGGCTTTGAACACGGGCGACGGTGCGCCATTGTATTCCGCGGCGCCGAAGACCACGATGGCGTCGGCATGGCGCGCCTCATCGTTCCCAGCCTGCCGGCGGATGGCTGCATACAGAGACCACTCAGCCCAGGCGCAGCCCAGCAACGCCAGGATAAACAGCAGCAGAAATCCGAAACGGAAGGGCGTAGAAATCAGCCGAGATACTCCTTCAACTCAGACTCGGGGATGCCGCCCTGGCGCACGATGCGGCCGGATTCGCCCGTTAATTCGACGACGGTCGAAGCCCGTCCTACACGGGTCAGGCCTCCATCCAGGATTAGCGGCAGCACGTCGCCGATTTGGCAATCCACCTCGTCGGCGGTCGAGCAGGACTCCATATCCGAAAGGTTGGCGCTGGTGCCGGTAAGCGGGCGCCCCGCCGCCGCGATCAGGGCGACGACGAAGGGGGCCAGGGGCCAGCGCAATCCCACCTTGCCGGTGTTCGCCGTGACCTTCAGCGGAATCTGGCGAGAAGCGGGGACCACCAGCGTGAGAGCCCCGGGCCAGAATTTCTGCGCCAGGGTGAAGAACAATTTGGGGGGATTTTGGGCAAGGTCGCCAGCCTGCTCGATGGAATCAACCAAGAGCGGAATCGGCCGGTCCGCGACACGGCGTTTGATGCGAAAAATCTCACTGACCGCCGCCAAATTGAAGGGGTCAGCCCCCAGTCCATAGAAAGTGTCGGTGGGGAAGGCCACCACCTTGCCACGCAGAATGAGGTGGACGGTGTATTCCAAAACGTATTCGAGAGAGCTGTTCTCTAATTTTAGGATTTCGGCCATTGAACCGCCGCGCGAGGCGCCGTGCAAACTCGGAAACTGACCCTAGCACAAGCATATCACCGGGTCAAGAACCCAATCGGGTTGGTAGTGAGTCATGGTGAACCGGACGGCCCTCCGCCTAATTACACGCAGGAGAGGCCAAGGGGGTGCTGGGCCGCCGCGGACGAAATCTTGCAGGTCTCCCCCTCAGCCGCGGTGATTCCTGTGCCCCGGGCAGGGCGGCAGGGCCGCAAGGTTTCGCTTCAGCGGGAACGTGTTCCCTTCTGGGCTACCGGTGGCAAATCCAGGGGCAAGAAAGGGGGTTCCAATAATAAACGCCAAAATACCCTTGACTTTAGCAATCCTGTGGGTAACAATCCTGCTACCTGCTCCCCAGGTTTATGCTCTCATTTTCCTCATTGAAACGGGGGTGTTGATCGATTGGCTGAAGTTAGACTTCAGGACGGAGAGTCTTTGGAGAACGCGCTGCGTCGCTTTAAGCGGAAGGTTCAGCAAGAGGATATTATTAAAGAAATTAAAAAGCATTCCTTCTACCTGAAACCGGGAGAGAAGCGAAGAGTGAAAGCAGCACTGGCTCGTAAAAGGGCTCGTAAAAAGGCCAGACACGAACAGGACTGATCGTTAGTGTGCTGAACTTAAGAGTGGGGAGGGCGTGAACCCGCGCCCTTCTTCACCAGCCGGCATATCGTTGCGGGTGAGGCCCTGTTCGAACAAGGGAGCGAGGCATGGAATACCGGGATAGGGTCCTCAAGTGTATCGATTGCGGCGCGGACTTCGTTTTCACCGCAGGGGAACAACTGTTCTTTGCCGACAAGGGTTTCAAGAATGAACCCAAGCGGTGCAAGCCCTGCAAGTCAAAACGGAGCCAGATGATGAGCGGCCAGGGCTACCAGCGCGTTGAAACTACCACCACGTGCTCGCAGTGTGGTAAGGAGACGACGGTGCCTTT
>JBEKQO010000326.1:0-7638 GCA_049519635.1 Terriglobia bacterium | reverse complement strand
CCCCAAAGGGGCGAGGGCAATAAAATCCATCCTCCCCTCGGTGGCCGTGGCGACCGAGGGGCCCGGGGGTGAGGGGGTCCTTGCAACATGCCATTGTCAAATCTTATCCGGGACACCACACTTGCGCCTATGCCCCCTCACCCCCGCCTCGTGGTCCGGCTCTGCCGCAGCCTACTGCGTGGAGAATCTCCAAACCGTGGTCGAGTGGTACGTCTGGCCAGGTTTCAAGATCGCGGAGGGGAAATTCGGCTTATTGGGCGAATCGGGATAGTGCTGGGTCTCCAGGCAGAAAGCGTCGCGCGCATTGTAGATGTGGCCGTGTTTGCCGTGCACGCCGTCCAGGTGGTTGGCCGTATAGAACTGGACTCCCGGCTCTGTGGTGTCAACCTCAAGAACGCGCCCGCTGGTGGGATCGTAAACACGCGCCGCCAGCGCCAAGCCCGGGGCCTGCCGGTTGATCACGAAATTGTGGTCGTAACCGGCACCGAAAGCCAGTTGCTCAAACTTGTCATTGATGCGGGCTCCGATGGCGGTGGGCTTGGTAAAATCGAGTGACGTCCCCTTTACGCTGGAGATTTTCCCGGTGGTAATTAGCGTGGCGTCAACCGGCGTGTAGTGATCGGCGTTGAGCATCAGTTCTTCGCCGAGAATACTTCCGCTTCCCTCCCCCCCCAGGTTGAAGTAGGTGTGGTTGGTGAGGTTGATGGGCGTGGCCTTGTCCGTGGTGGCGTGATAATCAAGGCTGAATTCGTTTTTGTCGTTCAGCGTGTAGGTTACGGTTACCTGCAGCGTCCCGGGAAAACCCTCTTCGCCGTCGGCGCTGGTGTACTTCAGGATCAGCCCGACTTCGGCGCTTTTCTGGAAAGATTGCGCCTGCCACACAACCTTGTCGAACCCCTTCACTCCTCCGTGTAAGGAGTTGGGGCCATTATTCTTCGCCAGCGTATATTCCTTGCCATCAAGCGTGAACCTGGCGTTGCCAATGCGATTCCCATAACGCCCCACGAGGGCCCCGAAAAACGGATTCTTGTCTAGGTAGCCGGCGAGCGTATCGAATCCCAGCGTTATGTCCGCAGGGCTCCCGCTTTTATCGGGGGTTTGCACGGAAACGATAATTCCGCCATACGTCATCACGCGGACTTGAATGCCGTGTGTGTTGATCAGGGTATAAAGCTCGACGGCCTTCCCGTCGGGCGTGCTTCCAAAAGGTTCTTTGTTAACCATGAGCGCCCCCTGCGCAGAAGATGAGACCCCAGGGCCCGAGCAAAAAGCAATCAGGGTTAGGCACAACAGCAACATTTTAACCATGCGGCGAATCATAAGGGTCCTCTGGTGGCTTGATGCGAAAAAGATGGGTTGAAGTAAGTTCTTTGTCATGTCACAACGGCGGTCAAGAATTAATGGCCGCAAGGAATTTTCCTCGCAGAGTAGCCGTGAGTCAAGCCCTGTCTCAATCCGCTCCTTCTTTTGGCGGAGCCCAGTTCCGAGAAAATGTCCGGTCTCCGTGCTGACCTGCATTTTTCAACGCGGGCCTGGAAGGGCGGGGCTGAAGCCCCGCCCTTCCGGCTGCGTCCAATCGTGGGGGAGAAGTCCGTGCTGACCTCTTACCCGTTGAAAGGCTGTCTGTGCAGACATCTCCTGCATTTTCATACACCTAATCGAAATTTGCACGCGTAGTCGAAAAAGCCATTTATTGGCAAAAATAGGTCAAAATTAGTGATGTTTTTACCATCGACGACGCCTGTATTGTAGCTATCCCTTGAGTTTTCATACCTATAGATCAATATCCTGCGAAATCCATACAACCGGTGTAGTTTCAATAATATAGCGTCAACGGGAGAAACCATCAATTTCGCCATGGCTTGTTTTCAATAACCTTCTGGCTTCGCTCGTAGAAAAAAAATTATTTTTCCGTCCCCTCCGTGCGCGGTCCCGTCGGCTCGCGTGGCAGAAGTCGATTTCCGCTTGCACACTGATCTCGGCGATCTCCCTAAACAGGGGATGAAGCGCTGGCCTGGATGAGAGCAGGGCCTGCGCGGTTACCTCCACCCGGCCGGGTGGAGCGCCAAGCAGGGCATTCACCAAGCTGAGGTATTCCGGCGAACGCCGTCCGCCCCGCAAACGGTTCAGCCGCAGCCATGCCTTGCTCCGCGTGGTCCGAGGGCCCGTGGATTTCTTCACGTTGCGGCGATGGGAAGCCATCAGGGCAGAAGTCAGGGTGGGAGACCTACGCAGCGGCATCACGCTACCTACTTTCCCGCACCCCTCTATTGTAGCCCACCGCCATAATCTTGTCAACAGAAGAAATGAAACATGTAGAGCCTACCAAAAGTCCCGGGATGTAGCGCAAGGCCCGCACTCCGGCCTTGCGGCTCTTCCCCCATGACGCGCATAAGGCAGCGCGGATAAGGGGGATCGTTTGGTTCGTACCAAAGCCAGTCGGGGATTCGGATGATCTTGCTTGCGGCGCGGCAAATACCTCCGCCGCGGGAAGAGCCGCAGGGCCGGAGTGCAGGCCCTGCGCTACCCTGATCCCTTGTGCACGGGGATTTCCGGGTTCCAGCGGGCAGCCCACGGTAAGCAAACAACCGACCGGGGCTACCTGTTCACGGCTGAAGGTTTGCCAGGGACAATCCGGGAACACGCTCGAAGTGCCGGCGGTTGCCGGCCAACAGGGTTCCACCTTGTGCCAGCACGATTCCTGCGATCAAGATGTCTCCCAAGCCGATTCCGACCCCTAAACGATCGAGTTCCCTGCTAATCTCGGCAGCTTTCCGCGCGGCCTCGAAATCGAGCGGCAAGATGGACAAACTCTCCAGCAAGGCAAGCACGCTTTCCTCAGGCTGGCTGCTTTGAGCCCCTGCGAGCAATTCGAAACAGTTCAAAATTGTGGTGTGTAATTGGCCCCGGCGGAGCGCCTCAACGACCGCTGCGGCGCCCGGCTGACGCCTCCGTAAGTAGTCAATGAGCACGTCTGAATCTGCAACGATCATCGCCAGCTCGCGCGCAAGGCGGCAACCTTCTTGTATAAGGCCGCGGCGTCCTTACGCGTCAGCACGCCTTGCAGTTGAAGGGCTCTTTGGATTTTCCGTTCGCGCTCTGCTTCCGCGCCAAGATACGACTCAACGGCTTCGTTGAGAACGCTGGAGAAGCCCTTCTCCCCGCGCTTGGCCGCAATGGCTATCAGCCGACTTCGGTGCTCGGGTTTAAGCTCGACGGTGGTTCGCATCAATACATTCTACCTCTGACATGCATGTGCATGCATGCGCCAGAGGGAGGATGTGCACCTTTACGGGTGGTGCATACCTCCCTGGTTGTGAACGCCGTTCTTCCGGAGACTCGCGCTCCCGAACCCCAGGGCGGGCGTTCGTCTGTGAGATTTTCGGTTTTTGCAAAGGAAGAACCGCGGACCCCAAAACGGGGGTCTGCGCTACGGTTGCTCGGCTTCCCTTAGAAGCTCGATCATGGCGGCGGGCGTAACAATCCTGGTGGATCCATGCCGTTTCAGGGAGAGGAGTTCCCTGTCGCTGGTCACGAGGAAATCGGCTTGGCTGGCTTGCGCCATCGCGAGCAGGTAACTGTCCTTGGGGTCTGGCGCGACGGGTCCGGATGGCAGATCCCGGCAATAGAAGGAAAAGTCCTGAAGTTCCGTCGCGAGCAACTCGACTGCGCTGGGGCGGAGTCTCGCCCGGAAAAACGGCCGGCCGGCGACATCGCGAAACTCCGCAATGAGCGCCTCAGAGGTGACCATCGTGAAGGCCTTGCGCTCCCAGGCGTCGAGAAGCTTTGCCGGCGCGCCCAGGGGCGAGAGAAGGGCGGAGAGCAGAATATTGGTATCGAGGATGAGGCGCATCAGGGCCGTTTGACGCGCTCCCGGTAGCGTTTCGCGCGCACGGCTTCGACGCCTTCGTCGATCATCCTCTGGAGTTCGTCCGGGGAAACGTCGGCGAACGCTTCCCGCGCTTCGCTGACGGTCTGGTGGAAGATGCGCCAGCGGACAGCTTCCTCAATGAATTTCGAAATGTCGCCTTTTTTCATGCCCTGGATGCCCAGGAAGGAGCGCAGGGCTAGATCGGCTTGCTTGGACCAACTAATGGTCAAGCGGGTGGTTTCTGGCTCGGACGCGGCATTCTTCGTCATATAAGCATATATCCGCCTATAAGTATAAGCGGTTGGGGGATTTCTGTCAAACGGAGGGTCGGGCGGGCGCAGAGCGCCGCTCTGCGTTTTTGTGCGCCAAATGATCACGGGTTGTGCCCAGACCCAACGCCGTTTCGTGCCGGAGCGGGAGTAAATCTTGACCAACAGCGCCTTTCGCCGCGGCAAACCTTTTGAGCGCGATCGCCTCGCCTGATTTGAATCGTGTCTGTGCGCCGCAGAGCTGCGCTCTGCGCCAGCCCTCCCGGCAGCCTCTGACTCGGCGTGTCTTCACTTTTGCGTTTTGACTTTTGCGATTTGCCTTTTGACTTACTTTTGCTTCGGGCAGGGTAAGCGCAGCGCCTACAAAACTTGTGGCGGCAGGCTTGCTACTGAAGCTGGGTTTCGCCCATCAGGAACTTGTCGATGCCGCGCGCGGCCTTGCGGCCCTCGGCAATCGCCCAGACCACCAGCGACTGGCCGCGGCGCATATCGCCGGCGGCGAAGACACCGGGGATGGAGGACATGTAATTCGCGTCGGTCTCGACATTACTCCGCGCATCGAGCTTCACGCCAAGGGTCTCGATCATGCCGTTCTTGACGGGGCCCAGAAAGCCCATGGCAATCAACACGAGGTCAGCCGCGATGGCGAACTCGGTTCCGGGCATGGCCTCGAACTTGGGGGGCGGCCCCACGCGCAGGGCGTGCAACTGTTTCACGTTGCCGTTCTCATCGCCGGTGAAACGCGCCGTGTTGATCGCCCAATCGCGAATTCCGCCTTCCTCGTGCGCGCTCTCGGTCCGCAACTGGAGCGGCCAGAGCGGCCAGGGAGTAAAGGGGGAACGTTCCGCGGGCGGCTGGGGCAGAATCTCAAATTGGTGGACGGAAGCCGCCTTTTGCCGATGCGCGGTGCCCAGGCAATCAGCCCCGGTATCGCCTCCGCCGATAATCACGACGCGTTTGCCGGTGGCAAGGATTTGCCCCTCCACAAGATCGCCGGCGCCGCGGCGGTTTTGCTGGGGCAGATACTCCATGGCGAAGTGAATTCCCTTCAAATCTCGCCCCGGCACGGGGAGGTTGCGGGGACTTTCCGCGCCGCCCGTCAGCAGCAGGGCGTCAAACTCGCGGCGCAAATCTTCCACCGGCACATTCTTGCCGACGTGGGAGCCCGTAGCGAAGATCACGCCTTCCTGCCGCATCTGGTCGAGGCGCCGGTCGAGCACCGATTTCTCCAGCTTGAAATCCGGAATGCCATACCGCATCAAGCCTCCCATGCGATCGGCTTTTTCGAATAAGGTCACCGAATGTCCCGCACGGTTCAATTGTTGTGCGGCGGCGAGCCCCGACGGCCCCGAGCCGACGATGGCCGCGCGTTTTCCCGTACGGTGCAGGGGCGGTTCCGGCCTGATCCATCCTTCTTTAAAGGCGTGCTCGATAATAGTCTTCTCGATGGTCTTGATGGTCACCGGCGGTTCATTGATGCCCAGCACGCACGCGGCCTCGCAGGGGGCGGGGCAGATGCGGCCGGTGAACTCGGGAAAGTTGTTGGTGGCGTGCAGCGTGCGGATGGCTTCCTTCCACCGGTCGCGGTAAACCAGATCGTTCCAGTCGGGAATGAGGTTATTGAGAGGGCAACCCGTGTGGCAAAACGGAACACTACAATCCATGCAGCGCGCCGCCTGCGTGCGCAGCTTTTGCTCGGGAAAGTCTTGATAAACTTCGCGGTAGTCATTCACGCGCTCTTCCACGGGCCGGCGCGTGGGAACCTCGCGAGTGGCTTCCATGAATCCGGTAGTTTTACCCACGCAGCACCTCCCGTGAGGGCAGCGCTGGTGTGGTTGGTAGGGGCGGTTCGCAAACCGCCCCTACCAGAGGTGCGGCGGCAGAGGCCGCCAATCCCACCGGCGTGCGCTGCACGCCCAGCACGCGCTTAAATTCATGCGGGAAAACCTTGATGAACTTGGGCAGCATGGTCTCCCAGTTGTCGAGAATCCATTTGGCGCGGGGGCTTTCGGTGAGTTCCGCGTGGCGAGCGACCAGGGTTTGAATGATGTCGATATCCCGCGGATCGACGACGGGGTCCAGGTCAACGCTCGCCCGGTTACAGCGCACGCGCACGAATTCGCCCGTCTCATCGAGAACGTAAGCAACGCCGCCGGTCATGCCGGCGGCAAAATTGCGGCCCGTCTTACCCAGCACCACCACCGTTCCCCTGGTCATATACTCGCAGCCGTGGTCGCCCACCGTTTCCACAACGGCGGTGGCGCCGGAGTTCCGCACGGCAAAGCGTTCACCGGCCATGCCATTGAAGTAGGCTTCCCCGCTGGTGGCGCCATACAGAACCACGTTGCCCACCAGGATGTTTTCTTCGGGCTGGAACGAGGAATTCCGCGGTGGGTAGATGATAAGCTTGCCGCCGGACAGCCCCTTGCCCACGTAATCGTTGCCTTCACCTTCGAGAATCAAGGTGACGCCTTTGGCCAGGAACGCCCCGAAGCTCTGCCCCGCCGAGCCCGTGAACTGGGCCCGGATGGTGTCATCGGGCAAGCCCTCTTCCCCATAACGGCGGGCAATATCCCCGCTCAACATCGCCCCCACCGTGCGGTGGGTGTTGCGAATGGGAAGGCTGATGGACACTTTCTTGCCGCGCTCCAAGGCCTCGCGCGAGTGGCCAATCAACTGGTAGTCGAGAGATTGCTCCAACCCATGCTCCTGCTTGATGGTGCAGTGGCGTCCCACGCGCGTGGGGACGTGTGGATTGTAAAGTACGGCGGAAAGATCCAAGCCACTGGCTTTCCAATGCTCAACGTCGCGGCGCTGGGTAAGGCAATCGACGCGGCCCACCATATCCTCAAGCTTGCGGAAGCCGAGTTGCGCCATGATCTGCCGCAGGTCTTCCGCGATATAGAACAAGAAATTGATCACGTGTTCGGGCTGGCCCTGGAATTTCTTGCGCAGTAAAGGGTCCTGCGTGGCGACGCCCACCGGACAAGTGTTCAGGTGGCACTTGCGCATCATGATGCAGCCCATGGAAATAAGCGGCAGGGTGGCGAAACCAAATTCCTCCGCCCCCAGCATGGCGGCAATGGCCACGTCGCGGCCGGTCTGGAGCTTCCCATCCACTTGCAGGCGCACGCGGCTGCGCAGATCGTTCATCACCAGCGTCTGCTGCGTTTCAGAGAGGCCGAGCTCCCAGGGGATTCCCGCATGGCGAATGGAAGAGATTGGGGACGCGCCGGTGCCGCCGTCGTAACCGCTGATGAGGATGACGTCGGCATGGGCCTTGGCCACGCCCGCCGCCACCGTCCCCACGCCCGATTCGGCCACCAGCTTGACGGAGATCCTGGCCTGCGGATTCACGTTCTTGAGGTCGTAGATAAGCTGCGCCAGGTCCTCAATGGAATAAATATCATGGTGCGGCGGCGGCGAGATCAGCCCCACGCCGGCAATCGAGTGCCGCACGCGGGCGATGACCTCATCCACCTTGTGGCCGGGAAGTTG
>JBEKQO010000325.1:0-7728 GCA_049519635.1 Terriglobia bacterium | reverse complement strand
GCCGTTCCGCCCACGGGGGTTACAGACCTGGCCCTTTATCCGCGGTTTCTATTGAAGTCGAGCGCCACGACGGCGGGGTGGCACGACCTGGGAATGGAGTGGAAAGAACACATTGCCTGGATAGCTCCCATCGCTATAACCATGGTGGCCTATGTCATGACCAAGTACAGGCTGTCGATCAGAGAGCATCCCCAAGTCCGCACGTCCGTTCTGGTCTTTGCCCTGGTGGCTTTCGGAGCTGCGGGAGTCGCAGGATTTTTTGGAGCAATGCTCAATAAATACGCTCCAGTAAACGGCGGCCCGACAATCCATTTAAAAGGAAAAAGCCAATGAACCCATTGCAGCCACAAGGGGAAGAGCGGCCCGCAACACTGCGGAGAGACCACCTTCCCAACGGACCTGCGGGAGCAGCCATCTTGTCGGCGGGGGCCGGTTGCTTAGCTCTGGGCATCCTTGCCGTGGTCGCTGATGCCTCCAAACCCATGGCCAGATTGTTGACGTTTTATCGGCCCACTGGACCACTCTCCGGCGTAAGTTCCTTGGCAATTCTATTGTGGCTGGTGACTTGGTTCATCCTGGCGAGACGCTGGCGGACGAAGACCGTCGCCATCGCGAAGGTCAATGCCGTAGCATTTTTGCTTTTGGCATTGGGAGTATTACTGACCTTTCCGCCGTTTGCAGATTTCTTGCAGGGGAAATAATTCGGGTGGCATGGCCATCTTGGCCATGACCGCACACGGGCAGGATTCCCGTGCCACTTCATCGCGGAGCATGAATGAACGTTAAGCGCGGTCGCACAAAAAAACCGCTCCTCCTGCTGTTTATGCTGGCAGCCACCACTCTATGGGCGGGACCTCCTTTTCAGACCGACGATCCGGAGCCAATTGATTTCCGGCATTACGAGGTCTACTGGTTTGGCGGCACGGATGGGACCCCGGTGGAAACCGATCCGGTGGGCCCGGCGTTTGAAGCCAACTGGGGCGCTGCTCCCAATCTTCATTTGCATATCATCGTGCCATTTGGAGCCGTAGTTCCTTCCAACAATCCGAGGTATTTTCCCGCCGGGGTGGGTCCGAGCGCCTATGGTCTGACGGATATGGAATTGGGGGCGAAGTATCGATTTGTGAAACAAACCAAGCACCGCCCGGAGTTTGGCACCTTTACGATGGTAGAAATCCCCACCGGAAGCTATGCCAAAGGATTGGGCGTGGGAAAGGTCTGGTACAAACTGCCGCTCTGGGTGCAGAAAAACTGGGGGCCCTGGACCACCTACGGCGGCGCTGGATACACCCTTGTCAGACAGACTCAGTATCGCAGTTATACCTATGGCGGATGGCTGCTGCAACGGGATATCGGAAAGAAGTTTACGCTCGGAGCGGAAGTTTTCTCTCATGGGCCGGAAGGGCTTGCTACCGCACAGACAATGTCTGCCACGATGATTGATGTTGGCGGCTATTATTACATCCGGAACCCAGGCTGGCAAATCTTGTTTGCCTACGGCCATACTGCCGTCGGGCAAACTGAGAACTACGCCTATCTCGGGCTGTACCACACTTGGGGATCGGATAAAAAGAAAGGCGCCAGTGGATTCCTGGGTCACCGTGATGCAGCATTTTGAGGCTGGATGCTAGCTTCGGCAAAAAGTGGTGTGCGCCGGAGGTTGGTAAGCCACATTGAGTTGGGGGGTTTCCAGCCGCTGGTGATTCTGCATCTTGGACGTCAGGCAGCTTTCCAGGATGCCGCTGACCAGAAGCGTACGTTCGATTGGGTATGGCGCCACGCGGGTTTGAAACATCTGTTCGATTCCATGCACCAGGCACGCCGAATAGGTCACGTTGGGCTCAGGGGTAAGCAGAAACTGCGTCGATTGGATTTCCGATACCCTTTTCAAGCGGGCGGCAAAGTTGAAATCCTTCAAGGCGCCGTTGAGCATCAGCAAAGTAGCTTTCAGGCCGTCGCGGTACTCGATGCAGTAAGCCGCGGGATGGGCAACGAGTTTCGGCAACTGCCCCGAAGACACCAAATCCTCCGGCCGGCTCTGCGTTTCGTCCGTACCCAAAGGCGTGTCGCTGCGCGAGAGGGCAGAGATCAGCAGGTCCTTCGACCAGCGGCCTTCCTCACCCGCCTTCCACACCGCATCGCCCTCGATCATTTGCACGGCTTTAACCCCCGCCTCACCGCGCCCGCGTCTTTCCACCATGCACTGAAGGCCTTCGAGCGCGTGAAAATCCATCGGATCGGACTCGCCCTCGCCGACCATCAACGCCTCCTCAATCTCGCATCCGAGGGGCAGTTCGAGCTCCGGCAAACGAAAAGTGACGGGGAGGGACGAGCCTCCAAGCATGGGAAAGCCCAGCCGGTGCGAGGCCTCAACCATGTCCTGTGCTTTCGTAAAGCTATAGGAAAGATGCTTGTCGTTGTAGACCGGCACGGACCGGCCGCTGCGCCTGAATACCTCCATGCACTGCTGGAAAAACTCGTAGCGGGGATAAAGGATTTGGCCCTTTTCATTGCGCGGGTAGTCACCGTGTTCAGCGACGATCAGGACGGCATCCACCGCCAGCTCTTTGCCTCCACGGCAGAGAGCCTCAGCGATGGTGGGATAAACCTGGAAACCGAATTCGCTGGCGCGCTCGCCGCTCAGGTCGCCATCGGGTTTCTGGTCCACGTAGAGCGAGACGACCTTGATGTCTGGTTTGTGCCAGGCCCCTGCGTAGGGGTAGCCGACGAGAAACCGGTCGCCAATATGCTGTGCGTGCGAGAGGTACTTGTAAATGGTCGCGATGATGGCAAGGCGCTGGGGCGGGGCGTCCGCGCCGCTCAGCAGGAGCCCTGCGGCCGCCGCACCCGTCTGAAGGAATTCCCGTCGAGTCAGCATCGGTTAAGCCCTCTCAAACGTCGATTCGCGAGTCGGTTGATAAGTGACCGCCAGGTGCGGCGTCTCGTAGCGCTCCTCGTGGCGGTACAGGCTCTCCATCCCCGCAGCCACCAGCCCCGTGGTCAGCAGCGTGCGCTCGATGGGATAGGTGGGCTTGCCCGTCAGAAACATCTTTTCCATATTGTTCACCAGCGGGCTAAAGAAGCTGGCCAGCGTCGTGCGCCCGTCGGGCATGGGCAAATACATTTGCGTTGAGAAGGGTTCAGCGCGGCCCTCGATGTCGGCGGCGAAGTTCAAGTCCTTCACGAGCGGCGCATAGACCACTGAACTCGAGCGATGATGCTCGACATCGGCGGCGAAGTTGAAATCCCTTACCAGCCCGTTCATGAGAATCATGGTGCAGATCAGGCCGTCGGCATGCTCATAGTGGTAGGCGACGGGGTCCTGCACCAGCCGGCGCATATCGTCATCGGTAGGGAAGACGTCATTGAAACCCGGCCGCGCGGGAGTGAGCGTGTGGCTGCGGCACAAAGCTGCATTCATCAAGCGGCGCGACCAGCGGCCCTGGCGCAAGGCATCCCAAAAATTGTCGCCTCGGTAGGCCTGGAGCCATTTCACTCCCGTTTCACCGTCCGCCCGCCGCTCCACCATGCACTGGATGGCTTCGAGAGCATGGAAATCATAGCTGTCCACTCCCCCGTAGCCCACGCACAGCGCCTCGCGGATGCGCGACCCCAGGGGCATTTCCACTGACGGAATCCGCCACGTCACGGGCAGGCTTGATCCGGCCATGTAGGCGAAACCCATTCCGCGCGAGGTATCGACCATTTGCTTCGCCCAGTCCCAGTTCCACGACAGATGCTTGTCATTGAACATCGGGACCGAGCGTTGACTATCTTTGAACACCTGGATGATCTTTTGGAAGAATTCCCAACGGGGGTATTGGGTCTGCCCTTTCTCGTTGCGCGGGTACTCGCCGTGCTCACCCACTACCACCACCCCATCCACCGCCAGCTTGCTGCCTCCCAGCGTCAGCGCCTCGGCAATGGTGGGATAAATCCGCATGGCGGGAAATTGCTCGCCGCGGCTATGGCTGAGATCGCCTTTCCCCACTTGGTCGACATAGAGCGAGACCAAGTCCATCGGCGGCCAGTGGTGCGTGCCCATCCATCCATAACCGTAAAGGAAGCGGTCCACGATGTGTTGGGCGTGTGAGTATTTGAAATAGGTGGTGACAACGGCAGCGAGCTTGGGGCGATAAGGGCTCATGAATTTCTGTGTGGTCACCCGCGGCTCGGCATCCTAAATCGGGTGACTTCCAAACCCTTGCCGACGGGCAGCGTTATTGATTCCACGTCCGGCCGCGAGCGGACATGTGCGACATAATCCGTGAGCGAGTGGGAGATCACGTTATCCGCAACCACGATGCCTCCGGCAGGAATATGAAGCATGTCGAAGAAGCGGATATAGTCCTCCTTTTCGCAATCGAGGAAAACGAGGTCAAATTCGCGCATGCCTTCGAGCACTGATCCCGCGTCTTCCAGGATAAACTCTACGTATGGGGCGAGACCAAGATCGGAAAGCGTCTGCCGTGCCTCGGTCTGCCGGAGCGGTTCCCTTTCAATTGAGATGAGCCGCCCTGAAACCCGGCGCGCGGCGTCAGCCAGGGCAATGGTGGATAGGCCGCTCGAGCCGCCGACCTCGAGAATCCGCTTGGCGCCGATGCCCGCAGCCAAGGAGCAAATAAACTCCGCGCTGGCCGGCTCCAAATTACGGTGCCGCTCGGACTGGGGAAGACCCAGGGCATCATGGCGGAGCTTCCGCTCCCACAAGCGCGCGATCTCAATGCGTTCACGTTCCTCCAGCATTGCCCCATAAATTTACCACATGACGAGGCTTTGCAAGGGGCCTAAGAAAAATGCGCTCGCAGCGGCTGCCACTCTACGAGTAAACTGAGGGAAGCACGCTGACACTGGACGAGTTATGAACGCAAATTCAGGAAACGATTTTGACCGGCGCAGGTTTCTGCTGGCTGGCTTGCGAGGCGCGGGCGGCGCGTGGACTTCTCTGCATTGGCCCGCGATCATGGCCGCAGCGCAACACGCCGCGCACATGCGCGAGGGCGTCCCCCCAGCCAAGTTGGAGGTCTTGACCGTGGAGCAGGCCGCCGAAATCGAGGCCGCCGCCAGCCGCATCATTCCCACCGATGACACTCCGGGCGCGCGTGAAGCCGGGGTGATTTACTTCATTGACCGCGCCCTGGCCACTTTTGCCGCCGACCACCGCGATGACTACGAGAAGGGGTTGCCGGTCTTGCAGGCCAAGACGCTGGAGATGTTCCCCAACACGCCGAAATTCTCCCAAGCCACTCCCGAGCAGCAGGACGCGGTATTGAAGGCGCTGGAGGGGCAGCCGATTTTCGAGTTGATCCTCACGCACACCATCATGGGTTTTCTCGCCGACCCGGCGCGCGGAGGCAATCGCGGCGATGTGGGGTGGAAACTGATCGGGTTCGATGACAGCCCCACATTCGCTCCGCCGTTTGGGTATTACGACCGCGACTACTCCGGCTGGCAGCCGCCGGGCGAGAAGAAATGATGACCACCACCAAGACACAAAGGCACCAAGGAGGACGGTAGACAGAAAGCAAATACCAGAAACAGAGGTGCTCCTGTCCCGTGGTTTTTGTCTTCTACTTTTCTTGGTGTCTTGGTGTCTTGGTGGTGAATCTTTTGCCCGGGTCGTGAAGGCGCTATGAATCCCCAAGTCACCTACAAGCCGTCAGAACAAGTTGACTTCGTCATCGTCGGCTCCGGCGCGGCCGGGGGAGTGCTGGCCAAGGAACTCTCCACGGCGGGCTTCAAGGTGGTGGTGTTGGAGCAAGGGCGCTTCATTCCTCCCGGCGATTTTGGCCACGATGAAATCGCCCAGACGCAGGAACACGCCCTGACTAACAATTTCCAGCGGCAGCCCCAGACCTTTCGCAAGACCCCTCAGGACAAGGCCGAAAAGCAGTTCTCAGCGATCTACGGGTGCTGCGTGGGCGGAGGCACCGTACACTTTACGGCGAACTACTGGCGATTCCACGAAATCGATTTTGTGGAGCGCAGCCGCCGCGGGCCGGTGGCGGGCACGGGGTTCGCCGACTGGCCAATTACTTATACGGAGATGGAACCGTATTACACCAAGGTGGAATGGGAAGTCGGCGTTTCGGGACTTGCCGGTGCGAGCCCCTTTGATCCCTATCGCTCCAAACCCTATCCCCTGCCGCCGATGCCGGTAAAATCCTCGGGAGTAATATTTGAGCGCGCCGCCCGCAAGCTCGGCTGGCATCCGTTCCCCGCGCCCATGGCGATTCTTTCCCAACCTTACCGGGGCCGGGCGGGGTGCATCCATTGCGGGCGCTGCCTGGGCTTTGGCTGCGAGGTGGGAGCGAAGTCCAGCACGCTGGCGAGCGTTATTCCCCTGGCGCAACAAACCGGCCGCTGCGAAATCCGAACGCAGAGCTACGCTTTCCGGGTCGAAACCCATCGCCATGGCCGCGCCACGGGTGTCGCCTATTTTGATGACCGGGGCCGGCGGCATTTCCAGAAAGCCCATGCTGTGATTCTCAGCGCCAACGGTGCGGAGACGCCCCGCCTGCTTTTTCTTTCGAGTTCCGGCCGGTTTCCCCAAGGCCTCGCGAATTCCAGCGGGTTGGTGGGCAAGCACCTGATGATTAATGCGCATGGCATGGTGTTGGCGGCGTTCGAGCAGCCGCTCAACGATTACACCAGCGCCGCCGTCAGCCGCGTGCTGCACGATTTCTATGAGATCGATCCCAAATTGGGCTTTTATGGCGGCGGGGGACTCGACGCACGCTTTGGGCGGACTCCCATTAGTTTCGCGCTGGGCTCAGTTCCCCCCGGCGCTCCGCGCTGGGGCAAGGCTTACAAGAACTGGCTGGCGGAAACCTTCTCGCGCTCAATGTATGTGATGTGCCACGCCACCTCGCTGCCCGTCGAAGACAACAGTTTTTCCCTCGACCCGGATTTGAAGGACGCTTGGGACCTTCCGGCGCTCCGCATGACTTACAAAGATCATCCCGATGACCTCAAGACAGCCAAGTATCTGCAAGACCGCGCGCTCGAGTTGTTGGCGGCCACCCAAACGACCCAGGTTTGGGCGGAGCCCGTCCAGGAGCAAACTCGCGCCGTACACCTGCTCGGTACCTGCCGCATGGGGAACGACCCGAAGACCTCGGTGGTGAACGCCGATCACCGCACCCACGATGTGCCCAACCTTTTTCTCTGCGACGGAAGCAGCTTTGTGACGTCCGGCCGTGGACAGCCCACCATGACGATTCAGGCCCTCGCCTTTCGCGCCGCCGACCGGATTGTCGCCGCCGCGCGCCGCGGGGAAGTTTGAACTGACGCGACTGCACTGAGATCCTCTTCAACGCAGAGGCGCGGAGGCGCAGAGATATAAAATGAAAAGGCCCCTTCTCTGCGTCTTAGCCCGGATTTCTCACCAAGTTTGGGCGCTCTCAGAATTTGCTGGATGGGCAGGGCTTTACAGGCTGCGGAAAAACCCCACAATGCTGTCATCCTGAGCCCGTTCGCTGTCATTCTGAGCGTAGCGAAGAATCTCGCTCTGCCCGCTCAGGGTAAACTACGCGAAGGATCGCGCTCTGAGCATTTTCAAGGCAATGCGAGATTCTTCCTTCGCAAGGCTCAGGACCGCCGCTGCTCCTCTGCAGAAACTCGACACGTAAGCTCTTGAGATTCAGCACGTGTAGCGCGGACCTGTTTTTAAGGTCCGCGGCTCGTCCCCGATGGACAAGGAAAAGCCGCGGACCTAAAAAACAGGTC
>JBEKQO010000324.1:0-7756 GCA_049519635.1 Terriglobia bacterium | reverse complement strand
GTGGTTATCTCCTGAAGCCGAAAACATTAGGTCGTAATCAGCACCACCCCCTACCCCCTCCTCAACTGAGGAGGGGAGCATTTTCATACCAGCCTTCCCTGCGAACTGCCATCCTGCACGTCCCCTTACCCATGCGCCCTAACTGCTTTTATCCTGTACCACACTCCTGGATGACCCAAGTAAGTCATTCCCCAAACTTGAGCCAGAGCCGAATAAAGGAAAAGCGACAGCGGGGTGTGAAACAGGAATAGGCGTTCGCTACTGGGACACCGACGGTCCAACGGCCCGGCTACGTCTACGCGACCCGCGTGCCACCGCGCCACACCTCGACTCTACTCATCAGCTTATAGGGAGCCGCGTTTCGACGGCCTCAATGCCGGGGGACGCGGCAAAACAGTTCGTCGGCCAAGTGGCATTCAAAAATAAATACTCCCGTAATATGGATTTTTTGGTCGGCCTTCAAGATTTTGGAAATGTGTACAGAAATGTGGGTGACCGAAGCAGGTAGCGCAGAGTCTCGCCGTCCAGAGACTCTGCGGCTTTTCCATTCAACATCAACCCCATCAGTCAGGCATTAACAACATGTGGATATTTTTCAAATAAAGAACCGCAGAGTCCGAAACGCACAGACTCTGCGCTCCCCGCTCAACTGGAGATTGAACTCAGAGGCGCTCGAGTGTATATTACCCGCCGGCGAAAACTCAAAACCGAAATTCGTGTATGGAGGGTGTAGAGATGATGACTGCGAATTTTTACCGTGTCTGGATCGACAACACGAAGAGTCCATTTTTCCGTTCGAGTAAGTTGAAGACGCTCGACACGGCCATAAGGGATTATTGCGCCACCCTCGACGGCCCAATCAATGCACCGGGACGACAGACGGCAGCCGATACCATGCTTACCGCTTGGGATGAATGGCAGAGATCGAAAGAGCTTGAGGGGGGCTGGTGGAATAGTGACCGCAACAATCTATCGAATGGAAAACTTAGATTCTTTGCCAATGAGATGGTTCCGCTGATGCAGGCACGGACCCCACGAGCGGTGGTGGGAGCGCCGGTTTGCTTTGACAGCCCGCATCTGACTCGGGCCGGCAACGATGGCGCGGAAATCGCCTTCAGTTTGGCCCCGAAGGCCATCGAAGTGTGGGCCAAGAGCCAGCGAAGTGGCAAGAGGGGCGACACCTTCATCGGAATTACGCAAAGGAGTACCGGTGTTTGCCATATGTTGCCGACATACGAAAGATGCGCCAACAACGGCGGTCCACTGATCGATGGCGGGCGAATGACCAACCCTGCGACGGACAAGGTGAAAAATCGGATCTTTGTTAATGCCCCGGTAAGAACCGTCCAGGATATTCACGACACCTTCGGCGTCCCTCCAAGGTTTGGTAACGTCGGACGCAACTTCATCATTGCTGAAAGCAGTCGGGATATCGACGGCTACTACCACAACACACTGTTTGCAATCGCCAATGTTCCTGCAGCGGACGGGCTGGGATGGGCCCTGCAAGGCTGTCCGGCACACGGGGCCGGCTGGTTTCGTTTCGTATCGAGCAAGAATAGCGGAGTGTTCGATCTTGGCAACGGACCCAACCATGAAGGGCGCGACTTGCCGCCGGCGTGGGCGAAGGCCATTTCTGATTGCGTTGCGCACGGTTTAGGCTTAACCGTCGCTGACAAGTTTACGGAAAGCGAGTCAGGAAAAGGAGACGCAACGCGCATCCGCAATTTCACCTGTTGATCCGATCGGTTCCCGATAACGTCGCCCCTTCGATCGGGAAACCGCATGAGAAGCCCGCGAAGAGCGGGGTCGCCACGGTCACTGCGGTTGTGACCGGGGGTTCTTCCTTCGATGCCGAACGACGGTTGAATTGTTGCCGGGACGGAGCGTGAAACGATGATCGCCATAATGGGCAGGAGCCGTCAGCGGCTTACCCCAACCTCCCGCCGGCGCCGATCCACACGGTTTGCGGCGCGAAAAACCACCCCCCTGGGGTGAAATAAGCAGGTAGCGCAGAGTCTCGCCGTCCAGAGACTCTGCGGCTTTTCCCCCATTCAACATCAACCCCATCAGTCAGGCATTAGCAACATGTGGATATTTTTCAAATAAAGAACCGCAGAGTCTGAAACGCACAGACTCTGCGCTGATGACCGGAGCGAAAACCCGAGAGCGTGCGGTGACTGATCGGCTCCAACGCGCACAGCCACTGAAAGGCCGGCTCGTATTCGCACCGCCGCGCCACCTCGCGCCCCGAACTGATGCCCGCGGCTATGGGCATACAGCCAGAGACTGATCAAGACTTGCGGGTCGGTGTGATCGCGCCCCGCCCGCCCCTCCACCGCGGCGATCTCGGCATAATACCGGCTTAAATCCAGGCGCCCCACCAGCTCCCAAATCGCGCGCGCGGGGTGATCTGGCTCAATCAACCGCTCCACCTCGATGGCGCGCATCCCATCTGGCGGCGATCCACACGCACTAACCGGGGACGAGTAACCGGATTCGCTGTGCTCATGCCCCCAATATATCAGAGCTTAGATGAATAAGCTACTAATAATTAATGTCAATACCCTGGCCGTTGGCAATTTGTTCACACGTTCCTGACACCGTTTCCTGACACCGTTTCCCGTGTCCCGGTTTCTCCAGGCCGCTTCCGCTGGCGTCATGACGAGATTCGACGCTCACCTGCTTGGCGGCGCCAAATCCAATTCGCCTCCGGTCAGAAAGGCGATTACTGTGGCAGAATGCGTTCACATCTGGCGTTAACTGGCAAGAAGTTGGTTGAGTAACCTCTCCCACTCATCTTGAAAAACAACTTCGTAGGTGATCTCTTTCCCTTGCATCGCCGGAACGAGTTCGTTCCACGTCGTGAGCTTCGCGTGCTTATTGCAAAGCGCAAATACCGATTTCTTGTAGTCTGTGTCTTCGTTGTCCTTGAGATGCCATCCCTTGGTCTCCAGCACAAAGACCTTTCGGTAGTCTTTCTTGGTCTCGCCAGCGCCGTCGGTGGTAAAAATGAAATCCGCATAAATTCGGGACTTCTGCCAACCCTGCACGTAATAGCCATGGTGGGGAATGTTCCGGTACCAAAAGTAAAGCCGACTCTGCTCATCCAGGAAGCTTGCCACCTCATGCTCAAGAGAATTCAGCGAATCCGCTGCCATCGGCTCGTACAGGTTCAGCATGAATTGATTGCCGTCGAGCCGCGTCGCCTTTACAAAGGGCTTCCGGATATCGACCTTTTCGGGTGGGCGGTTCACGCCCAGGTCATTCAGCACCACCATGAAGCGCATCTCGTCTTCATTCAACAAGCTGTTGAACACTTCTTCTGCCAGGCCGTCGCGCTCCTGTTCCAGACGCTTCCGGAGCTCTTCAAGAATGAACACCAGGTTATTGGCAACGACCCTCTCTTTACCCTTGTACTTCGTCAGCAGCTTGGTGAAGGTCCGTTCGACAAACTCATACCCGACCCAGGGATTCGGCACGGTATCGAGCAGGTGCGCCGCCGCATAGGCGTAGTCAAGCTTTAGCTCACCACCCCCACTTAGACTTTGCTCGGTATCGCGCTGCAAGCCGGCCAGGTCCTCGACCAAGCCAGCGCGCAGTTCCACATCGCGCTTTTCCTCCAAACTCAGCGTCAAGTTGAACAACGGAGAGATGTCGGCTTTGTCCCAGGGCACGCGGGAGAGAATATCCTCCTCATAGCTTACCAGTCGCCAGTCTTCTCCATTGCGGATAAGAAAAGCCGGCAGGACCATATTCGCGGCAGCCGCCCGGAAGATCCCGCGCGGCGCCACCCGCTCGATCTCCGCGGTCTCCAGGTCCTTCGCATCCATCACGACGCGGCCTTCCAAACCTTGCAAGCCTTCGTTGCTGAAACCTTGCCGAATCTCCTCCATTAGTTTGGTGCGCTGGAAGCAAAACACGTAACTCTCATCGAGCGCGGTCACGTTCGTTTTGCGTGCATACGGCTGACGCAGGATGCGGCCCACCAGTTGGGTCAGCGCCGTCTTGGAATGGGGGTTGGTTAGAATCGTCAGCACGTAGGCAAAGGAGCAATCCCAGCCTTCTTGCAGCGCTTGTTTGGTAATGATGTAGCGAATGGGGCAGTCTCGCGACAAGAGTCCGCCGACGTCCTCAAATTCCTTTAGCTGGTCCATCTCCGCTGACTTTACCGCAATCCAATCCTTCGGAACTCCCTGCCCAATCAGATACTCGCGGACGTCCTCGGAGTGAATCCATTGGCTGCCTCGTTGTTCCTTCCCGGTTCGCTCCACTTGCACAAGGCAAATGGGCCGGATATAAACGTTGGTGTTCGCCTCGTAGGCGCGTGCTTTCTCCTGCAAGTCATCACGCCGTTCCATCGCCGCCCGGATCGTGTCCCGCCAGTTGGTGCTGGCCTTGTTGACAACGCGCAGGTCAAGCCTGATCATCTCGTCTTGATGAAGTTCGGTGCCGCTGATGGTCACCAGCTTGTTCGACTCTTTCGGCGGCGTGGCCGAAAGCTCCACAATCATGGAAGGGTTCAGATTCCTTAGCGTGTCCTGCGCTTGCGCGCTGTAAGCCTTATGTCCTTCGTCAAGAATGATCACAGGCTCCAGGAGTCGAATCGTGTTTCCCAGCGATGTCTTGACCTGGGTTCCCCAAAAGGGGTCCGCCGCATCGAAGGTTTGGAGATTCGGGACGCGCTCCAGCAGCTTGGCGTGGCCGTCCTTGTCATCTTCGGGCGGGAAGAACGCCTGAAACGCCCCGCTGTCCCGGAACATCCGCAACGCTTCCTTAATGGCCCGCGATGCCGAGGGCAGCATCAACATCAGCACGGCAAGATGCTCGTCCACATCCTGCGGTGTGAACCCGTCCGCCTTCTCCAGAATCAGCGTCCTGCCCGCTGAAACCATGTCCAGATGCTGCCGGTAGGGATCATCGCGGTCCTTCAGGCGCAACATGGTCTGCCGGTAAATCTGTAAGGTGGGCACTATCCACACCACCAACCCGGTCTGTCGCTGGCGGTAGATATTTTGCACCAGGTCGATGGTTTTTACCGCCAAAAGCGTCTTGCCACCGCCCGTCGGAATCTTGAGGCAGAACACGGGCAGCGGCCGCCCAAGCCCGTCCTTCTTCTTGAGGTACATCCCGGCGATGCGCGCCTTTTCCCAAGCCTTCTCGGCAAAATCGAACAGCCACTCGTCGTCCTGGCGCGCCTTTCCGCGCCAGACAATGAGCTGTTCAAGGAAGCGTTTCACTTCCCCCAGCGCTCGTTCCTGATAATCCTTCAGTCTCATCGTTTGGGCTTCGCAGCCTTGTAGATTTCAAAGGGCAACTGGCAGAACTCGATGCGTTGTTCGTCCAGATGGATGCTGTCCAGATACTTTGTCGGCGCGAACACCAGCCGCTTTTTTCCACTGCCTTTGGGCAGACCCCGCGCGACGTCCAGTGTCAGCGCCGTGCTTTTCAGGTAATCGAGGCTTGGCTCGTAGAGCAAATAGACGTCGTATTGCGCGCTCTCGCCAATGAAGCCTGTTTTGCGGTTGATCTGGCGGGCGTCAAAGTCCTCGCCGGTCGCGGTGTAAAAGATGTACCCGGCAAGATCCTCGTATGAAGGTAATTTCTCAGCCTTCAGCATTGTTTCTAATTGCATGGGACGACCGACTTCGATGAAGGAAAACGACCCGCCCAAGCCTTTCTGTAGCGCCTCGTCTTTGGCCTTCGGCACTCCCTTTATGACGCGCCGGATGCGCTCGGCCGTAAGGGAGTTTGCATAGGGTTCACTTTCAATCAATACAAAGCGCCGTTCCGCACCTTCATCTTTATTCAACTCCAACACTGCCTGAGCTGTCGTTGCACTGCCCGCGAACGCATCCATTACGATTGCATCATCCCCTGTGCTAAGTCGCACTATGCGTTTGAGTAACTCAACCGGCTTGGGCGTCGTAAACGTCTCGAAATCGTCCCCGAATATATCCAACAAAGATCTCTTAGCATCCTGAGTATGACCCACTTCCTTGTAAGTCCAGATAGTCTCTGGAACCAGTCCTTGCTTCACCTCGGTCAAGAATCGCTTGATGGCTGGTACCTGGTTCTTGTCCCCACCCCACCAGATACGGCCCTCAGCATCCAATCGCCGCAGGTTCTCTTCCGAGACACGCCAGTAATTCCCGGGCGGAGGACCTTTGATAACACGCCCGCCTGGACACTTTATGCTGTAAGTGCCTTTGCTATAGGGATTGCGGGCCGATAGATCGCCCGGCTTCCACGGCCCGCGTTTGTCATTGTCAGGATTCTCGTAACGCGCATTCGCTTCCTCCGTACGCGGCAACAGCCCAAGCTCAAAGCTCTCCTTCCCTCGCGCATATACCACAATGTAGTCGTGATTTTCTGAGAAGAACCGTGCGGAACTTTTCGGCGAATAAACCTTCTCCCAGATAATCGTCGCAACGAAATTGTCTTCGCCGAAGATTTCATCCAGGATCGCCCGCAGCCAATGCACTTCGTTGTCGTCAATCGAAACGAAGATGACGCCGTCATCGGTCAGAAACTCGCGTAGGAGCTTGAGGCGCGGCATCATCATGCAGAGCCATTTGTCATGGCGAGTCAGGTCCTCACGGTCCACCACCTTGCCCAGCCATTCCTGAATCATCGGAGAACTGACGTTGTCGTTATACACCCAGCCTTCGTTCCCGGTATTGTAAGGCGGGTCGATATAGATGCACTTCACCTTGCCGTGGTAATAGGGCAAAAGCGACTTAAGGGCCTTCAGATTGTCGCCATGGACCACAAGGTTGTCGTGCAAGCTCACCTTGGGCGTCAAGCTCTTGGACTTCACCGGCTTCAGTTCGTGATAGGGCACAAGCAGGTGAAAATTCTGCACCAGCGCTTTGCCTTTAAAATTGAGGGACGGCATACGCAGATAATACCACCTCTGGGGATTCGGTCGGCCGATTCAAACCAAGAAAACGCGCGCACGACACTCGCCGCTCCCGGTATGATGCCAGACCGCTGCAACACCACGGGCCAAAAGCCACCAGAGGTTGCAGCAAAATCCTTGGCCATCTCGTCCTTTTGACCAACGATTCTGCCCATTTTATCGGATGAAGCATCCTTTTGCATGAGCCCCACGAATACCGGGGCAGGCACCACATTTCCGATTTACCGACATCATAGCTTCCGCCGCCTTCCACTAGGGATTAGGGATTGGGAATTAGGGTCCTGTAACCACCGCGGCGGGAAGCCACCGAGCCCTCCTGAATCTCATAACCACCCCCCGTCGCGAACGCGCCGTCCACCTTCCTTCACTACGTTCAGGACAAGCTCTGAATCAGGAAGGCTGTAACCACCCCGTCGCTACGCGCCACCCCTCCTGAATCAGGAGGGGAGCCCGTGCGCCCGTCCGTCCGCCCTGGCAGCCTGTGGCGCGGCGCATCCGCCGGTTTCAAAGGCAGTGACAAGTGACATGTGACGTGTGACGAGCGAGAAAGAACAGTGAAGGTTGGTCTGGGGGATTGGGCAGGTCGCCCCTTCAGGGCTCGGGGTTGATGGGGGTTCCGTTGACCCAGGCCGTTGGCCTGGGCTTGGTTAGATCGCCCCTTTGGGGCTCAAAAGCCTGGGCTTCGTTATCTCGCCCCTTTGGGGCTCAAAAGCCACGTCCGACTTGGCCCGGCTGGGGTTCGTTAGATTGCCTCGTTGGGACTCAAAGAAAACCTGCGCCTCGTTGAAGCGCCCTCCATTCGCTTCGCTCAGGGCGGGCTCTTGGGGCTCAAGG
>JBEKQO010000323.1:0-7762 GCA_049519635.1 Terriglobia bacterium | reverse complement strand
GTTGGCGCGGCCCTGATGGTGCGGACGCTCGAAAACCTTCACAGCATCAATCCCGGCTTCGACACGCGAAACGTCTTGCTCTTCGGCATAAATCCCACCCTGGAAAAATACTCGGATTCGCAGATTCAAAGTCTTTACCGTAACTTGCAGGAGCATCTTGCCACGCTTCCGGGCGTAACCTCCGTCAGCTACTCCTCGCACGCACTGCTGAGTGGCAGCCTTTGGACCAGCGACGTCCACGTCGAGGGGCAGCCAGAAAAGACGACGGAGGAGGTGGACATGCTCGGTACCGGGCCAGACTTTCTGAAGACCCTAAGCATTCCGCTGCTCGAAGGCCGCACTTTCACTGCCGCAGATTTCGTCGAAGCAGCCCAAGCCACCGCCTCTGTAGTATCTCCCCGACAAGGTCCATCTCCTATGGCTACGTCGGCGAGTAGAAAATCCTCCGGAGGAGTTGGCCCGTCGATCCCCGTCCTTGTCAACGCGGCCTTTGTTCACCACTACTTCGCGAATCACAATCCGCTCGGCAAAATGCTAAGCCCAGATGACAGCGAAGGAACGAGCAGAGATTCCGCGATGAGCAAGCCCAAACCGCGCCGTTGGGAAATCGTGGGGATCGTGGGCGATACGAAAGACAGCATTTTGCGTCGCGAAATTCACCCCGCTGTTTACGTTCCACTGACGGGCGGGGGCGCACATTTCGAGGTCCGCACTGCTTTGAATCCTTCCGGTCTGATCCCCGCCGTGCGCGACCTCGCAAAGCGCCTGGATAGCAACCTTCCGCTTTTTGCAGTGCGCACCCAATCGGAAAGCATTGAAGACCTCTTGATGCAGGAGCGCGTCATTGCACGCCTGGCAAGCTTTTTTGGTTTGCTGGCGCTGTTGCTCGCTTGCGTCGGGCTTTACGGCTTGCTTTCTTTTGAAGTGGCTCGCCGCACGCGTGAAATCGGCATCCGCATGTCGCTGGGGGCCGAACGGCGCGATGTGACGAGGCTCATCATCCTGCGGGGGATCAAATTAACTGCTGTGGGAGTGGGCGCAGGCGCGGCTGGCGGCCTTGCCCTCACGCGGGTCTTGTCGAGCTTGCTCTACGGTGTCAAGCCTAACGACTGGCCGACGTTTTTGTTGGTTGCAGTGCTGCTCACCGGAGTGGCGCTCCTTGCGAGTTATATTCCCGCCCGCCGCGCGACCAATGTCGATCCCATGGTGGCGCTGCGGCATGAGTAGCGCTGCCACCCTGCTGTAGAGGGGGCCGCTGCGGCGCGTCACAGGCTGCCGAAGAACTACCCCCGGCGTACAACCACCCCGGCGCGCCGAGCGCCGGGGTGGTGCTGAAGTGCTAGCGCCAGGCGCCCAAGAGTTTTTCCACAGCCTGATCAGCCCTTCAATCTGGCGGCGAGTGTGGGGATCATTTCCGGTTCAACATATCCCTTCGTCGACTGCTGGCGGAGTTCATCGAGGATCTTTTGCGCTTCGTCCCGATTGCCAGCCTGCGTATAGGCGATTCCGAGCGCATAGAGATATTTCGGCTTGCGACCCGCAGTGGCAACGGCCTTTTGCAGTAATCCGATGGCTTCCTGAACTCGGCCCTGTTCTTCGCATGTCCTAGCCAGGAAATAAAGCCCCGCGGGATAATTCGGGTCGAGGGCCAATGACTGGGCGAATTCGTGCCGGGCCTCTTCCCGCCGCCCCATCGAGAGCAAGACCCAGCCGGTTGCCACATACGAGAACGGTGCGAGGGGATCAAGGCGCTGCGCCTCTTTGGCCTCGGCCAGGGCCTGGTCGTAGCGCAGCGCCTCGCGAAGGTAGAGAGCGTAGGCGATGTGGGCGTCGGCATTGCTGGGGTTGAGTTCTATGGCGCGCCGATATGCACGCTCAATGCCAGGTTGGCGCGGGTCGCCGAGGTGCAACGCTTCAGCCAGCAGGACATGGGACTCGGGAATGGATTCATCGAGAGCGAGCGCCTTGTCAATGGCCGGGCGGGCGCGCGCCAGGGCCTCGTCGCTGGAAATAATGTGATAGTCCGCCTCCCGCAGATAGGCCTTGGCCATGCCATCGTAAGCCAGCGCGTAGTTCGGGTCGAGTTCGACGGCACGCCCGAATGACGCGGCGGCGTTCTGGAAGCCTGTCTCCGTCCCTTCGCCCAAGCGCTTGGACCCCTCGATATAGGCCTCGTAAGCTTCGGTGTTTACCGTGGTGGCCCGCGCCAAGGCTGCTTCTCGAGCGGGAAGAAGCTGGAAGGCAAGTGACTGCGCGATACGGCGGGCGATGTCGCGCTCAATGGCGAAGAGGTCCGTGAGCGGGCGCTCGTAGGATTCTGCCCACAGATGCGTCTGGTCGCTCGTCTGAATGAGCTGGGCCGTGACGTCGATTTGCCCCGGTCCGCGACGCACACTGCCCTCAATCACGTAGTCCACCCCCAGATCCCGGCCGATCGCCTTCACATCGGCTGTCGAGTTCTTGAATTTCATCACCGAGGTCCGCGCGATCACCCCCAAAGCTTGGGGGGCAAGGCGTCCGAGATGTGTGATCATCTCTTCGGTCATCGCATCGCTGGCGAAGTCTTGTTTGGGGTCGCCGCTCAGGTTTTGGAACGGCAGCACGGCCAGCATAATCTTGCGCGGCCCTGTCTGGAGGGGGGGCGGATAGTGCTGGTGGAGCACATACATGCCCGCACCGATCGCAGCCACTAAGACAATCGCTGCCATCCCAACCTGCCATTGAGCCCGCGGTCGTGAGTCGGTTTCCGTTGGGGGCTCTACCGGCGACGAACCCGGGCGCTGTTCACCGTTTTGCAAGGAAGCCGCCCCATTCAGTCGCTCGACCGGCGCGATAAACCGATATCCGCGGCGGGGCAGAGTTTCGATGAAGCGGGGATTGTCGGCTGAATCACCCAATGCATCGCGCAGACGGCCAATAGCGGTGTTGAGGCTGTGGTCGAACTCAACGAAGGTATCGTCTGGCCAAAGCCGGCGGCGGAGATCCTCCCGCGACACAATCTCACCGGGGTGGTCGAGCAGAGCGCCGAGAATTTGGAATGGCTGCTCCTGGAGACGGATCTTCAGGCCACTCTTGCGCAATTCTCCGGCCTGAAGATCTACCTCAAAAAGTCCGAAACGGACAATGTGGGCGGTCTGGGTCAAGTCTGCCATCGGATAAGTATTGGCAAGTCTATCATTCAAGCGTGTCGGCGAAAAGCCCCCGCGACAGGTGATAAGCAGCCAGGGATAAACAGCCTGCCGACTAAGCACCGCTTCCTTCCGGCGATATTCTCAAGAGTGGGGAGAACTAACACCAGGAGGACTCCGATAAGGCACCTTAGGAGAATTAATTTCATTTCGTTCCTGAGGACCCTGACCCAGCGCTTCGCTCAACCTCCTTTCGCCGCGGCGCCCGAGGATCGTAAATTCGAATGACGGCCCCTCGCAAATACGGGAGGACGCAGGCGGATTCCAGTACAATAGAAGATGTGAAAGAATAATCAGAGCCGCGGATGAAAACGGATCAGCATAGGTAAGTTTGTTGTTTTGATCGGCGAGAATCAGTGCCAATCCATGGCCTCGCTTTTTTCACACCCTCAATGGTGCTGGACTGACTCGGGGCCGACTTTCGACGCGCGGGCAACTCTTCCGGCTGGCCAACCCTCAAGAGGAGTCTCATAAACCCCATGTTCCTCATGAAGAAAATAGTCTCCCGTTTCCTCTTCCCCTTACCTCTGTCTTTGGAATTTCTTTTTGTGGGGCTGTTCCTGCTTTGGTTCACGCGTCGGCAGCGGGCGGGGAAAGCCTTGGTGACTTGCGGCACGCTGCTGCTTCTGGGGCTCAGCAACATTTTTTCTTCAGACGCTCTCCTTCGCCCGTTGGAGCATCGTTATCCACCTCTCGCTGTCGAACAGGCCGGGGCGCGCGTGCCGGCCGTAAGCTTCATCGCGGTTTTGGGGGGCTTTGGGGATGATGATCCGGATGTTCCCATCACCAGCCATATTTCCCCCGACCTGATGGTTCGTTTGATTGAGGGTATATTCCTGCAACGCGAAATTCACGGCAGCAAATTGATCCTTTCGGGAGGAAATGATTCGGCCGAGGGCATGGCGAAGATGGCGGAAGCGCTTGGCGTGAGCGCGCAGGATATGATGCGACTCGCTGAACCGCGTGATACGGAAGAAGAAAGCCAACAAATTGCGCCCATCGTGGGTGCCCAACGCTTCATTTTGGTGACCTCGGCCTCACACATGCCGCGCGCCATGGGCCTTTTCAGGAAAAGGGGGTTACAGCCGATCGCCGCTCCCACGGACTACCTCGCGCCCGGGCATCGGGTGGATCTCGACGATCTCTTTCCCGATGGCTACAAGCTTTTCAAGTCGCAGACTGCTTTTTATGAATACCTGGGGCTGGCATGGGAGGCCTTGCGGGGGAAAATTTGAGAGTGGGGTTGCTTCCAACCGGCCGCATGAGGCATCTAAAAAGTGAGGATGCTCGGGTGCGTCCCTCCGGCGTGCAACCCGGTTGTAGCTTTACACCTCTATATGCTTGTGGGATAATTTTTCAAATTATGATTTGGCAGGGCATGAAAGGAAATATGAGAAGACACGCCAGTAAGATTGTGGTAGCTCTGGGTCTTTGTGCAATGTTGGGGGGAAGTTTGTGGGCAGCGCGGAATCCCGCCGCGGGTGGTTCAGGACAAGCTTCCGAGCCGGCTTCTAATCCGGCATCCACTGGCTCTACCACCGCGGCCGACCACTCCAGGGCTTACTATCACTTTATGCTGGCGCGGCGCTACAAGGAGCTGTCCGGAGTGTATAACCGCCCCGACTACATCGACCGCGCGGTTTCCGAATACAAGCAAGCCATCTCCGCTGACCCCGATTCTCTCTTCCTGCGCGTCGAACTGGCCGACCTTTATGGTCGTTCCGGCCACACCGCCGAAGCCATTCAGGAAGCCGAGGGCGCGCTGAAGGAGGATCCCAATTACCCCGAGGCTCACCGCGTGCTCTCACGCATTTACTACCATATGCTCGAAACCACCCAAGGGGACCACGCCGCCGACAAGGTAAACCTGACCAAATCAATCGAGCATCTGGAAGCCTTGGTGAACGTGGAGCCAAGTGATTCGGATTCCATGCTGCTTTTAGGTCGCCTGTACCGTGCCAACAATCAACCCGAAAAAGCGGAAGATGTTTATCGCAAGGTCTTGCAGACGGATCCGGATTCAAAGGTCGGGCTCGCCAACCTGGCGGAGCTTTACATTCAGCAGAGCGAGTTTGACCAGGCCGCTGATGTGCTCAGCAAGATTCCCGAAGGCGATATGGATCCCCAGCTTTTGGGCATGTTGGGTTATGCCTACTCGCAGAGCCAGCATTTCGACAAAGCCATCGACACGTATGAGAAGGCACTACAGCAGGACCCCCAGAACACGAATCTACGGCGCTATTACGCTGACGCCCTCCTGAGCGCCGGCAAGAGCGCTGCCGCCCGCGTCGAGTTGCAAAACATTCTCAAGACCGAGCCTGATGACGGAGTGAGTTACAAGCGGCTGGCCATGCTCGATCGCGAGCAAGGGCGCTTTGACGACGCGCGCAAGGAACTCGAAAAGGCCAAGTCCTCAAGTCCGGATGATTTGGAAATCCCCTACCAGCAGGCGCTGCTGGAGAGCACCGTAGGTAACGACGACAAGGCCATCGAGATCCTGCAAGGGCTGGTGAAACAGTCGGAACGCCCGGGAGGCCAGTACACTGTGCCGGAAGCCAACAACCGGGCGCTCTTCCTCGAACGCCTGGGCTTGGTCTACCGCGACCAGGAGAAGTTTTCCCCGGCCATGGACACCTTCAAACAAATTCAGGCGCTGGGATCTTTGCAGGGTCCCCGCGCGGAGATGCTGATCATCGAAACGCTGCGCGCCCAGCACCAACCGGATAAGGCCATGGCGGAAGTAGAGGGGGCAGTCAAGACCTATCCCAAGGACCAGGATCTCGCCATCCTGCACGCCACCATGCTGGGCGAGGCTGGTCACGTGGATGAGGCCGTCGCGCAACTTCGAACTTTCCTCACCAATCGCCCCATCGATCGCGCCATCTATATTTCTATTGCCCAGGTTTACTTGCAGGCCAAGCGCTTCGACGCCGCCGAACAGGCGGATCAAAAAGCGTTGGATTTGAGTCCGAACCCCGAAGACCAGGAATTCGCGCTCTTCGTGCAGGCCTCCATCTTCGAGCGGCAGAAAAAGTACGAGCAGGCGGAGCAGACGTTTAAGAAGGTACTCTCTGTGGATCCGCTGAACTCCTCCGCATCGAATTACCTCGGTTATATGCTGGCGGACCGCGGCATCCGTTTGGATGAGTCGGTCAAATATATCCAGAAAGCGCTGGAACTCGAACCGAACAACGGAGCATACCTCGACAGCCTGGGCTGGGTGTACTTCAAGATGGGCCGCTACGACCTGGCCGAGCCTCCGTTGGAAGCTGCCGCCCGCCTGATCCAGAACGATCCTACCATTCACGAACATCTGGGCAATCTTTATTTGCGCATGGGCAAGACGGCCAGGGCGCAGGAGGAGTGGCAGCGCGCCCTGAAGGAATGGCCCACGGCCGTTTCCAGCGATTTCGACGCCGATCAGGCCAAGGAATTGCAAAAGCAGCTCGACGAGCTCAAAAGCCATCCGGTCCATGATAAGACCGCGGAAAAGTGAGGAGTTGTGGCGTGGACCTGTTTTGTAGGTCCGCGGCTCGCCGCCTAATGACAAGGGAAAGCCGCGGACCTAGGGAACAGGTCCGCGCTACCCTGCTTCTGGTTGGGATTTTTCACCGCGAATTGAAAACTTACTGCCCTCGCCTTCACGGGGGCGAGGGGAAAGAATCCTTGACCTCGGGGCCGTGAGCAAGAGTTTATCCTCGTTTCGCGTTTTTGATGTGGGATGCACCTGCTTCGGCCTGCTCTGTGTTTTTCCCGCGGAGCCATCTCAACGAAATTTCGGGTGGACCGTATGTGAGGCCGCCCGGCTGCCCGTTCACAGTGCCAAAGACACTTCGCCTTCGCTCCTTCGCCAAAATCAACACCGGGCTTAAAATTCTCCGCCCGCGGCCCGATGGTTACCACGAAATCCGCACCATCTACCAGACCGTCGGGCTGCACGACCGTTTGGCAATCAGCATTTCCAAGGCCGGGAAGGGAATTGCCGTTGAATGCGATAACCCGGCGATTCCTGGCGGGCAGGGCAATTTGGTTTACCGCACGTGCGAGGCTTGGGCGCAGGCGCGCGGTTGGCGCGGCGGGATTCGGGTGCAAATCGAAAAGGCGATTCCTCTCGGCAGCGGGCTGGGGGGCGCTAGCACCAATGCTGCGGCCACCCTTCTAGGCCTCGAGCGATTGACCGGCGGCGTCCTGGATTTTCCCGCGCGGCACAGGCTGGCCGCGGCGCTAGGTTCTGACGTCCCCTTGTTTTTGCTCGGCGGCCGCGTCTTGGGCTGTGGCCGGGGAGAAGAAGTTTATCCTCTCAGCGATCTTCCATCCCGCGCCTGCCTGGTTATTTTCCCTGGTTTCTCCGTTTCCACGGCGGATGCTTACCGCCAAGCAGGTTTGCGGTTGACAGAGCAGGCCGGAACCGCTTACATTGGTAGTTTCGGTGCGTGGCCACAATTTCCCCTGATGAGTTGGGGACCGGCCGAGAACGACTTCGAGCCTGTCGTTTTCGCGAGGTGGCCTGAGTTGGCGCGATGGAAGCGCCGGCTTATCCGGGCCGGGGCCGAAGTTGCCTCCTTGACGGGCAG
>JBEKQO010000322.1:0-7784 GCA_049519635.1 Terriglobia bacterium | reverse complement strand
ATGCCGAGTTCCCGCGCATGAAACCGCGCTTCCTGGCCGACGCGGACTTCAACCAAAAGATTGTTCGCGGCCTTCTGCGGCGAGAACCCACCATCGACTTTTAAGCCGCGTCTCAAGGTGACGCCATCGGCCGGCCCGACCCGGAAGTTCTCGCCATCGCTGCCGGTGAAAATCGAATTCTGATATCACACGACCGCGGAACCATGCCGGCACACTTCACCCGATTCACGGCAACTCAATCAAGCCCCGGACTGATTCTCGTTGCGCAGGATATCGACATTGGGACAGCCATCGAAGCGATCCTGCTCGTTTGGGCTGCATCGACTCTTGAGGAATGGCGAGCCAAAATTGGCTTTGTCCCATTATAAGGCGGCAGTGGCACAGGCACTCCTGCCTGTGTCTCAGTCTGAATCCTCCCAGGCAGAGGACACAGGCAGGAGTCCCTGTGCCACCGTCATTGGGCGCGACAATTAGAATGCAATGAACCGTTCCTCAAAAACCCGCGATAAATGGACCCTTTTAGAAATGGTACCATTAGCATTAATTATGCAGCGCTCAATAAGAAGCCAGAACAGGCCACGGATGAGACGCGGTGACAGAGAGGTTGCCTGTGTTCGTGGGGCGCCCCGACCCATCGGGGCGCCAGCCGAGGAATCAGCTTGAGCCCCAAAGGGGCGACCTAATCTAGCCCAGGCCAACGGCCTGGGTCAAACGGCCCCCATTTCAACCGCTGAGCCCTGAAAGGGCGACCCCTTAGCGCGCCCCTTCAGGGCTTGCTGTGGTAGCGGTTCCATAATTCCCAGGGTGTTCCCCTGGGCTAGGTTAGGTCGCCCCTTTGGGGCTCAACAGCCGGTAATGGAGAGCCAGCGCGCGCTCCAGGAATGGGAGCAGGGGCGCAAGGGTCCGGAACACGCGGTGCGCGCCTATTTGACAGTGATCGACAGAAACCCGGAAGCGGTGGAAAAAGCGCTTACAAACAAACCGTGAGATGCGAAGGGTATCAGGCATGCGCCAGCGTGGTAGCGCAGGGCCCGCACTCCGGCCCTGCGGCCTTTCCACCGTGCCGTGGTTTTAACGGCGCGGTTAGAGTTGTGAGCATTTCATTCCCGGTAAGGTTAGAAAAACCAAGATTACCTAATGTGCGGCGCGGAAAAGGCCCTCGCCGCTGGAAGAGCCGCAGGGCCGAACCACGGGCCCTGCGCTACTCTTGCCGTCACGGGTGGCGCCGACATCGCATTTTACGTCGGCGACCGTCAAGAAACCAGAACAGGCCACGGGTAGGACGCGGTGACAGAGATGTTGCCCGTGTTCGTGGGACGCATACATAAAAGGCAATGTATGCGCCACCCGCGAACGCACATAATCGACCGGAGGTTCGTCATCAATGGAAGAACCCACAGTCAGAAATGCACTGACTGTGGCTACCCGCTTGACGGTGATGGATCGAAGCCCGGAAGTGGTGGAAAAAGCGCTCATGAACAAGCCGTGAGATGCCGAAAGTATCAGTTATGAGAGAAGCCCTCGGTCGGGACTGCCCCGACCGGGATGGCCACCCGCTCACAGATGGAGGTATGCGCTACCCTTAGCTTTTGGAAAACTGCGAAACTCAACTTGGGAGTCTCAGAGAAATGGTAGAATCCATCCTAGTTAGGATGCGCCGCGCAGTCGCTGCGGTGTGGCGCAATGAGGCAAATGATCGAAAAGAACTTCGACATTTCATTTATTGCCGACCTCGCTCTCCGGGAGAAGCAGATTCAGCAGAACTATCGCCCCGTCATTGCTGTGCATAAGTGGTTCGCACGGCGGCCCGGAACACTCTTCCGTTCTTTACTGCTATCGGAGTTTAGTAGCGGCCCACAGCGAGAGGTGTTCTACCAGTCTCACAATCTCGCCGGTAAGCGTATTGCGGACCCTTTTATGGGTGGCGGTACGCCGCTTCTTGAGGCTAATAGACTTGGTTGTAACGTGCTTGGTTACGAAATTAATCCAATGGCTCACTGGATCGTTCGGGAAGAGATCGAAAACATTGACCTCACGGAGTATCGAAAGGCAGCGGAAGGAGTCTTGAAAGAGCTCGAGGCAAAGAAAGGTCACCTATATCGAACGCAATGCCTTCTCTGCGGTTCTACGGCTGCCCTCGTGAAATACTTCCTTTGGGTCAAAATCCATACCTGCACCAAATGTGGTCAAGATGTCGATCTGTTTCCAGGCTATCTCCTTGCCGAAGACCGTAGACATCCCAAAAATGTGCTTGTGTGCGCAGAGTGCGGAGAACTCTCTGAGTGCTCCGACAGGCATGCGCCCGGTTCATGTGGATCGTGCGGTGCGCGTCTTTCGATCGCAGGACCCGCGAAAAGAGGCTCTTGCAAGTGCCCCAACTGCGCCAATAGAGTTACGTACCCCAACAACAAACTTGGTCCACCTCGTCATCGGATGTTCGCAATCGAATACTGCTGTTTCAAATGCAAGAATAAGCATATGGGAAGATTCTTTAAGAAGCCTGATGAAAACGACCAGGCAAAATTCGCCGAAACTGAAGCCGCAAAGCAGCGAATAGACCCACTGTTTGTCCCCACAGAAGCAATTCCTAACGGTGACGAAACAGACCGTCTTCATCGTTGGGGTTACCGGCACTACTCCGAAATGTTCAATACCCGGCAGTTGGCGGGGCTGGAATTTATTTGCGGGCTCATCGCCTCTCAGCCCTCCGAACGAATTCGCCGCGCATTGGCCACCAACCTATCGGACCTGCTGCGATATCAAAACATGCTCTGTCGATATGACACCATGGCGCTGAAGTCGCTTGACATCTTTTCGGTCCATGGCTTCCCGGTAGGACTGGTGGAGTGCGAGTCAAACCTATTGGGCATTGTCGATAAGGCCAAGGGAACGAATGTGGGGAGCGGAGGATGGTCGAACATTGTCGAGAAGTATGTAAGGGCCAAGGCTTACTGCGATAATCCCTTCGAGATTCGTCACTTTCGGGGGTCCAAGACGAGGGTTCCCATTCACGGCGAATGGATTGGCAGGAGTAAGAACGGAACGTCTGCTACGGAATCGAGAGAGATTGACTTGCGTTGCGGGGATGCCGCTGTCGCGGATTTGGCGCCGCGAAGTCTCGATGCAGTTTTTACCGATCCTCCTTACTTCGGAAACGTCCAATATGCTGAACTCATGGATTTCTGTTATGTCTGGTTGCGGCGAATCATAAATGAGCACGGCTTTTTTGGCGAAGTTTCAACGAGAAACTCGGGGGAATTAACGGGTAACATCAATATGAGCAGGGGCCTTGAGCATTTTGCGGCGGGCCTGTCGGCTGTGTTTCAGAAGATGGCAATCGCGCTCAAGCCGGGTGCGCCTTTGGCGTTCACATATCACCACAACAAAATTGATGCCTATTATCCAATTGCTGCAGCCATCCTGGACGGGGGACTCACCTGTTCCGCGACGCTGCCGTGCCCCGGTGAAATGGGAGCGTCGATACATATCAGCGGGACCGAATCTTCCATAATTGATACCGTTTTTGTATGCAGATCGAAGGGTGTAACCCAAAGGCATCTATTAGCTGATGATCCAGATTCAGTGGCCGGCCTCGTTAATGACGATGTGCTAAGGCTCCGGGACGGAGGTGTCACGGTTGGCGTCGGGGACATCAAATGTATCACACGTGGCCACCTCGTAAGGCTTGCTATCTGGCATCTTCACCGGAACTGGGATAGAAGTATTCCAACGGCGGCCAAACTGTCTGCTGTTTCGAAAGAAATCGAAAAAATGGGCGGGCAGTTGGCTATTGAGAGGTCGCTCCTGGGTGAACCGGTCCTAAGCATGGCGGGGGCGGGGACAGGCACCAGCGTCCCCGTTTTTGCCTCCGTCCCCTGAGCATGTCGCATGGACTTGATCATGGAGCTTGTCCCTGCGTCCAACCGTGAGCTAATCAGCTTTGTTTCAACCGCGAGGCCGAAAAGCGCAGAAGGTAATTATCTAAACATCATAGCGCGAGCGTTTATGAATGTTGGTAAGCTCACTGACGGATGGGAGGCTGACTTTATCCGGAAATGCAGGTCCTGCCGATTTCTTTCCGACCGAGTGGCTCGCTTAGCTAAAGGATGATGCAATCGACGCTTCGACACGCATGATTCGTCGCGGGGGATTGAAAACAAAGAATATCGACCGCATCGATAAAATGCAGCCCGTGAGGGCCGCCTGCCTCATAGGCCGCACCTTTGTTCTCGATGGTCAAGACAGTGTTGACCGCGAGCACCGGAACTATTCTTCGGTAACGATCTACGCGCTGTCCGAACCAGTCGTTGAGGATGTCCGACATCCTCAAAAATTCGCTCGGAAATTCCCTTACGCTGAAGTTCACATTCTTCGCCTGAAAGAAAAACAACGGACCACCCCACGAGCGCCCCATTAGCAAGAAACCGTCAGCGCCATGGTCACCACTCTTTGCCACCATGTCGGGCAGATCCTTCCCAATCTCCCAGTCTTGTAATAGACTGCGAAACTGTGGAATTGCTTTCCTCGGTCCCCCGGGACGAACTCGCGGGTGCCCCGTGCAAACGCCCCACCCGCCCGCAAGCGCATGTAAAGCGCGAAACGCCGTCTTCTCAAATAATTGGGCGATCTTATCACCTTGCCGAACCATACCGCTGAGTTCGGCAGTTCGTTTCGCTAAGGTCATAGCGCCAGGCAACACCTCAAGCGAGTCGCCAGCGGCCGATAACTGAAACGGGTAGGTGAGGCCGCGCTGTTCAAAAGCCCTTCTTGCGTAGTTTTCATACTGTCTGACCGCTTTCGTTCGCTCCTCGGTTTTCCCAACGCAATCAACAGACAGTCCGAGAACCGCTGCATTCTCACCCTCTTCATCAATCCCGGGATCTAAAGTGAGTTCACTTAGAGCTCGCCCGCCATCGACCGCTTCGACTTCAAGCTCACGAGCGATTGAAACGAAATTGAGATCCGGAGAATTCATAATTTGGAGGATTTGTGGATTATTTCTTCTCGACTTTTTAACGCACCGGCGAACTGGTCAATTGCCTCCTCGAGCTGTCTCGTGGCTTCTTTTACCTGCTGGAGACCTTGGGCGTCCACGTCGGATATACCGCGCATGGCTCTTTGCACGGATTTCTTGGCTCGAACAATGTGTCCGCTTACCGCAACTCCTGCTGCTTCAAGCTCCTCGCACGCCTCGGCAAGAGTGGCGCCGTTCTCCAACGCCTCAGTTGCTCTTTCATTGCCCAGGCACGAATCCAGGTTCGCTATGTCACGTATGCTTTCTATGACGCGTTGCTGCCGAGTTTTTGTATTTCCATACAGCCACCCAATCAGATTTTCAAACTTCGACTCATCGTATGTGGGCTGTTTGAGCGGATCCGAGTTGTCCTCCAATTTCAAGTATTCCTTGGTCCTCGTACGCCGTACCGCGTCGCCAAGATGCCAAAAAGTAGTCTCACCTTCGGCTCCACCGCCCGGAAGCTCCAGGCCGAGTGATCCAGCACTTTCGAACAAGCGGCGGGTGAGCAAGATCTGCCTCAGGGCGTGCAACGACGTGTTTGTCAGTCGGCCTGCCTCCCGGAGGTCCATGCCGGCCTTTAGTACCCTCTCAACAAATGCACCTTTCGCACTTGGACTCCAGTCCTTCGTTTTGGAAAGGTGACGCAGCCCTAAATAGGCGAGGAGCTGGCGACCACCGCCCTCGAACACGGTACAGGGTACCTCAATCAGCTTGTGTTTCTTAAACGCGGCAGTCTCGTCAGGATCTTGTGACTTCTGCATCGAACGCAGCGCAGCCAAACGCCGATTGCCCTCGATAACGGTGAAGTGACCCCTGTCAGCCCTGACAATCAACGGTTCGTAGGGGATGTAACCATTTTCGATAAATGACGGGACCAATTCGCGAGCTTTCATGTCACCGGTAATCAGAAGGCTCTCAATCTGGTCTTGAGTAGCGCTGGGTGGGAGACGTTCAGATATCCGAGGATTCTCCAAATCGAAACGCAGCTTATCCAGCTGAAGCGAATTGCTTAGAGGAAGAGGTATCTGTGCAAGAGATTCCTGGTTATATAAGTGTGTAGCTGTCTTTTTCGGCATAGGAGCCGCCCCCGTCTCGGAGTTGCGTCGTGTTTAACCTAATTCTCAGTGAGTCGCGTTTTGTGACGCCTTGTCTAACCTAACCGAGGTAAACTTAAGTTCACGCTGAACTCAGCGTTAGAGGCCCGGTAACGAGAAGGCACTCAAGCCCGGCGTCCCCGGTCGATATTGAAATCGTGGATAGGCCGGGCGCCTTCGGTCGACAATACCTAAGCTTCCTCGTTGAATTATCGACCAATCGAATCTGCGATACTAGCACATTTCCAAGGTAATGATCCCTCGGCTGAGCCGCACAGTGTAGAACGATGGCGCTCAACTCCCGGATGCTCGGCAACCTGAAAGCAATCCACCTGAGCCATAAGTCGCTCGTCGGAGACTGAGCCTCAACGCGGCAGCACTAACTATGGAGGGACCGGTCCTGTCTTGTGTTTACTGACAGGTCTGCTGACAATTGAACATTCCGAGCGGTCCCCGGATTTCATAATTCCTGACCAATTCAACCCGAAAGTGATCATCGAGGCTAAGTTTACCGAGGACGATGGAACAGCCCGGGACAAGGTCACGAGGGTAGAAAACCTAGTGACTCTCAGCTTAAAAGACCAACCAACAGGACAGCCCAAGTACGAGGTAATAGCCTGTATCGCGGGGCGTGGTTTTGGTGTGCGGCGAAGCGATATGAAAAAGTTAATCCTCTCCACTAAGGGAAAAGTATTCACCCCAAAGACACTGGATCGCCTTGTCGACAACTCTAGCCTAAGCTCGTTTCGCACCAAATAGCTGCAACCCGACGTCATCGGCCTGGCCGGATTCGTGAATGGTGACGAAGATCGCGTGATGAATGCGGCCCGTGGAAGCCGCTTCATTCTGAAAGCGCAACAGAAAATTGGGGTCGCCCAGCAGCTTGCGACTCAGGACTTTGAGCGCCACGGGGCGGTTGCCCACGGCAATCTGCTCGGCGAGGTAGACGGCCCCCATGCCGCCCGCTCCCAGTTGGCGGACCAACCGGAATCGGCGGGAAAGGCTTGACGCGAGAAGGGGGTCAGCCTCAGTCACAGCGGCAAATCCTCAGTGCGGCGGTTGTAGCGGCGGGCTTCAGCCCGGCATGTGCCGACCTCAAGGTCGACGCCACGTATCCTCGCTGCGCCCGCGCGGGCTGGACAAAAATCGGCGCGATCATAAACATCGAGACGGTCGTAACGGGCCAATGCCTCATCCGCGCCTCCCGAAGGCAGCAAAGGGAATTGCGCGTATTGTAGCACGCCCCAGGCCCGATCCGAGGGGACGCCGCTGTTGCGTAAGAGAGGGGCTTGGGATTGGTATTTAGGGGTTAGGGAACGAACCTTGGAGGGTATCTTCCGACCCCTTCAACAGCCCCTGGCGCCCTGGATTAGGAGCATCTACTCACCTCCGTCATCAAGGGAAAAGCCCACGGACAGGAAAGCACTGTCCGTGGCTACGCCATCCGCCAATCTTTCCGCCAACGACGTCTTGTAGTCTCTGGCACTGGCGCATTTCCCTTTACATTCATAGCGTAGGTTGATATACTACGGTGGTGATACTGCGGGGTGTGGGACGCGGAAATAATCAGGGTGGCCTTGCAACGGCGGGGCTAAACAGGCTGCGGAAAAACCCCTTGGCACTGTCATTCTGAGGAGCCCCGGCGACGAAGAATCTCGCATTGCCTTGAAAAC
>JBEKQO010000321.1:0-14880 GCA_049519635.1 Terriglobia bacterium | reverse complement strand
GATCCTTCGCTGCGCTCAGGATGACAGCGATTTCGAGTTTTTCCGCAGCCTGTAAAGCCCCGTTCTTCCGCGCGGATACAAATAATGTCGCTCATTTCTGCAACTTGGCGCTGGGAGCGGGGAAACCGTAAATGCCCAGTGGAGGGAGGGTTGGTAAGCTACGCATGGGCAAAGCACCTCGAAGGCTATCAACCGGCTTCTTACTCCTGACTTCTGCCTTCTAAGTATGAGGCAGGCTGACGGGATCAGGGGAGACCGCCTCCACCGGTCTCAGCCGCATTTCGAACTTGGCAAAGCTGCCCTTGGCCAGAGCCGATTCTACGGCGTCTACGACGATGGGGTCGTATTTGGTGCCCGCATGCTTGCGCAGGATTTCGAGCGCCTTGGGAAATTCCGAGCCCGCCTGGTAAGGCCGGTTGGTGGTGACGGCGTCCAATGTATCCGCCACGGCGATGATGCGCACCATCAGGGGTAACTCATCGCCCTTGATGCCATCGGGATAGCCCCGGCCGTTCAGCGCTTCATGGTGCCAGCGAATGCCGGGCAGCATTTCGTCGAGCTGCTTGACCTGGCGCACGATTTCATAACCCATCACCGTGTGCCGCTTCATGATTTCAAATTCTTCGTTGGTAAGCACGCCGGGCTTCTTGAGGACGCGGTCTTCGATGCCGATCTTGCCGACGTCATGAAGGGTCGCAGAGGTGCGAATCTTATCCACTTCCTCCTCTGGCAGGCCAATCTCACGCGCCAGGATGACGGAGTATTGCGAAACTCGCCCGGAATGGCCCTTCGTATAGGGGTCCTTGGCGTCGACGGCGGCCGCGATCATTTCAATGGAGTCGATAAACAGTTTGTGGTTCTGCGCCGAAGCCATCTTCAAATCGCCAATGTACCGCTGCATGTCCTCGGCCATTTGATTGAAGGTGACGGCGAGTTCGCCAATTTCGGTGCGGCTGCTGATCTCGGCGCGCTGGGTGAAGTCACGCTGGGCGATGGAACGAGCCGTACGGGTAAGCAAGTCGATGGGGTGGGTAATCGTCTTGGCGGCCATAAAGCCGATCACCAGACTGAGCACCACCAACAGCAGGCCCCACTGGATAGTCTGGCGGCGCATTTCGAAAACCGTGGCGTATGCGTCGCTGGTTTTCCGTTGGACGATCACCCCCCAGCCCAGTTTCTGCGTGGGAGAGTAGGTGCCGAGCATCATGATCACTTGGTTGCCCATTTGCAGGGGGAAGAGAGAAGTCTCCGCCACACGCGCCTGCCCGCTCCAATCGAGGAACTTCTGCACGATGGGGATAGCCACCATATCCGTTCCGGCAATCTTGTCGGGGTCGTATGACGCTACCAAGCGCCCGGCGTTGTCCACCACATAAGCTTCCAGGCCGCCGGACCGTCCGTTGGTATCCACTAACTCCTCGGTAATGGGTTTGAGGGTCACGACGGCGGCCCCCATTCCCAGGAACTGGTCCTTTAGCTTGATGGGTTCCGCCATTACCATAACGACGTCGCTCCCTGGGGATCCCATCACGGTGAGGGGGTTGCTCCGGTACTCTTGCCCCTGTTGAGCCGCGGTGAAGGCCGCCTCCAGGGATTTGCGCAGAAAAGGGTCGCTCTCCGCGTTGAAATTCCGCGCCTTTGCCGCCACTCCCCGCGCCTGGTTATTCAGCACGGTGGCATACAGAACCGCCGGCCGGTCCGCCACAAAACCTTCCAATGCCACGCGCAGGTCCTTGTCAGTGGAGTATTTGGCGGCAGGAATGACCGTCGCCAGTGGCACCACGGTGTCAAAGAACTCTTTCAACTGCTGATTCAAGTTTTCCATGTAGAGCGAAATGACCTGGGAAAGCGATTGGGAGGTGATCGTCTGGAGGACACTTTCTTGGGTCTCCAGCCTTTCCCGGTTTATCGACATCATTTTGGTTCCGTAGAACCAAAGGGGAACTACGGTGATGCCGATCAGGATCAGCAGAATAACATAGAGGATCCGGATACGCGTTCTCTTCTGTTTCATTCGCGGCCCTATGCATTATCTTAGCATTATCTTAGGTAATCGCGCACTTGAAATCAATAGAGTGTGATTGCCGAGGGCGGATTTTCCGCAAGGGGTTTGGCAGGGCGGGGCTTTACCGGCTGCGGAAAAATGGCCGATCGCAAATCACCCCGGCGCTCAAGCCGCCACCCCTCCTGAATCAGGAGGGAAATTGTTTAAAACGCACCCCTCCTCAGATGAGGAGGGGTGGCGCGCCGAGCGCCAGGGTGGTGCTGAGGAGGGGATAAAAGGTCGTGTTGGTGATTACAGCATTGAGTTTTTCCCCGCAGCCTTAGCCGGGACTTCTCACCAGGTTTGGACGATGCATGGAAGGGCGGGGCTTCAGCCCCGCCGAAATCGCGGCTCCTGCCCTCTATTCCGCACCCCGCGCAGCTTGCGGCTGCAAGCTGCGCGGGGTGCGGGACTTGGAAATAATCAGGACGGCCTTCCAACGGCGGGGCTAAAGCCCCGCCCTTCCAGAGTCGTGGTGAGAAATCCGGGTTAGAAGCCCCGCCCTTCCAAAAGTCCCCCAAAATCGTCCCGAGGAGGTAACTGACGACTGAAAAATGTGACCTGAAGACTAAATCTCGGACGGCACGCGAGAAGATGGTATAATCGGTGTTCGGTTGTTATCAGGGCAACTAGGACAATTTGCATGCAAGAAGCGCCCGGCGAGATGCCGTGGTTCGGAATCTGCCTCGGAAGGGGCGGTCCGAGGCTTACGCGCCGTGGCCATCAGGAGGCTAAAGATGTACCCAGAAGAATTTGTTCAGCCCATGAGGCATGAGCTCACAAGTATTGGCTTTCAGGAATTGCGCACGTCATCAGAGGTGGATGCACTTTTGACGAAACCTACGGGTACCGTGCTGGTGGTGGTCAATTCAATTTGCGGCTGCGCGGCCGGACGGGCACGCCCAGCCGTCGCCATGGCGCTGGATAACAAGGCGCGCCCGGAGGTTTTGGCCACCGTGTTTGCGGGCCAGGACACCGATGCCACCGCACAGGCGCGCAGATATTTCACGGGATACCCGCCTTCGTCGCCCTCCGTCGCCTTGCTGCGCGACGGCAAGCTGGTCTTCATGCTGGAGCGGAAAGAAATTGAGGGGCGCGATCCCTACGCCATCGCCGAAGACTTAACCAAGGCCTTTGATCGCTTTTGCAGTCAAGCTATCGCGGCACAGGCGAACTAACTACAAGGTGTCAGGTGCCAGGTGTCAGCGAAAACTTAGGAGTCCGATTTCAGGTATTAGGTTTCAAGGTTTGCCTAACACCTGATAGCCGGCACCTGGCACCTAAATTCTTCTCCAGAGACCTCTGCTCACTCTTCCTTCAGTGACCGTTCCATCAGTTCGCGAATGGCCTGGCGGGGGGAGACTTCTCCTTCCAAAATCCGGTGAACCTGCCAGGTGATGGGCATCTCCACATGGTGCTTCGCCGCCAGCGCCACTGTGGCCTTGGTGGTCTTTACGCCTTCGGCGACCATTCGCATGGCCCCGATGATGTCAGTGAGTTTTCGCCCTTTGCCGAGTTCCACGCCCACCGTGCGATTGCGACTGAGATCGCCGGTGCAGGTCAGGACCAGGTCGCCCATGCCGGCGAGGCCGGCCAGGGTTTCACGTTTGCCCCCGCAGGCGCAGGCCAGGCGAGTCATCTCCGCCAATCCGCGTGTTATCAGGGCGGCCGTGGGATTGTGCCCCAGATCCAGCCCTTCCACCACGCCGGCGGCGATGGCAATTACGTTCTTCACTGACCCACCCAGCTCCACTCCCACCACGTCGCTCGAGGTGTAAAGGCGTAGCGCCGGCGAAGCGAACTCGCGCTGCACCTGCCGAGCGGCTTCGCGGTCGTCAGAAGCCACCACCACGGCGGTGGGGTCGCCGCGAATGACCTCTTTGGCAAAGCTGGGCCCGGAGAGCGCGCACAGGCGGGGCGGGAACGATTCACCCACCACACTGCGGATAACCTCACTCATGCGCATCAAGCGACCTGTGTCCAGGCCTTTGGTGGCGCTCACAAAGATCATCTCGCGCCGCAGGTGCGGGAGCATTTCCTCAAAGAGTATTCCGCAAACATGCGAGGGCATGACGGTAACCACAATTTCCGCGCCCGCCAGCGCTTCTGCCAAGTCGCTCGTGACGGAAAGGTTTTCGGGGAGCTTGATTCCTGGCATGAAGAGCGTGTTCTCATGCCGGGAGCGGATGCTCTCCACCACCTCCGCTTCATAAGCCCAGAGCATCACGGAGTGGCCCAACTGCGCGAAAGTTGATGCCAATGCCGTGCCCCAGTTACCGGCGCCAATTGTCGCGATTTTCTTCATGAATGAATGTCCGTTGTCAGTTGTCCGTGGTCCGTCGGATTGGTGATTGGCGATTGGTGATCTAACGATCTTTCAAGGGTTACGAACAGTGCCAAACTCCGATTGACCAATCACCAATCACAAATCGCCAGTCGCCAATCCGACGGACAACTGACTACGGACTAAGGACAACGGACCTTTTCCTTCCAACCTTATTCTCCGTCCCACTTAAGAGCCGGCGAATATTAGCATGGTGCATCGTAATGATGATCAGCGCGCCGCCTGCTGCGCCAAAAACAATCGGCAGTGGCGCGTGTTTCATAAAATGAACGAGAAGCGGAAACGCCGCCGTGGCGACAATTGAGCCCAAGGAAATGTAACGCCAAATCGCCACAATGATGGCGAAAATCACCAACGCCAGCGCGACCTGCACGGGGGCGAGGGCAAGGAAGACTCCTACGCCGGTCGCGACGCCTTTGCCTCCGCGGAATCTCAACCAGATGGGGAAGCAGTGGCCGAGAATTGCCGCCACCGACGAGAGGGCAATCCATCGGGGGTCGCCGGAAGTCAGCCGCGATGCCAGCAGAACGGCGAGAATCCCTTTCCCCACGTCCAGGAGGAAAGTGCCCACAAACCCCACGATTCCGAGATTCCGCATCACGTTGGTGGCGCCTGTGCCGCCGCTCCCCGTGTTGCGAACATCAATCCCTTTTTGCCAGCGGACAATGAGGTATCCGAAGGGAATTGACCCGAGGAGATATGCAAGGAGGGGAGTGAGGGCAGCGGGCATAGTTTTTCTGTATCGACGTCACTACAACACGAAACTCGAAGCCATTTTCAAGTTTCGATTTCCGAATTTCGGCCTTTCAACTCCTGGGAAAGCGCATCACCTTCCGGTATTGCGCGCCTTGCGGCGACAGTTTACTTTCAAACAGGAAAAATTCCGATGCTTCAAACTGGCCCAGCGAAGTGCTGGTTCTTCCGGCAACCGCTGCCTCCAGCGCGGGTTGCGGGCGCGGCACTTGAAAGCGCGCCAGAGTCAGGTGGGGCGCGAAGGGGCGGTCCTCGCGCGCAAACCCGGCCTTTTCCATGCGGCTCTCGACTCGAGCGGCGAGTTCCGTCAGCGCCGGACGCGCCACGACGCCGGCCCAGAACACGCGCGGCCGCGGCGCCTGGGGAAAAAATCCGAATCCCCTCACTTCCACGGAGAACGGTTCGAACGGGCCGATTTGCGCCAGCGCTTCCACCACCTGTTTGGTTTGCGCGTCGGAGATCTCGCCGAGAAATTTGAGGGTAAGATGAATGCCCTCCGGCCGCGCCCAGCGCGCGTCGCGGCAGGCGCTACGGAAAACTTGCTGCGCTTCAGCCAGCGCGGCATGGAGGGGTTCAGGCAGGTCAAAGGCTATGAAAGCGCGCATGGTTAAAAGATCGGGGCACGGGACTCATAAAAGCCGGGGTTAGGGCTCAGGGGGTGGGGGTTAGGATAAGGAAGTTTGCGAATACCCAGTCCCGGATCCCTAATCCCTGATTCTTCGCCGCACCATTTCCAGCGCCATCTGCGTGGCCCAGTGGCGCACGCGGTCGCGTGAGCCGGGAAAATGAAACTCCCGAATTTGCGTTCCGCGCTCGTCAGCGAGGGCGACGAAAACCAATCCCACAGGTTTATCTTTGCTGCCACCCGTGGGGCCGGCAATTCCCGTGATTCCCACTCCGATGGACGCAGCCGTTCGGGCGCGCACGCCTTCCGCCAGCGCCTGGGCGACGGGTTTGGAAACTGCACCATGGGCATCAATCAAGTCGGCGGGAACTCCTGCACATCGGATTTTCAATTCATTGCTGTAGCAGACGATACCGCCGAGAAAATAGATCGAGCTTCCGGAAATGCGAGTCAGGCGTTCGGCGAGTAACCCGCCCGTGCAACTTTCCGCCACGGCCACGGTTTTCTGCCGCATCACCAGATACATGCCAACAACTTCTTCCAAGCTCTCACCTTTGGTGGAATAGACGTGGTCGCCGAGTGCCAACTCGATTTTGTCGCCAAGTTCGGCCAGCCGCGCTTCTGCTTCCGGTTCCGTCGCGGCCCGAGCGCGCAAGTGGACTTCAATCGTGCCGAGTGAGGCGAGGATCGTGGTGGCGGGATTTTGGTAAGGGCGATAGAGCGGGGCAATGAGCTGGTCGACTTCCGATTCCGGCAGTCCCACTACTTTGTAAATCCGCGTTCTGATCCGCGCGCCGGAAGCCACACGCTCCAGGCGCGGAGCGCAGGTGGCATCAAACAAGGGTTCGAGTTCGCGGGGTGGCCCCGGCAACAGCACTACGATGTTGCCCTTGTGTTCGATCCAAATTCCCGGCGCCGTACCGTTGCGGTTTTCCAGCCACTCGCCGCCCTCCGGCACTTGGGCTTGGCGCAGATTGTTCTCCGGCATCGGACGGCCCAGGCGGGCAAAGCGGTCCTGGATGCGTTGGCGCAGTTCCGCGACTTCATGCAGACGGCGTCCCAGAACTTCCGCCACAACGTCGCGAGTCAAATCGTCTTCCGTGGGCCCTAGGCCGCCGGTCAGCACGATGAGGGGCGAGCGCGCGAGCGCCGCACGAAACACCGTCGCAAGGTCCTCTTTCGAGTCCCCCACAATGGTCTTGAATCGCACCAGGATTCCCAAGTTGTTGAGTCTTTCTGTGAGGAAAAGGGAGTTGGTATCGCTGTGTTGGGGGGTCAGGAGTTCTGAACCGACGGCAATGATTTCGGCATCCATAGTCAGCCATCAGCTTTCAGCTTTCAGCCATCAGCTTTCAAATTGTGGCCCCACTCCTCATGGCGGCTGGGCCACGGCAATCCATGGTCCGACAAGCTGAAAGCTGATTGCGCAAAGCGATAGCTATTTCACCAGCGGCATTCCCTCAACGCCGAGGGGGAGATCGACCAGCGAGCTATTGGTGGCAAGAATCATGGATCCGTGGCGGCCAAAGGCCAAGCCCACCAAGTCATACCCGGAGACGACTAATTCCGCTTTGGCGTCTGGCGTCAAGCGCACCACCCCGCGCCTGCCCGCCAGGGAAGCGGTTACATAAAGATTGCTCTCGACGTCGAAAGCCATTCCCTGCGGCCGTCCCAGGCCTCGATAAAAAGACGTGACCTCACCCGCCGGAGAAATGCGCAGAACGTGATCGAAACTCGATGTCGTGGGACCCGCCACATAAAGGTCGCCCGTAGCGCTGAAGGCCAAATGATAAGCCGCCACGCTGGGCTCGATGGTGGCGAAAACAAAAATCTGGCGGTCCGGGCTGATCTTAAAGATTGTCCCCGTGCGATCGCCCACATAGAGATTTTCCTCGCGGTCGAAGGCGATTCCCGTCGCCACGCCCATCCCCTGAGCGTAAGCGGAGCGCTGCCCGGCGGGCGTCACCCTATAAATCGATCCTTCCAATCGGCTCGACACGTAGAGGGTTCCTTCGCGGTCGAAGGCAAGTCCCGTTGCGTTCATGACCTCGTTCAAGAACGGGTGCATAACCCGGTTCAAATCGATCTTGAACACCGAAGTCGAAACCTTCTGTCCGCGTGTGCCGCTAAAAGTGGTGAAAATGTTGCCCACGGAATCTACCGCGGGATTGGCGACAGGATGCAGGTTCGCGGCAATGGTCACACCGACTACGACGGAGGCGGGTGCGCTCAAACCGGCCCCGGTCTCCACCGTCAGGTTCCGGCTGACGACATCCTCCGGGACACGGACAATCAAGCGGTTCGAGGAACTCAGAAGCACGCTGCCGGGCTGATCGCCAAATCGCACTTGCGGGCGGCGGCCATTCTCCGCCAGACCGCTGCCGCGAATCATGATCTCTCCACCCGGAATCGCGGCAAGCGGACTGATGCCGGTGATTTGCAGCCGGTTCTTCCCCGTCACGGCAGCTTTGTCGACGGGGAGAGCAGGCTTCCCCGCTTCCTTGCCCTCGGATTTTTCCGCAGAGGACTCTGGTTTTTCAGCTTTTTTCCACAAGCTCATCGGACGACCAATCCTATCAAGGCCAGCACGGCCAAACCGTACACACCCGCGACTACATCGTCTAACATGATACCCCAGCCGCGCGGAATTCGCTCAGCTTGTCGAGCGGGAAATGGTTTTACGATATCGAGCAACCGGAACAACAGGAAACCGCCCAGCAGCCATTTCCACGTGGCGTGGGGAAGCAGCAGGAACGTCAGCATCTGGCCGACGACTTCGTCTACCACGACCTGGCCGGGGTCCGTACGCCCAAAAAACTCTTCCGCTTCCCCCGCGGCCCAAACGCCCAGGGCGAAAAGCGCCAGCGAGGCCGCCGCCAGTACGGCAATCGCCGCAGGGCGGTGCAGCGGCAGTTGCGCCAAGCCCACAACTAAGGCCACTCCCACCAGGGATCCGGCAGTTCCGGGGGCAATGGGAAAGTAGCCCGCGCCGCCCGCGGTGGCGAACCAAATGGCCGGTCCTGCCCGCCGCTCAGTCACGCTCCCCCTCGGTGTCCGCAGAACTTTCACCCGGCGCGTTTTCTTCATCGGGATCAAGCGGCGCCGGAACCCGGTAGCGTTCCTCCAACCAGTTATCCAGATCGATCAACTTGCATCGCTCACTGCAAAAGGGCCGGAACGGATTGCCTTCCCACGTGACGCTTTGCTTGCAGATGGGGCACCGCATAATCGCCTTCAGGTTCATGGAACAGCGGCGGCCTGTTGAATTTGCACCAGCGCGTTCCCCGCCGGCAACGGGTTGGCCGGCGACCGCCTCTCGGCAAAGACTTCCGTCTCCAGGCGCGCCACCAGATCGTAATCGCCAACTTCGTTGATGGTGGCCCAGCGAAAATCCCCCGGTTGCGGCGCCGGTCCCTCGAAATCATTTATGAGGATGCATCCGTCGATGCCGGGCGCCTGCCGCTCACTGCGGGCCTGATACAGCAAGTCGGTTTCTTCCGAGGGGCCTTCCACCAGCACCGGCAGCGATTTTCCCACCATCCGCTGCAGATTGCGCCGCGAAATCTTTCGCTGGAAGGCCATGATCTGCTTTTGCCGGCGGCGAGCGGTGGACGCCGACACTTGGTTTGGCAAGGCAAAACTGCCGCTGGTTTCCTCGTTGGAATACAGAAAAACGCCCAGGTGGTCAAACTCCGCCGCCGCGACAAAATCCAGCAGGGCCTTGAAATCATCGTCGGTTTCGCCCGGAAAGCCAACGATGAACGACGTCCGCAGCGCCACGCCGGGAATGGCGGCACGGATTTTTTCCAGCAGGCGCAGGAACTGCTGGCCGTTCGAACCACGCTTCATCAGTTTCAGGACGTTCGAACTTGCGTGTTGCAAGGGAATATCGAAATACTTTGCCACCTTGGGTGTTTCCGCCACCGCGGCGATCAGCGCTTCCGTAACTCGGTTCGGGTAGCAGTAGAGAAAGCGCACCCAGACGAGATCCGGAATCTCGCCGAGCGCGCGCAACAGCGCGGGCAATCCATCGCGGAGGCCCAGATCTTCGCCGTAACTGGTGGTGTCCTGCCCGACAATGGTGATTTCCCGCACTCCCTGCTTGGCCAAATTTTCTGCTTCGCGAATCACCGAGGCGAAGCGCCGGGAACGAAAAGCGCCGCGCATTTGCGGAATTACGCAGAAGGTGCAGGGGTGGTCGCAACCCTCGGCAATTTTCAAATAGGCGGAATAACCCGGCGTGGAGAGCACACGCGGCGTGCGTTCCAGCTCATTCGTGCCGATGACGTAATCGACTTCCGGAATCTGCTCCAGAATCTCCTGCCGGTAGCGCTCCACCAGGCATCCGGCCACTACCAGTTTCCTGGCCGCGCCGAATTTTTTGTACTCGGCCATTTCCAAAATGGTGTTGATGGATTCCTGCTTGGCAGGTTCGATGAAGGCACACGTATTGACAATGATGACCTCAGCCTCGTCGGGGCGCGGCGTTAGCTCGTACCCCCGCCGGGTCAGGATCCCCAGCATCACCTCGCTGTCCACAAGATTTTTGGGACAGCCCAGACTTACCATTCCAACTTTGGGCATAAGATTTCAGCTTCGCTGCAGCTCCTGTAGTGCTTGGTCACAAGAAATCTTAACACAATTTGAAGCGACGCGGGGCTCAGGGTTGGGGATTGGGACTCGTGATTAGTCCGGACTTCTCACCACGTTCGGACGATGCTGGAAGGGCGGGGCTTCAGCCCCGCCGAAATCGCGGCTCCCGCCCTCTATTCGTCCCTTACCCCGCGGAGCTTGCGGCTGCAGGCTGCGCGGGGTAAGGGACTTGGAAATAATCAGGACGGCCTTGCAACGGCGGGGCTAAAGCCCCGCCCTTCCAGACTCGTGGTGAGAAATGCGGATTAGGGGTTCGGGATTGCCGCGCCAACCAAGGGGCTGCTGTTTTTGGTTTAAGTCCCTCGCCCCCCTTGGGGGAGAGGGGGGCCGCAAGACGGAGGGGGCCGCACGTTTTAAAGATCATGGGGATGAAGGGGTCACAATGGAACCAATCGAGGTGTAATTTCTGAATCCCCTCATGTGAACGGTAGTGAATCGAATACCGGAACGCAGGGACCGGGGAATTTGCCCGCAAGATGTAGAAATTTCAACGCAGGCCCGAATCCCTAGTCCCTGACCCCTGCCGCTCAGTCCCCGCCCTGCCGCTGCCAAGTGAGCACTAGGGCGTCCGAGGAGGCGGCGATCGTGCGGCTGTCCGGGGAGAAGGCCACGTCCAGCAGCGGTTCCTGGCTTTCCTGGAGGGTTTGCAGCAGCGTCCCATCTTCCGCGGACCACACGCGCACCGTATGGTCCTCACCGGCGGAGGCGATCCACTTGCCATTCGGTGAGAACTCCGCCCGATGCACGGGCCCGTTGTGACCCGAGAGTGTTTGCATAAGCTTCCACCCGTCAACCGAGAAGACGCGGACCTTGCCATCTTCGCATGAGGTCACCACTTTCTTGGCGTCGCGAGAGAAGGCCATGCTCAGGACGGTGCCCTCATGCCCGCGCAGCGAATCCACGAACTTGTGGGTTTTCAATTCCACCACGGTGGGGTCGGCGCCCGAAGCGGTCTGAATCTGCGCCAGCAGCAGCCAATGGCCGTCGGGAGAGATGTCGTAGACATTGGGGATCTGCGTCAGGTCGGGGACAGCAATCCTACCACCTTGACCCGTCCGGGGATTCCACAGATCGAAATTGCCATCCTTGTAAATTGCCAGATAGCCGATCATCGCGAAGTAGCGCGCCGGACTGAACCCGCCTTTGGCGCCCACGGCATCCACCTTTCCTTCCAAATGGTCTCCGTCGATGTCCCAAAGGAACCCCAATAAGGGAGTGGTCGCCGCGGGTTTGCCTTTCACGTGGAATGCCCCGTTGGCGAGAAGGAAAAGCTGATGGGGGGAGAGGAAGTTGGCGGAGTGAATTTCCAAGTTTTCGATATCCGGTACGTGCGGCTTCAAAGCCTTTTGGATGGCGTCCGTGCGCAGGTTAATTAACACCACTTTTTCGCCCGTGACCACGGCGAGCAGAGAACCATCGGGGGAAAAGGCGCCGTCGGATGAAAACTTCAAAGCCAAATGGCCTTCCAGGCGGATATGGCTGACCCAAAGGGCGGCCGTGGGGGGCGACTGCACGGTCTCAACTTGCGCGCAAAGAATGGCGGCGGACAGGAGTAACGCGGCCAAGAGGAAAAGGGTGGCGCGGACGTTGTCGAAACTGGACAATCGTGGGGGGCGCATACATTGCTTTTCATGTATGCGCTTTACCGCGCCGGCAAGCGGGGGTTCGCACCCACAATGCAGGCCCAATGGTGCATGGGGCACATACATGAAAAGCAATGTATGCGCCCCCCAGGGAATGCGAAGTTCGAGTTTCGCCCTTTGCTGGAAGTTAGACAAGCTCCCCCTTGGAGATGCGATTTACCAGCCCGCGGTCCGCTTCCAGAAAATTGTATTCTGGAAGCGCAGCCCGCGGCGCCCACTCTATGGCCTCAAACACCCTGTTGCGAGCCTCCCCGCTGTAGTTCGTGATCACGAAGAAAATCACTTCCACGTAGCGGTCGGGGTAGTGGTGGCGCAGGCGAAATACCTCCGCGCCAACTTCCGCCTGTATCGCCAGTTCTTCTTCCAGTTCCCGCTTCAGCGCGGCTGGAAAAGTTTCTCCTTCTTTCACCTTGCCGCCGGGAAATTCCCACTGAAGTCCATAGGCGTCGGCGCGCCCCCGCTGGCAAATCAGAATGCGGTCGCCCCTGCGTATGATGCCGGCGACTACCAGAATGGGTTTCTGTTCAGTCATCAAGGAATCAGATTGTAGCAGAGGAAGCGCCTTGCAGTGCGGCTGAGCCGCAAAAGAAAATCAAAAGGCAAAGGGGAAATGTCAAAGGGTAATCGTAATAGGCCGAACTTCCAAAAATCCTTCCTAAAAAAGGATTGCGACCATGCAGTGCAAACGCCTTCTTTGATTTTGCTCGGTTATCCGGGGTCAGCCGCCGGCCCCCAGTTGCCGAGGGCCATTTCAGCTTGTGCGCAGCCATGCCCGATTGGAAGACAATACCTTCCCGTCGCCGCGGGGCGTTTTCACCCGCATCCCTTCAGGGCCGGAACCCAATTCTCCGGGCTTACGTGCGTAGTCCATGGTATGGGGTCAGTCCCGGCTGGTTAAACGCAGGATGATTCCGATGACCAAACCGGCAGGCAGGCTTAAGGCAAGGAACCATCGCGCCTGGGGAAGGGAAAGCAGAACCATGGCGAGGACTCCGACCGTAAAGACAAGCCCCACTGCCCCTTCAACGGGAATCTTGTGCATGGTTATTCCGGGATGCATCGCTCTGTCCCTCCTCACAACAAGTATTCCCCTTCGCCCAGGGTCAGTCAAGCCGGCCCTCATCAAACTACCCAGCTACTGAACAACAACCTCGATTGCGCCATGCGCTTTGATTAGGTTAAACTGACCCCGTGTAGAGGCAGACCAGCTTAGGTTGTCAATGAACAAGGCTTTATGCTCGCCGCCGAGGGCAGGGACACAATTGGAACCGGAAAACAAACCGGAGAGCATCCTCTCCAAGCTCAGCCAGCAATTGACGGCCCTAGAGAAGCGGGACTTTGAGCAATGGGTCATCGTGATCGGCACGGGCATCCTGGTCGGTGCGGGCCTGGTGGCGATACTTTTCCCCGGCGCCATCCTGCGCACGGGGACGCTGCATTTTGAGCTCTCCGTTTCCCGGGAGCTTTTCCTGGGATTGATTGCACTGCTGGTCCTTTTCAACACTTACATGATTACGAGCCGCCTGAAGCTGCGGCGGACGCGCGGAGAAGTCATCACGACGGCGATTCACAGTGAACTTCTGCGCCTGCAATCCTTCAGTGATCCCCTCACGGAGGTTTACAACCGGCGCTCGCTCGACGATATGCTGAAGAAATACACCAGCCGTGCCGAGCGCCTGAAGAAGCCGCTCAGCTTCTTGATGATCGACGTTGATTCCTTCCGTGAAATCAATTCCCGCTTCGGCCATACCACCGGCGATTTTGTGCTGCTGGAGGTAGCGACCATTCTCAAATCCGCGGTGCGCGGCTCCGACGCCGTGATCCGCTATGGCGGAGACGAATTTCTGATTATCCTCGCCGACTCGCCTCTGGCGGATGTCGAGGTGGTCAAGGGACGCATCGCCAGGTTCGTGCAGGATTGGAACCAGAGCGGGCACTTGAAGGATTTCGAATTGGTCCTCAGCGTAGGCGCCTCCCCATGGTCCCCGGGCAAGACTCCCGACGAAATCATGAACGAAGCCGACCAGCGTATGTACACCGACAAAGCCCAGGGCAAGGAAGGGCGCGCTCCCTCCGTGGAATAACCACCTCCGCCGAATTGCCACCGTGTCGCCGCCGCGAAACCGTGGATGCTCCCAACATCAGGACTTACTGTTCCATCACACGACCAGCGCCGCCACTGGCACCGTGCTGCGTTCGCCGCCGATGACGACGACGCCGGAGTCGGTCACATACCATCCGCGCGCGCGGTCGGCATTGAGATCATAGCCCACCTGGGCGCCTTCAGGAATACGGACGTTCTTATCCAGGATGGCGCGGCGCACCTGGGCGTGGCGGCCGATATCGCAGTTGTCCATGATGACGCAGCCTTCCACCAGGGCGCTGGCGTGGACGCGGACGCCGCGTCCAAGAATGGAATTGCGCACGACACCGCCGGAGAGAATGCATCCGCCGGATACGATGCTGTCGATGGCCTCGCCGCGGCGATGGGCCTCGTCGAAGGTGAACTTGGCGGGCGGATCGGGGTAGCTGGTACTGCGCAGTGGCCATTGGCGATTGTAGAGGTTGAGTGCAGGCTTGACCGAGCGCAGATCCATGTTGGCTTCGTAGTAGGAGTCGATGGTGCCGACATCGCGCCAGTAGGGGAGGGAACCTTCCGGCTCACCGGCGATGCGGTTGGTCAGGAAGTTATAAGCGTAGATGGGGGCGTTGCCGGCGAGTTTGGGCAGAATATCCTTGCCGAAATCGTGGTGACTTGCGGGGTCATTCGCGTCGGCCTCGATCAGATCCACAAGCGTGCGCTTGGAAAAGATGTAGT
>JBEKQO010000320.1:0-7824 GCA_049519635.1 Terriglobia bacterium | reverse complement strand
ATGAGTTGGGGACCGGCCGAGAACGACTTCGAGCCTGTCGTTTTCGCGAGGTGGCCTGAGTTGGCGCGATGGAAGCGCCGGCTTATCCGGGCCGGGGCCGAAGTTGCCTCCTTGACGGGCAGTGGGTCTGCTCTGTATGCCCTCTTTACTTCTTCTCGTCAAATGGCCCGCGCCTCGAAACTCATCCCCAAAGGGTGGCTGCCGTTCCTGACACGCACACTGGTGCGCGCCGAATACCACCGAGAGCTATTTGTTCATTGAGTCATCGGGTCATCGAATCAATGACCCAATGATTCAATGACCCAATTATCTTGGGAGGTCGTCCAGCGGTAGGACACATGCCTTTGGAGCATGGAACCCTGGTTCGAGTCCAGGCCTCCCAGCCAGGTTTTATATCTAACTGTTTTTACTGTTAAGAAGGCACGCGAGGATGCAATGAAAAATCAGCGGGTTCGCCATACGCTGAAAATCTTTACGGGAAACGCCCATCCGGCCTTGGCCAGCGAGATTTGTGAGAAACTGGGAGTGCCGCTGGGTAAGGCCCAAGTGGGACGCTTTCCGGACGGAGAGGTGCGGCTGCAAGTCCTCGAGAACGTGCGAGGCGCCGATGTTTTTGTCATTCAGCCCACCTGTCGCCCGGTGAATGACAATCTCGTGGAATTGCTGGTGATGCTTGACGCCCTCAGCCGCGCTTCTGCCTCTCGCATTACCGCCGTGATGCCCTATTTTGCTTATGCACGGCAGGATCGTAAAGACCGCCCGCGCGTTCCCATTTCCTCCAAGCTGGTGGCGGACCTGTTAACGTCGGCAGGCGCGGACCGGGTGCTGGCGCTCGAGTTGCACGCAGGGCAAATCCAGGGTTTTTTCGATATCCCGGTCGATCACCTTTATTCGACTCCCGTCACCGTGGCTTATTTCCGCCGGCTGAAACTGAAGAACCTGGTGGTGGTTTCTCCTGACACTGGGGGCGTGGAACGCGCGCGGGGATTTGCCAAGCGAATGAACATTCCGCTGGCCATCATCGACAAGCGGCGGGAGGACGCGAATGTGGTGGAAGTCTTCAACGTCATCGGCGAAGTCGAAGGTAAGACGTGTTTGCTGGTTGATGACATGATTGACACGGCTGGAACCCTGGTCTCGGGCGCCAACGCCTTGAAGGCCAAAGGCGCGGACAAAGTCTATGCCTGCTGCACCCATGGGGTTTTTGCTGCCAATGCCGTCGAGAGAATCTGCTCCGCGCCTCTGGAGCAAGTGGTGGCGACCAACTCTATTCCCTTGTCACCGGAGGCGAAGCAGTGCGGCAAGATTAAGGTTCTAAGTGTGGGCAGGTTGCTCGCCGACGCTATTCGGTCCATTCACGATGAGACTTCTGTCAGTAAACTCTTCATCTGAGGCAGCGATGAGAATTGAAACTCGAAAATCGAAACTCGGGGCATGATTGGCGATTTTCGATTTTCGACTTTAGATTTCCGGTTTCTGAGTTTCGGTTTTCAAGGAGTGGAAAGTTATGAGTCAAGCATTTACTGTTGAAGCGGAGCCGCGCGAAGTTTTTGGCAAGAACGCAGCGCGGCGCACGCGGCGCACTGGACGGATCCCGGGCGTGGTCTATGGAGGGGGTGGTCCGGTCATCCCAGTCACCGTTGACCCGGAGGGAATCCGCGAGGTTCTCCACTCGGAGTCCGGCCATAACGCCATTTTCACCCTGGAGGTTCGCGGCAAGGCGCCAGCCCGGGCCATGATTCGTGATTGGCAGACCGAACCCATCCGCGGCAGCTTGCTGCACGTGGACCTGGTGCGGATCGCCCTCGACGCCAAGTTGAGATTGAAGGTTGCTATCCATGTAACCGGTGAACCTCAGGGAGTGAAAGTTCAGGGGGGAATCTTCGAGTTTATGTTGCGCGAGGTGGAGGTGGAGTGCCTTCCGGACGACATCCCGGAGGCCATCACCGTGGACGTTACGCCCTTAACCCTCGGCCAAAACCTGCGTGTGGCGGAATTGGCTATAGGGCCCAAGGTGAAAGTCCTAACCGATCCGCACCGTGTCGTGGCTCATGTGGTGGCCCTGAAGGCGGAAGAGGAGAAGCCTGCGGAGGTAGCGGAGGCGGCTACCGCTGAGCCTGAGGTCATTCGCAAGGGCAAGGCGGAAGAGGAAGGCGCCGAGGAAGAAGCGAGCGGCGAGAAGAAAGAGAAGGGCGAGAAGAAAGAGAAGGGCGAGAAGAAAGAGAAAGGCAAAGAGAAAGGCTAAAGGCAGTGACGAGTGGCGGGTGACATGGGGCGAGCAAACGGAAGTCGTCAGGTTTCTGGCCATTCTTCTAACCGAACAGCGACAAGTAAATGATGGGGCGGGTCTTTTAGCTTGTCACTCGTCATTCGCCACTGTTCGTATGAAACTGATCGTCGGTTTGGGGAACCCCGGCTATGAGTACCACCTGACCCCACACAACCTGGGGTTCATGGCGATCGACCGCTTGGCGGACGCCTGCGGCAAGGAATTATCGCGCCGGGAAGCGCAGGCACTGACGGCTTCCACCGAGTTGGCGGGCGAACGCGTAGTGCTGGCAAAGCCGCAAACTTATATGAACTTGAGCGGTTTAGCAGTGGCCCGGTTGCTACAGAACTACGAACTGGCGCCCCGCGATTTGTTGGTGCTCGTGGACGAACTGGAATTGCCGTTGGGCATGTTGCGCATCCGGCCCCGCGGCAGCGCCGGCGGCCACAATGGATTGAAGTCCATCATCGGCGCTCTGGAGGCAGATGATTTCATCCGGCTGCGAATGGGCGTACAGCCGGACCGGCCAGTGGAGGATTACGTATCCTACCTCCTCCGGCCGTTTCGCCCGGCAGAGACGGAGTTGGTCGCGGAGATGCTCAATCTGGCCAGTGAGGCCGTCCGCGTGATTCTTTCGGAAGGTGTACAAAAGGCGATGAATCGCTTTAATCGGAGGGTTCCGCCCACCGAGTCGTGAGGTCCTATGCGTAATTATGAAATGATATTTATCGTCCGGCCCGATGTGGCGGACGACGATGTTCAAAAGCTCATCACACAGATGGAGAGCGTTGTTGCGTCCGCGGGCGGTAAAGTGGACAAGGTCGAAAAGATGGGTCGCCGCCGCCTTGCCTACCGCGTTAGCAGGCAGCGCGAGGGCTTTTACGTTCTCTTCTTCGTCCAGGGCACCGGAGACACGGTCAAGGAATTTGAGCGCCGTCTCAAGGTGACGGATGCGGTGATCAAGCACCTTACCATCTGTACGGACGACATTCTTCAGCGCGCTGCGAAATTCAAAGCCCTGCGGACCAAGCAGGAGGCCAAGCGCCGCCGGAGCAAGCCCGCTCCGGCGCCCGCTCCGCCCCCCGTTCCCGCGGAGAACGCGCAAGCATAAAAGGAGTCAATCACCATGCCAGTTCCCAGAGAAGGCGCGCCCACCGGCGAACGTCCCCAACGGCGGGAAGGTCCGGGTGGTGGCGGCCGGAAACAATACTTCCGCCGCCGCAAGGTCTGCAAGTTTTGCACGGAGAAGATCGACATCATCGATTACAAAGACGTGCGCCTGGTCAGCGAGTTTGTCGCCGAACGCGGCAAGATCCTGCCGCGCCGACTGACCGGCACTTGCTCCACGCACCAGCGTGCGCTGTCAGAAGCCATCAAGCGCGCTCGGAATATCGCCCTGCTGCCTTTCGCCGCAGGAGCGTAAAGGCTGGCCGATGTCAGCGCGGGACTGCTCGTGCCGGCCGGTGCCCCCATCGTCCATGACCGAAACTTGAAGATCGAAATTCGAAAATCGGTTGAGGACGAGTTTCGAGTTTCAATTTTCGAGTTTCGGTACTTACCGAGGAGCTTCTATATGGATGTTATCCTTCTTGAGAATATTGATAAACTTGGAGGCCGCGGCCAGATGGTGAAGGTGGCGGACGGTTACGGCCGTAACTACCTGCTGCCCAAAAAACTGGCGGTGGCGGCCACCTCCCAAAACCGCAAGTGGGTGGAGCAGCAGCGCGTCCGTTTCCTGAAGCTGGAAGCCAAGGAAACCGCGGATGCCGCCGATCTCTCGACCCTGCTGGAAGACGTCAGCGTTACCGTCATCCGTAAGGCGGGTGATAAGGGCAATCTTTTTGGTTCTGTCACCTCCATGGACGTTGCGGAAAAGCTTCTAGCCCAAGGATACCACATCGACAAACGCAAGATCGTTCTTACCACGCCGATCAAGGTGCTGGGTGAGTATAAGGTTCCGATCAAGCTCCACCGGGAAGTGACCGCGACGGTCAAAGTCCTTGTCGAGCCGGACGAGGAGAGCAAAGCCAAAATCCAGGCTGCCGCGGAAGCCCAGGCCAAGGCAAGCGCAAAGGCTCCTGCGGCCCCCAAGGAAGCCCCCCCGGCGGAAGCTCCCGCCGCGGAAGCTCCGGAGGCCGCCGCCGAAGCTGAACAGGAAAACGGTTAGCGGCGCCCGCTCCGCCTTTGCTACCCGGCGGGCGGAGTGGCGTTTGCTCATACTCGATGTGAACCGGCGGCCGCACACTTCCTCCGCCACCCACAGAAAATATCCACAGGCCGGTTTTACTTCTTCACAGATTTCCCGGCTTTTGCACAGGATTTCCGCAGGCTGTCTCTAAAAGCAGCTTGAGGCAAAATCGTGCAAAATTGACAATATTGCGATGCCGACTGCGACTGCCAGCGACCGATCTGTTCCTCACAACTTGGAAGCGGAGCGCGCCCTGTTGGGCTCGGTCCTCCTCGATAATGGGGCTCTGAATTTCGCTCTCGAACTCCTGGGCAAAGAGGATTTTTACTCGGAAGCTCATCGCCTCACCTATGAGAAAATGACGGAGATCTCGGAGAAGAATCGCACCATTGATCTGGTGACGCTTTCCGAGGAACTCGCCAAAGACGGCTTGCTGGAAAAAGCCGGGGGCGCGGCTTACTTGGCCGCGCTCACCGACGGCGTCCCCATTGGTACGACGGCGGCGATGGGGGAGTATTGCCGGATTGTCAAAGAGAAATCCACGATTCGCCGCTTGATCAATGCGTCGAACAACGTTCTGGCGCGCTGCTACGAAGGTACGGACGATCCCGAGACGCTGATCGACTTGGCGCAAAGCCAGGTTTTCGACATTGCCGAGCAACGGGTGCAGTCGGGATTTGCGACCATCCGCGAAATCGTTAAGACCAGCTTCGGGAAGATTGATGTCCTGTTCGACCGCGGACAACGCGTGACGGGGATTGAAACGGGACTGGAAGACCTGGATAACATGACCTCCGGCTTGCAGGCCGGAGAACTGATCATCATCGCGGCGCGCCCTTCGCTGGGCAAAACCGCGTTGGCGCTCAACATCGGCGCCCATGCGGCCATCAATAACCGCAAGGTCGTGGGAATGTTTTCGCTCGAAATGAGCAAGGAATCCCTGGTCATCCGCCTGCTTTGCTCGGAGGCGCGCATCGATAGCCACAAGCTTCGCACTGGCTTTTCCAGCCGCGAGGACTGGAACCGCATGACGCCCGCCCTGGGCCGGCTATCGGAGGCGCCGCTTTACATCGAAGACACGCCGGCTTTGAGCATCATGCAGATTCGCGCCAAGGCCCGGCGGCTGAAAGCCGAAAAGGGACTTGACTTGCTGATTGTCGATTATCTCCAGCTCATTTCCGGCCACGGCCGATTTGAGAATCGCACCCAGGAGGTCAGTTACATTTCGCGCAGCCTCAAGAGTATCGCCAAAGAATTAAAGGTACCCGTCCTGGCGCTCTCGCAGTTGAGCCGGGCGCCCGAGCAGCGGACCGGCTTCGGCCAACGCCCCCAGCTTTCGGACTTGCGTGAGTCGGGGTCCATCGAACAGGATGCTGACGTGGTCATCTTTATCTTTCGGGAGAAGAAGCCGTCCGAGGAATCGGAGGGTGAAGAGGAGATGGGGCAGGGCGGATCTGAAACCCGGCTGATCGTTGGCAAGCAACGGAACGGCCCAACCGGAGACGTGTCAGTGGTCTTTTTGAAACCCTATGCCAAGTTTGAAAATAAGGTTCACGATGGCGGCGAGTCCTACACGTAAGGGCAGAGGAATCGGACGAGGCAAAACACTTTGGTTGAGGCGCGCCGGAGATTCCAAGTCTCCCTGTTCTGAAATTTCGGATCTCAATCTTCAGGTTTGAAATCTGAAGCCAGCGCCAATTTATAGGGCTATCCCATCTGGATAAGATATAACTTGTGAATCTTCCAACTGCTAAACTTTTGCGCCCGACGTGGGTTGAAATTTCGTTTTCCAAGCTGCGGCGCAATTTCCAGCGGATTCGGGAACTGGCGGCCGCGCGCAAAGTAATGGCTGTGGTCAAGGCCGATGCCTACGGCCATGGCGCCGTGCCGGTCTCCAAGTGTCTTGCCGAATGCGGCGTGGATTGGTTTGGCGTGGCAACTGTCGAGGAAGCCTTGGAATTGCGCGCGGCGGAAATCCAGCAGCCCATCCTTTTGCTCGGCGGACTCTACATGAGCGACCCGGCCCACTTGATCGAGCACCGGTTGACGCCCTCGATTTCCTCCACCATGCGGCTCGACACCTATGCGGAATGTGCGCGCAGCTATGGCCGGCCCATTGAATTCCACTTGAAGCTCGATACGGGTCTAGGGCGGCTGGGCCTGCCCCTGGACCGCGTGGCCGCCTTTGTGGACCATTACCGCGAGCTCGAAGGCCTGCAAATGAAAGGGCTCTTTACCCACCTTGCATCGGCGGAGGATTTGGTGGCCTCCCAGACCGATGAGCAGGGCGAGCGCTTTGCCGCAGCGCTCGGGCAACTGCGCGGCCTGAAGTTTGAGCCGGAATGGCTGCATGTTTCCAACAGCGCGGCGCTGCTGACGGGACGGAAATTTCCCGAAAATCTGGTGCGCATCGGCGCGCTGCTGTATGGCCACTGCATGCCGCTGATCGTCTCGCCGGGCCAGGACCTTCCCAAAGCGCCGGGGTTCGAACCCGTCCTCACCTTCAAGTCGTGCATCGTTTATATGAAGGACGTTCCCAGCGGCACGCCCCTGGGCTATGGTGCGGCGTTCTATACGCGCCGGACTTCGCGTATCGCCACGGTGCCGGTCGGTTATGCCGATGGTTTAAGCCACGCACTCTCCAACCGCGGATACGCTATCGTGCGCGGGCGGCGTGCGCGCATCGTGGGGAGCATCAGTATGGACCTCTCACTCCTGGATGTTACCGATATCCCGGGGACGAACATCGGCGATGAGGTCGTGCTGATGGGGCAAGCAGACCACTGCTCCATAAGCGCCGTGGAGATTGCCCAACTGCTTGACACTGTCCCCTACGAAATCCTCTGCTCCATCGGCAAACGTGTGCCGCGCATCTATGTGGAGTGATCCCCAAGGAAAGAAATCATTATCATCGTGCTCTCCCTGGCGGACCTTCCCCATAGTTATTGGCGGTTTTTTACCGAACTATTGGGGATGACGGCAGCAGGTCATTCTGAAGTGTGGGCCTCCTCTGCAGGAAGTTCTCCTCGGTACCGTCCGGGCAACCAGCATCGTCCGCCGCGAAAATCGTTCCGGGGATTGTGGCAAGCAGTGCCGCTGTGGCTTGCGCCCCGTCGATGCATTTACAATCAGCGATGTCGCCGGCGCCAACCGAAATGTTGTCCCCGAGGTTCGCTTGGGGGTTCGCCGGGGTACCCAAGGAACCTGCCGGTGCGGCGGAGCGGGGATTCTGTTCCGCGCATACTGCTAGGTCTTTGACCGCATAAACAGATTCCTTTTATAGCCGAACTTTGCGCGTGCCCTCTTACGGGTGAACTGCCAGTTGATCTTGACCCGATGCCGATTGACCTGACGGTTCCAGGCGCGG
>JBEKQO010000319.1:0-8115 GCA_049519635.1 Terriglobia bacterium | reverse complement strand
TCACTGTTCGCGATTGAGCAAATCGCAGAAGGTACGCTGTTCCTTGCGGAGATTCAGGGAGACGCTACAGAGATGGCAACTCTGGGAGACGCACTCCGCCCGGTACTGGAAGGCCGCCGCTGGCTCCGAATTGGTCGTGGTGGCGCACCGGTCGAAGTCGTCCGCGCGGAATGGGTTGATTTTTCTAATTCTGGCGCCGGTTCTTCCATAGAGGCAGGCCAAGCTGCCTACCTGACTCTGACCTCTGACCTTTTGGTCCGAGATGAGCGCCTCCGCTGGCTGACCGCTCTTGATGATTCGAGAATGGCGCTCATTCCAGGCTGGCCGAACGACACACAAGCAACTCCGGTGACTCAGGACCACACACCGGTATACGGATTCAACGGCACCGCTCGCCTGTGGAGGCAGCCCGCGACCGCAGTCCGCAGAGGATCTGTTTTTCGGGTAGAGGGTGCTGGAATCCGCGATCTGACGTCTGCCGCAGCGAATGGACGCTGGTTAGGTGAGCGAACTCATGAAGGATTTGGCCGGTTCCGGCTCGACACCGTTCTTCCTGGTATCAAGGGTGACGCGTTCCCGGCCCCCCTGCAAGAACTACACTCTTCCGCCGATGAAGCCAGCGAGGTGACCGCAGCTACCACCCGCCGCTGGTTCGACCAACACACTCAACTGGCTGATGCTGGTACATCGCGTCCGAGCCTTTCGCAATGGCTCGACCTTGCATCGGATTTGGATCGAGGCGTTAGCGACGCTCTGAATTCACGTATGAACCCCACCACGGCCGGCAAACGCTCCTGGCGCGATGGAGACGCTCGCGCCGTGCTCGGCGAAATCCAAAGACTTCCGAATCAGCAGGCCGAGTATGCTCGCATGTTTGTGCGGTGGCTCAGGGCCAGGATGCGCGAGAAGACAGCATGACGACCCGCCTATCATTGTTCACGGCGACATTGGTACAGGACAGCGCGCTGTCGGTCGCGGGTCTGGACCAAGAAAGCACGTCCGACAGACCGTTCACGATGGTTGACGGCAAGCCGGTTCTGAGCGGCCGCGGTCTGAAAGGCGCCGCGGTTGCCATGGCGCGCCGGTTCTTCGATCCGTTGCCGCGTTCCGTCTCCGAAGACCCGGGTCGGGGGACCGCCTTTCAGCGCTCGGCATGGGAGTTCAGCAGTGCAGTTCCTGATTGGAAAAAAGGAGATTGCCCCAATCTCAGAGCCGGAGTCGGCATTCTTCAGAAGACTGGTGCGCGTGCATCCGGCGTTCTCTATGACCGGGAAGTCGTGCCGGCTGGTACGCGCTGGCCTCTCGTATTTCGCGTAGATTGGTCGTGGGCGCGCGAGGAGGCAGGTGAAGCCGAAGGAATACTTGGATACGTCCTCGCCACACATTGGGCAAAAGGGCGCTGCTGGCTGGGTGGCGATGTCGCCAGAGGTCTGGGATGGTGCCACATTGAGAATTTGCGCGCATACCGTATCGATGATCAGGCATACGAAACTTGGGTAACCTCGGGGCGGAGCACGCTTCCCCAAGCCCTGCGGGAGATTCCGCTTGTCGAACCCACCCGCTCCTGGCGTTTCCGAACTCTGGAAGTTCAGATCAGCTTCGGAGAATACCGCCCAAACGGTGCCGAGGAATCGCCATGGGGATTGGACATGCTGTCTGTCGGTCCGCACAGCGCGGATCTACGTGGGCAGACTCTCGGCTCCGGCATCTGGGCTCGCCCTTCCTGGGCAGAGGATGCTCCGCCCCCGAATGTCGAATTGCCGACCGACCGCGCCATCCTTATGGAGCAGAACTGTCCGCTTCTGCCCGGTGCGAGTGTCAGGGGACCTCTGCGGCACACCTTTTCGCGGGCGGCCCGAGCGCAGGGCAAATCGATCACCGATCCACATGATGTGCAAGGCGACTTGGGCGAGAACGACCCGGCCGGCGAGATCTTCGGCACAGTCAAGCGCTCCAGCCGAGTCTTGATTTGCGACGCGCGGGCGGTTGACGATTGGGTGGCCGCCAGGCTGCACATGCATGCTGAGGACGAGTTCTCAGCAGGTTCCTATGGTAGTGCCAAGCGCGATGCCGTCCGGGTCTTGAAAGGAACCTTTCCGGTGCGCATTGTCGTTGAAGGTGCTGACGAGGTCGTCGTGGGCCCTCTGATCAATGACATTGACAGGCTGATAGCGCTTGGGGCGTTATGCCACCTCCCTGTCGGCGGTCACAAGACGCGAGGGGCGGGGTGGGGTCGATGGACGGCTGGCAAGTGGAAAACCGACGATGTAGCGAAAGCCCGAAACTGGTCGCCGCCAGCTCAGGTTGACACTGGAAAAACCACGACGGGTTCCTTCGTGTTCGCAAGCCAAATGAAGCCGGCGGAAGCTGAGATCGAGGAGTCATCTCAGGAAACAACCTTGATCAATGTCGAGCATGGGACGCTTTCCATTGCCGACCTCGCGTTGGGCCGGGCGGCATCCGAAGCGAGGCGGATGATAGCCGATGGCACGGGAGAACTCGTCGCCTGGTGGTGCGAACCTACCATCGATTTCTCGGTGACCACTCCACCCGAGATCTTTGGATGGAAATGGCCGGACAATAATACGCTCCGTGTGGACGAGGCAGCGTTTTTCTACGAGCGGGGATCATGGCGCGTAGCACGGACCGCGAGCGGCGTCCGCTGGGTACGTATCCGGGAGATCGGCTCACAAGCAGCCGGGGAATCGGTAGATGTATCCATGATCCCTGTGAAGCTGCTCGGTCGCACCACCAAGCGTTTCGGCGATCTGCCGTTGCCGGAAGGTCGCCTGATCGTGCGTGAGTGGCGTTCAGGAGTTACGCCCGTCGGCTTTACCTTGAACAAGGGAGAGAAATGATGGCCGGAGCACTTAGAATCCGAGTACGCCTCAGGGACGGAAAGAAGTCGACTTGGGGGAAGATCAAGTCTCAAATTGGCACCGATCTCGATGTGCGCGACGTTCCGGAAACCGGCGCTAAGGGCAGCGAGTTTATCGTCTGCGCGAACTCGCTGGAACGAATTGAACGCGTCCGCACGGCGTTAACCGCCATGGGGCTTGAAGAGGTCCCGGGCTCGACTGACTTGGAGACAGCGGTTACTTCGGGCCCGCAACCCCGGCAGCTGGGCCTCCCAAAAGAACAGTCAGGTCGACCGGTAAGCGCGGCTCAGCAAGCGTGCGGACCCAGCCTGCGAAAGAAACCATACGGCTTTGTTCCGCTCCCGGACGTCTTCTCCACCGCGGAGCCGGTATGGCATGACGGAACGAGCACCGCCGGCCGCCTTTCAGGTGAAATTCGCTTTGAAATGGAGAACCTAACGCCTTTGCTGGTCGGATGGGAGCGGCAAAAGATTGTGGATAACGACGATGCTGGTAGTCTCTGGCCGATTCGTTTCACCAGAGCTACGGCAGATGGGGTGGTCAACGTCAGCATTCCCGGTGTAGGTCGCACCATTGAGTCAAAATCGATTCTTTGTTCCCTTCGTGCTCCATGGGGTGACAGGCCAGTGATCGTTCCGGGCGACTCTCTCAAGGGGATGTTGCGTCACGAACTCGGCGCATTGCTTGGCGCGCCAATGGAACGAGTAGCTGAGCGGTCGTACTCGTACCGGCCAAACAGCCTCTACCCTAACGAGCCGAACCCACAATTGGTTCCTCGCTTGGCGCGCGTGTTTGCGGACGGGGTTGAAATGCGTGAACTCTGCAAAGGGGTGAGCGTACGTGTTCCCAGTGCTTTGGAATTGCTGCCCGCGAACCTGAAGTATGACAAGAAACACCAGTTGAGCAACGAATGCTATCGCTTCGATCCTGCAAACTCAGGCGGCGCGGCCTACCACGGCGGGCTTGGCGCCGGAGAGAACCTCAACTCCAGGAGGAAGCTTCATTCGCGGCTCGCAGGACTGACGGATAAAACGATCGAGAGAGTAGCGGTTCGGCAAATTGTGCAGGAAGGATACCTGAACACGCTACGTCACCTTACTGACCTCGCCCACGGTCACTTCAGCGAACGGCACCCGGACATCCCCAACATGGTAACCGGCAATGAAGCGCGACAGCGGATTCTAGAAGCAGCCGGTACCGTCGTTTTCTCGCCCGGCGATCTCACCTGGGTCGAATGGGACAAACAGATCGTGTCGATTGGCTGGCACTATTATTACCGGTGGGCGTACCAGGATACGATTCGACGCAAGGGCGGGACGGTCGAGCGCGAAGGGCTCTTTCCTCTCGCGCAGGAAAAAGGCGAAATGCCCGTGCAACTATCCGCGGTTCGAACATTGTTCGGCTATACCGGCGATAACGAAGGAAGCGCGGGCATTGGCGGCGGAAACTACTCTCAACTGATGGGCCGTATTTCCATCAACGCGGCTCTGGAAGCATTGCCAAGCAATGCGAGGGACGAGGAACGATTTCTTCCGCCAACATTCCTCAAGGAGCTCGGAATGCCCCGTCCGAGCGCGGTTGAGTTCTACTTGAAGCAGCCATACCATCCAAAATCCAGGCCGTCGGACCGGGCGTGCCTCGTTACCTATGGCGATGCCGCTGGCTATGATGAACCGGGCCAATTGAGCGGCCGCAAATTCTACCTCGACCGCGATGAGGCTTACACAGCTACTCCGTGGAAGGACGATTCGGAATCGAACCGCCTCAACGACCGAAGCACTCTTGTGCTGGAAGCGTCCAAGCCCGGGCGTCGTTTCCGCTTCACTTTGCGATTTCGCGATCTCGACCCACACGAACTGGCGGCGACGCTGCTGGCGTTCTGCCCCGATCAGTTCCATAAGGTTGTCGGCGGAAAGCATTCCAATGGTTATTGTTCGAAGCTCGGTTATGCCCGCCCGCTAGGGTGGGGAACGGTTCGGATTCAGGCATTGGAGCTGCATCTACTCAGCAGCACGGAGAATGGCCCCAAGCTTGATCGCGAGCCCGATCTGGACGGTTGGTTCCAGCGGCATTTTCAGCGCACGGAGATGCTCGAAAAATGGCTTGATGTGCATCGCCATAAGAACCCGGACGCCGGCGATTACCCGTCAGAAGGCGGTCAGATCTATACGTTCCACGCGAAACTTCGTGCCGATCACACACGCCTGCGGCGGTACGAGCGGCAAAACTGAATGAACGTTCTGTTGATCATCACAACCGGCCAGACCGACGTCCAGCTTATAACTGGTCATAGCCGCCGCGAGTTCGATAAGAAAATCTGCGCTGCCCTCCACGACGAATTGGAACGCCGGGAAACTGACTGGAGCCTTGGCAATGCGCCGTTCGCCAAGGATGACACTCCGGTCTCAGAGCTTCCGGTGGCGTCATTTCAGATCTGCACTCCGAAGCTCGACGCCGTACTTGAATGGGTCTCCGAGCGCGGGTTCGCGCTTACCCATGTTCTGATTCTTGACACCCGGCGCAGTACCAGGGGAGACCCCAGGCTTGCCGGAATGATTCTGGCGAAGCGGGTGAGTGACGGATTGGGCATCCCAGTCTGGAGAAAGACTTTTCTTGAGGGGAACGAAAAGCTAGAGGACCAAAGCGATCCGCATGATGCCGTGATTCGACGACAAGTGGTCGTCCGAATTGAAGAGGCTGTCCGCAAAGTAATTCGACACTGCGTTCCCCAGCGGATTGTGGTCGCCGCGACCGGCGGAATGCCTGCAATCACCGCGCTTGTTGAGGAGGTGATTCAACTCCACGCAGGAAGCGCGATCCCGGTTGAACTCCTGGAGGTTTCAGATGGAACGCTGGCAGATCCGCCGACGCGAGACCAGGCGATACCTCGGCGGTCGGTTCCTGAACCTCCGGAATCATTCCGCGCTCGACGTCACGCTCTCGATCTGATCGAGCGCGGCAACCTCTTCGGGGCCTGGGGTTCCGTGCGCCACCTCGATGGCGACGAACTTGAGCACCGCTGGACACAGACTATAGAATGGTTATCCTGTTTTGCCGCGTCGCTGCCGATTCCGAGCGACTGCGATATTCCTGTGCTTGAGCACAAGAGGATGGCCGTCCGCGCCGCGATCCGGGTTGAACTTGCGCTGAGATCGAAAGATATTCCGCGCGCCGTGCATGGCACTGTTGCTTTCTTTGAATCGGCGCTTTGGGACCGCCTCAACGAACATGTCATTTCTCATCCGACGGAAAAACGCCGGTATGCAGTGAACCCTGCTCCACCCGAATGTCTAATCCGCTCAGACAGTCTCAAAAACGAGGAAGAGAACCGAAAACGTCCGTTCGAACGTAAGACTGAGAACGGCGAAACTTGGTATCGCATTATCGACGACGACATATGCGGGATTCGGCTCGCGAAGCACTATCTGAAAAACGACGGGCTTGAGAAACTCGGTAAGGCCGTATCGAAGGTGCGGGAGCTGCGCAATGATGTCGCCCACAACGAGCCCACACCGCGGCTGATGGCTGACGCCAGTGACAAGATGGCCAACGAGAATCTCTGGTCGAGGGATGGCCGGTTCCTGACCATGCCACTGGTGCAGAACGTTCTCAGAGATCTCGGCGAGAAAGATCCGGAACGTCTCTGCGATGGCCTGATTGCCACCGTCAGGTCTCGGCTGCTCGACTTAAAAAGCAACGACTAACAGGAAAGTAGAGCCTGGCGCCGGCAACGATGTCTACGCATCGCAGCATCGTGGACGAATCGATCTTAATCAAGCTCAGCGGCACGTTCGACCGACCGCGGTTGCCACCATTGGACGGAACAAAGTTCTTCGAATCTCACTAGCTGCATCGCTGCATCAAACGTTGCGATCTCTTCCTGGAAAGAGCCGGTCGCCCGCTGGGATTGCCAGTCAAAGGTTGCAGCCGCGGGATGTCAGTTCATTCGATTTGCTCGCTCCTGCAATTCGCGGCAGTGATCCAGAAGCTCACCGAACGGTTCGGCGTCATCTAACAATAGGCCATCTTCTACCATCTGGGCGTAGTCGAGCGATAAGCTTTCCAGCGCTTTGTCATGAGGGACAAGCTGAAGCGCTCCGGTGACTGCCGCTTGGTAGTCTATGGCAGCACCATCGGAGTCCTTCTCAGCGAAAAAGATCGCCTTATGGCGGGCCACGGCCAGCGACAGCGCACGATCGGCTATTGCAGTTTTCACGATTCCTGCTCTGTCGAGCCGGGTAATGTCATGCCAGTGGCGCGCGAAGCGATTCCCACCGCGGAATTCCCCTTGCGCGCAAAACACATGAATTGCTGTGGCTTTCTCCCAAAAAGTTCGTTCCGGACGCATGACGCGCGGATTCGCTGCCGGAAACACGACTCCCGGCAAGTGCTGCGCGGCATCGCAGCGTATAGGGCGAATCTCGCACGGCTCGCCGGTCGAGCGGGCGCCGAATTCGAGCATCACAGTTGGGCGCGTGTACCCTGATCCCTTCGCAACCGGCTCATACTCGACGAATACTTTTTCGCCTTCTGTCGAAAGTCTGGCTGCCAGCCTCTGCCCTGATAACGCGCGGCTGATCAGGGGCACGACCTGATCGCTAATCCACAGCGGCAGACGCGTACGGATCTCTTTCGTCCAGCGCTTCTCCTGGCTGCGGTTTAAGGGCAGCGGTTCGGCGTCGCCACCAACCAAATCCGGCGCGAGCACCCGGATATCGTAGGTCAGATCCACATCCTCCGAGAATCGCCGGATGATCTGGTACGCCTTGGAGAGCGACGATCCGCCCTTGAATACAAGGTGAGTGGCGAATGGCGCTTGGAAGAGAACTTCAAGAACCCAGACCACCCAAACGTCCTTGTCCAGCAAGTGCATTGGTCGGCCGGATAATGCAGCAGCCACGCCAAGGGCCTCGCGGCGTTCATCCGGAGGCAATTGGAGGAAGAAATCAGCCATTGTTTGCCAGCGCGCTAACCTCCTGGGCCATCCATGTCGGAAGCCTTCCGCGGGCGCCGACGACTGCTCGCAACTCCGATGGTGACAACTTTCGCTGAAGTGTTCGGAGGGCTTCGCTCGCCCGCTTCGGTCCTAGCCATGCGAGCGCTCGAATTGCCGCGCCTGCGGGGCTTCCAGGTAGGACCAATTGCCAGGCTGGAACGTGTCGAAGCTCAACGACCTGAGCACCCAGCTTGAGGCGCCGGCTCCGCCCGGAGGTCAGATAAACCTCGCGAACCGGAA
>JBEKQO010000318.1:0-8180 GCA_049519635.1 Terriglobia bacterium | reverse complement strand
GACAACTTCCTGGACTGTGTGCGGTCGCGGCACCAGCCGAACTGCCATGCGGACATGGGTTATAAGGTCTCAGTTACGTCAGATCTTTCCGTACGCTCTTACCGGAATGGCAAGGTATATTATTTCGACGCGGACCGAGAGCAAGTGGTGGAAAAGGGATAAGCGGTTAATAGTAAGTGTAGCGCGGACCTGTTTTGTAGGTCCTCGGCTTTTCCTTGCCCGTAGGAAACGAGCCGTGGACCTATAAAGCAGGTCCGCTCTACACCCGCACATTGGGGGGTATATTGCGTGAAGAGAAGATGATCGGCGCGGTGGACATCGGCGGCACGAAGATTGCCGTTGGCGCGGTTACCAAAAAGGGCGTGATTAGCACTCGCCTCGAGTGCGCCACAGCACCGGAAGAAGGATTTGAACTTGCGATGCAGCGGACCAAAGGCATGCTGCGCGAAGCTGCTGCCCGCGCGGGCGCGGAATTTGAAGGCATCGGTATTGCTTGCCCGGGACCTCTCGATCCGTACACCGGAATCGTGGGTGACGTGGGGACATTGCCCGGATGGCAAGGGTGCAATCTGGTTGCAGAGTTTGAACCCGAATTCGGTGTCCGTGTCGCGGTAGAGAACGATGCCGATGCTGCCGCCCTGGCGGAGGCGAATTGGGGCGCAGCGAAAGGCAGCAAGCACTTCATCTACATCACGGTGAGTACCGGGATCGGCGGAGGAATCATACTCTCAGGCGAGCTGTACCGCGGGGCTCACAACGCCCATCCGGAGCTCGGTCATCAGGTGATCGATGCGTCGGGTCCTCTGTGCTATTGTCAAGCCCGCGGCTGCTGGGAAAGCCTGGCGAGCGGCTGTGCCATGGCTTCCTGGGTGCAAGGGCAGCAGCCCGCTGCCCCAGAGGTCTCGGCAGCGCAGATCTGCGCGCTCGCCGAGCAAGGCAACCCACTGGCGCGGCGCTCGGTGGAAAGGGAGGGGTATTACCTTGGGCTGGGCTTGGCCAACCTCATCACGCTGTTCGCTCCCGAAACCATTGCCTTGGGAGGCGGTTTGATGAAGAGCAGCCACCTCTTTCTCCATCGAGCGCAGGAAGTGATCCGGGAGGTGTGCACTCAGGTTCCTGACGCGAAGACCCAGATTACCCTCGCATCGCTGGGCGCCGACTTGGGACTTGCCGGGGCGGCCCAGGCCTGGCTATGCAGGTACCAATGATTCAGGCCTTGTGGCGTGAACCCAGCGCATCTGGCTTTATGTCCAATTTCATGACGACCATCGAAGGGGCGGAGCCTTCCGAGCTTGATCTCATGATTAAAAGGGAAGATATCAGGTTGGATTTATGCAACTGAAGCTGCCGCGACTTGCCGAAAATATTCAGGCCCAGCCAGCCTCGCTGGCCCGCGTACTGCAACAACACTGCGGAATGGGACGCGATAAGCTGCTGCATGCGGCTTCTCAGCTTCGCACTGCAAAAAGGGTGGTCATTACCGGCATCGGCGCTTCGATGTTTGCGTCCATTCCGTTGGAGTATCTCCTTTGCTCGCACGGTATCGACGCTGTAACCGTTGAGGCTGCTGAATTCCTGCACTATCGGTGCAACGCTTATCGAGATGCCGTGGTCATCGTGGTGTCACGATCCGGCGATTCGGTGGAAATCGCTAAGCTGCTTCCAACTCTTAAGGGGCGCATGCCCATAATAGGCGTGACCAACGAGGCCGCCGGCACGCTCGCCCGGGAGGCTGATCTCAGCATCAATGTCGGCAGCCTGCCCGACGAAATGGTAGCCATCCAGAGCTACACGGGAACACTGCTGACCCTGTATTTGCTCGGTATGGCCACGGTGGACGAACTGCGAGCTACTCAGGAGGAGGTCGAAGCTCTTCTGCCGGCACTCTCACGCTTAATTGCGGTCAACCTCGATGAACTTCGCGGCTGGGATCCGTTTCTGGAGGGCAGCGCCCTCGTATATCTGCTGGGGCGCGGACCATCCTATGGGTCAGCATTGGAAGGAGCGCTGCTATTTAACGAAACAGCGAAGGCGCCAGCAATCGGTATGCCGGCGGCTTCCTTTCGCCACGGCCCGGTGGAACTTGTTGATCAGGGGTTCAGGGGGCTGATTTTTGCCCCGAGAGGGTGCACCTGTGCTCTGAATGTGGCACTGGCACAGAACCTCACTCGCTTCGGGGGACGCGTCCGCGTAATTGGACCGCAGAATGCGGACGGCGCCGGGTTGGAATGGAGCGCCACGCCGTCCGTACCGGAGATGCTTTCTCCGTTGTTTGAGATCGTGCCGGTGCAAGTGGCTGCGCTTCGGCTAGCCCAGCTAAAGGGGATAACAGTGGGATCCTTCCGCTATACCCCGCAGGTAACCCTAGACGAGGCAACCTTTAGCCGTTAATCATGGCAATCCTATTTTTTTCTGGATCGAGGAGGAAATTATGCTTCGGATAAAGTTCAGTCCGGATGTTTACTGCCGAGTTGGCGATGCCCTGATCAAAAGAAATGGCCTGATGCTTTCCTTGCTGGTGGTTTTGCTCCCCGTCTCCAACCTCTGCGCGCAGTCCTCCCTCAAGCCTCTTCTGGGCCGGTGGGACCTGACCGTGAAAACTCCCAAACAGGAACTTCCTTCCTGGATCGAGATTTCGGAGGAGCGGGGCCAACCGAAAATCCTGATGGTCGGGACCTCGGATCACGCGGAACCACTGCCGCAGGTCGAATGGAAAGAAGGGGAGATCCAATTCCTCTCGCCGAAAGGGGTTGAAGGCTTTGCCGAAGACACGCAGTTTAAGGGGAAGCTGGTGGGTGGCCGGCTTGTGGGCACAACGACTACCCCCAGTGGAACTTCCTGGCAGTGGATTGGCAGGAGAGCGCCATCCCTGAAGCGCACAGGTACCGTGAAATGGGGCAAGCCTATCACCTTATTCAACGGCAAGGATTTCTCCGGCTGGAGGTTTGGTGATCCAAGCCGGGCAGGCAATTGGAAGGTGGAAGACGGCACTCTGGTTGGCACCGGAAAGGGCGGCGATATCATCACCACTTCCAAGTTTGAGGATTTCAAATTGCACCTGGAGTTTAACTGCGGCCCCCAGGCCAATAGTGGCGTGTATCTGCGAGGCCGCTATGAGGTGCAGATCGAAACCGACTCCGTGCAGGAACCCACCAGCCATCATACGGGCGGGGTGTACGGATTCCTTGCCCCCTCGCCGGAACTCCCCCGCAAGCCCGGAGAATGGCGGACCTTCGATATCACCTTTCTCGGACGGACCGTTACCATTGTGCAGGACGGCCAAACCGTCATCGATCACCAGGAGATCCCAGGAATCACGGGAGGCGCGCTCGACAGCCACGAAGAGTTGCCTGGGCCCATCTACCTTCAGGGTAGTGAGGAGGGACGGGTGGCTTTCCGGAACATAGTGATTACGCCGGCGCAGGAATGATTCACGAGCGATTTGGATCTGATGGTCTCTCCGGTCACGAGACGGCATTACGCGGAAGAGTCTGGGCTTTCAACGTCCCATCATGATGAGGAGATTTCCCTGAATGGTCTTGCTTGAGACTCTAAAGACACGTTGGTTCTGGTATTCCATCTTGTGCGTGCTCTGTTGGGGACTGTGGGCGCTGCTTTCAAAACTCGGCTCCCGGGAAATTCCTCCCGAAACCATGCAGTTTCTCTTCACCGTGGGCGCATTGCCCGTGGGCATTGCGCTGCTCATTTTGCGCCGGTTCAAGCTGGAGAAAAGCAAGAAGGGGATTTCCTTTGCCGTCCTCAATGGGATTCTTTCCGGTGTTGGCGGCCTGGCGCTTTTTGCCGCTTATCACACCAACGGCAACACCTCGCTGATTACGGTTGCGACTTCGCTTTATCCGATGATAACGGTCGTGCTTGCCGTGTTGATTCTGCGGGAGCGGCTATCTGCCACTCAGGCCCTCGGGCTCGCTTTCGCTGGCGCCGCCATTGTGCTCTTCTCGCTCTAAGGAGTTTTCAAGTGTTGCATGTCGCTCCGTGGTTCTGGTTTGCGGTGATCACGCTGGTTTCTTGGGGAATCGTGGGGTTACTCCAGAAGCTCTCGACGAATTACATCTCTGCGGAATCATCCCTGATTTGGCTGGTCGTCGGATTTCTCTTGCTAGCGCCGCTGTTTTATCCAGGCAAAGCCGTCTTGCATTACTCCGGATGGAACCTCACCTGGGCGCTGCTGAGCGGGGTATTGAATGCGCTGGGGGCATGGGCTCTGTTTGCAGCGATGAAAAGCGGAGGGAAGGCTTCCATCATTTGCCCGCTCACGGCCTTGTATCCGCTGGTTGTGGTTCTGCTGGTTCCGTTCATTTTGCGCGAATCCATGACTCTGCTCCAGGGAGCGGGAGTTCTCTGCGCGTTAATTGCGGTCGCGCTTCTGTCAAGTGAGCCGCAGCCGGAAGCCCCCCGCGATTCGAGCGCATAGGCCAAAGATCCGGAGAGAGACGTGCATTTTGAGACGGTGGCCCCGATTGGATAGCAAGGCGGTGCCAAGCCAAGCGCAGATCTACGCGCGAAGCGACTCGCTCCGCGGCACTCCTGAACGACCTTCCTTGTTAGCAGTGGCAGGGTTACCATCGTCCCCCGATCATCCCCCTCCAGAATGTGACGCAAACCCTCGCCAATAATCGTCAGCGTGGGCGCGGTCTTTATAAGGTTGGGCGCCGGGTTTGCTCCAACTTCCCTGACCGTTCGTCTAATGATCGTCTCTCAGTGTTGGATGCCGTGTTGGTGCATGCGCTGGTGCAGCCGATCCCGCGCATCGCTGAGCATTTTGCGGACCCGATTGAGGCGCTCCACGTCCGGCCGCGTGGCGAGCGTCTCCACCCAAGTCTGCGCACCCTCAATCAGCGTCATTAAAAACGCTGCACCCGGCTCGGAGAATAGATCCTGTCCGGGCATTTGCAAGTAAACAGGTGAAGTGTGGGCCAGGACTTTAAAACCCCAGGCAGTGGTCAGCCCGACCCTGGAGAAACACCGCGCCGCAAGCCACCCCGGCCCGGTAAGTTGAACCTTCTCTCTCAGCGTCATTTCTCGCACTCCATCGCGCTCATCCTGCGAGGCAACCACCCGCCCGTTTTGCACGATCTCAAGGCGGTGAATGGGAACGAAGCATCTTGCTTCCGCGCGGACTTCCACCGTGCCACCTCCCGTGCCCAGGGTGATCGCTTCGCCCGGTACGTGGCCGTCAGCGTGGAAGAAGAGCAACGGGCCGGAAGTCATGAAGGTGTTACCGCCGCGGATGGCCTTGGCCCAGTTGTCGAAAGTGAATTCCTGCTGACCCAAGTGAGCGTAGGTACGGCTGGCTCCCACTGGCATCAAGGCCGCCATCTTATCGGTTCCGGCGACAACCGGTAGCCGATAACCACAATTCAAGACACGGTACCAATACAAGAAGCGCAGATTGTTGAACTCTTCCCCAAAGTCCGGGTAAAGCTCCAAGGCATCCGTCTTGCCCAATACAATGTCCGCTCCCACTTCCCCTGCTGGGTAGGGGAAATGTGCGGTGATCACCAGCCCGTCACGCTCGCGGCAATCATCGGCCCAGTCCGCCAAGCTGTTCCAGAGCGCATCGCCCAGATAACTTTCCTGCGGTCCGGCCGCGGACAGGGGATACACGGGCTCGCCGCGAGCGCCAAGCAGACCCAGGTGGCCGAGAACGTGCTGGCGGTTTTCGGTTCCCACTTGCACCATGGTTTCGCCATCACGGGAGATCAGCGGTCCGTGCGGTATGTCGCCGACGTTCGTAAACAGGTCCCCCCACTGGGCTGCCAGCAGGTTGATCAGGTTCAACCCTTCCGCTTGTCCCTCCAGAATAGCTGTGGAGGGGGATAGAAAATGCACGTGGGTGTCGGCCGTCACCCAACCCTGGGACCGATTATCGGTAAAGCGGGAAATCTCCAGCTTCAATTCGCGCTGAGTGGGATCGATAGTCAGTTTCTTGCGGACGGGTTCGTATTCGAAGCCCTTTGTGATTTCCACGTAGACATCGCCGACGGGAAGCTCAACCTGGAACGCGCCATCAATATAGGCGAAGGACGTATCCATCAGTTTGATATCTGCGCCGTAATCCTGGAACCAGCCGTCATTGATCTCCTGGCGATGGCCATAAGGCGGGATGTATCTTCCCTCCTTCGAACGCAACGCCAGACGAACCGGCGTGGGCCGCCCGTTGGCAGCGTCGACCACTTGGCCGCGCACCCAAGTGTGGTCTCTCTCCATGATTTCCACTCGAGCGCCTGCCGGCTTGGCCTCGAGTTCCTTGCCCATGACAGTCTGGGCAAGATCAAATTCATACTTCATTTCTGTCTTCTTGTCGCGCAACCGGAGCGTGGCATCAGGATTGGCAGTCACGTCAGCGTAGAGATATCGCGCGCCCCGAAGGGGATCGTTGCGTTCGCCCAAACCCTTGCCCGGCGCCGTCAGCCACGCATCGGGATTGAATTCGTTGAGAGCATAGGTTCGCGCAATAACCCCGAGGTCCACGTCCAGCTCCCATCGATCTTCAGCTTCGCCGGCAGCTTCCGGAAGGGTGAGGCGGTAAACCCTGAGAGGGTCTACGCGCAGCGGGTTCTCCCGCCCGTGATAGAGGGTCAGTCCGCAAACCACCAGCGGGTCGTCGTTTGCCGCAACCAGGCGCAGCGCCTTCAGCGGACGCAAGGGATCAGGATTCTCTGCTGCCCACACCCAGAGGAAGGCGGGTAGGCGGCCATTTTTCAGGTGAAGGGGAAACCGGCCGTCCTGCAAACCATACTGGAGGTATCCCCAAAGGGTGCCGTCACTCAGCGGATCGGTCAGCTTCCTCGGCGTGTCCTGAAGGTGGGGGAGCGCCGCATAACACAGGTGGCCCCATAAAATGGAAGGTGAGTTCACTTCGAAGCGTCGGCGAACTGGGAAGACGTGCTCGGATCCGTCGTTGTACGCCAGGCTGGCCTCAGCAAGATGCTCGCCCATTTTTTCTACCACGTCCTGGCCAAGCCCTGGATGCTCATTCGGGTCCCAGTCGCAGAATGCCGCCAGGCAGACAAAGCTGGCGTTGTGGTTCAAGGGGATCTCGAGCGTGCGCGTTGTCCAGGGTTTGCTCTGCAGGCTCAGGACCGCCCAACCTTTTTGGTCCCACCCGCCGGAACTGAGATAAAAAGGAATTCCCCGCAGAGCCTGTCGCCCCGCGGGGGTGCGAATCAGCCCCGGCCGACCAGCGTAGCCATTCAATGATTTGGCTTGTTCACGCAGCCCGAAGTCCGCTGGTGAACAGTTGAAGAATGGGGTCAAGTCGAGGGGTGTGAATTTCCCCGAGTTAAAGGCTTGGTGCGATACCGACCGCGAGCTGGCTCCGCCGCCACCCTGCGCGGCCGCCGCGCGGCTCACCAACTGGATGGTGGGAACGGTGCTTCCAACCGCTCTCAGGAAAGTCCGCCGAGAATAATGACTCCCTTGCTTGGTTCTCATGTTTAGCCTCCCTGGTAAATCCTCCATGCGCGCCCTTGTTTGAAGCGAAGCTTGGCCCTTACCAGTCGTTGTTACACACGAGTATCGAGTCTAAACCCTCGCCCATGCGACTAACCCGGACTTCTCACTACGTTCGGACGATGCTGGAAGGGCGGGGTGAGAAATTCGGGCTAAACCCACCCCCTGAATCCGTTCCAAACGGCCCTACTGACTAACTTCCAGCGTTTTTGGTCGTGGGTACAACGTCTATCTCCTTTCCTTTCATAAATTCATCCGGTTTTATGTCCAAGTGGTTTGTTTATCAGGTACATATCCAGATCCGGATGAGGTGGAACCACGAAAATTTCCACAACTTGTCTATTTTCATTGGTATATACGTTAATCGCGTAACTCCTTTATTTTCATCGACCCATCCAGAGGGATCGAATCGGCCCCTTTGTTTTCAATGACCTTCCGGCTTTGAATGTAGAAATTTTTTTATTTTTGTGATTTTCCGGGTGCGCGTGTCTAAGGTGGGAGACTTTCGTGGCGGGTAAATCGGCGCCAAACCTTCATCGCACTTGTAGCTTATACTTCTTGCCTCGTTTTGTCAAGCGGCAACTAGTGTGGTGTCCCGGATAAGATTTGACAATGGCCTGTTGCAAGGACCCCCTCACCCCCGGGCCCCTCGGTCGCCACGGCCACCGAGGGGAGGATGGATTTTATTGCCCTCGCCCCTTTGG
>JBEKQO010000317.1:0-8199 GCA_049519635.1 Terriglobia bacterium | reverse complement strand
CACAGTGCAACTCATGACCACAAACCATCTCGCCCCCAGCCTTATGACGGGCGAGTTCTCGATTGGTCCGGCAACCATCCGGCCCGGCATGGGGTGGGGCTACGATTGTGCGGTCTATACGGATCCCCTGGAATCCGACGAGGTCGTGGGCAAAGGCACTTTCTTCTGGTTGGGAGCGGCGGACACTTGGTTCTGGGTTGATCCCACCAATGACCTGATTTTTGTTGGCATGACCCAGCGAAGGATCGGCCCTGGGGAGCCCAATGTGGAGGCGTTGAGCCAACCTATGGTCTATCAGGCACTGCTGAAGCCGCGGATGTGATCCGCGCCCGCGCAACCCCGACATCCATATCCTGAAGGAAGGCTTTGCAACGGCGGGGCTCAACAGGCTGCGGAGAAACTCGAAAGCACTGTCATTCTGAGGAGCAGCGGCGACGAAGAACCTCGCATTGCCATGAAATTGCTCAGAGGGACATCCTTCGCTACGCTCGGTGGTGTCTCAGTTTGGTCTGTTGTAGCGGCGGTCTCTGACCGCCGGCTTTCGATTCAATAGATTCCGGCGGTCAGAGACCGCCGCTACAGCAAAACGAGACACTACCTGAGCGCCAACGCATCGCGTGAAGGGTGAAGGATGAAGGGTTAGAGTGCGGCGGCGCGCGTTTATCCTTTACCCTTCATGCCGTGCGCGGATTTAGGCAAGCCTGTGAGCCAATCGCCTGCCGGGGAAAGATACTCTTTGTGGTTCATGCCGACAGGAGATGTGTCTGATCGCCTGTCGGGCATAGTCCACCGATTGAGTGCCCGGTATGGCGCACCGGAATTTTCCCCGCACGTTACGCTGCTGGGTGGTCTTGTGGGTCCGCTCCAGGAATTGCTTCGCAAGTCCGCGTGCGTCTCCGCCGCCCTCCGGCCCTTTGTCATCCGCCTGGAAAAGACCGATTTCCTTGACGAATACTTTCGCTGCCTTTTTGTTCATGTGGCGCTTGCGGAGCCGCTGCGAAAAGCGCATCATGCCGCCCACCAGGCATTTGGCCTTCGGTGCGAGCCTGTCTTTATGCCCCACCTAAGCCTCTTGTACGGAGATTTCCCACAAAGCTTAAAAGAGGAAGCGATTGCGCAGATGGGGTCCAGGCTCGACGTTCAGTTCAAGGTTCGAAGCCTGCATCTCTACCGTACGCACCGCGAGCCACGTCATTGGCGGCGGGTGGCTAGCTTCGCGATTGTTTAAGTAAGACTCTTGGCACCCAGGCAAACGACGCCGAGTCTTTTATCCACAAAGTGGCTGGAGAAAGTGATGAGCACAATTCTGCAAGCCCTCTTCGAACACCAAGCGGACATCATCTTCTTTTTGCTGGGCTTGGTGATCGGGGTATTTTACGGCCTCCAAGGGTGGCATGCGTCCGTTAAGGAAGTCCACATCAAAGACTCCCCGAGGTGGAAGAATTTCAAGTGGGTGATTGGGGGCGCAGCATTCACTTTCTTTGGCGATCTAAGGGTTGCCTTGCCAAACCCGGACAAGGGAAGGCTTCTTCTGCTTTATTTTCTCGGCGTTCTCATCGCGGCCTGTCTGATCGTCATCGGGACGGGTGCGGTTATTTGGATCGAATTCTCGTATAGGCGCATTTTCGCGAAAGAAAGTCTACCGCCTGCACCGTTCAGCCCCGTCTTCGACTACTTCTGGTATGGATATTCGTACTACCGAACTCGCTACGAGGCTGCCATCGAGGGGATGCGTAATGACCTTCTGAAAGCGCGCGAACTTCAAATGCAAACCTACAAGGCGTATGTCCAGGCTTACATCGAGCAAGTCGCTAATTCTATTGCCGCGGTTGAGGGGTACAAGGCTAATCCCAGCACGGTTGGGAGAGACAGCGTGGCACGACAAATTTTGCGCTCAATTAAGGCAGTTGTGATTGCTTACCAAGAGAAAGGCACGAATGTGAAAGTGAATGCGAACTATATGGTGGCGATTCCAAGAGATGAGCTGAACCCAAGTGAATGGAGCAAAGTGCGGTTTAGCTTCGGCGACGCGAAGAGGTATTCACATTTCCTGGCGCTTCGCGCCTATGCTGAAGACACCGAGGTGGAGGACTTCCTCCTGCCCGTGGAAGATAGGAATGACCTCCAGAACGCGAAGCTCACCCTGCCCGGGGCGCCCAAGGCGTTTGTAACCTGCCAAAATCAGTTCATCGGTGATACGACAGAGATAAAATATCCCCGGGGGCTCCCAAATGACATTACTGCGGGGATGGCAACCTATTTTGAGGGCAAGGGTTTTAAGAGTTTCGTCTCGCTCAACATATTCCAGGGCGGTGGCAGGAGGCTGGGCGTTGTGAATGTAGATTCTAGCAAACCTGAGGTTTTTGGGTCCTCGGAGGATCAGAGGGAGGAGATAATGCTTTTGCTTAGCCCATTTTGTCTCTTGCTTGGACAGATCCTTGAGAGTTAAACTATCCATGAGAGGTCGATAAGCATGGCAACGTCAAAGATCAGTTTTTACGAGCAGCTTTACGAGATATCGAAGGGGGAAGTGGACCTGTTTCGTGAGGCCACGGACGCGTTCATCCAGGCGGCGGAGTCCACGAACTTCGGCGGGGCCCCCAGCAAAGGTTCGACTGCAATCGTATCGAATCCCTCGAAGTAGCCTCACTCTTTTTGTCCTATGTTTCCGCGGCGTAACCGCCGTGGAGGGAAGCCTCCCGTTCCTTAGATCAGACCGCGATCAGCCCTCTTGGAGGAATATTGGCCCATCTCCACCTGCTTTCGGGTGCCCTTATAGGCGGAGGGGCAAGGGAATTCTCCGACCTCCCAGGCTGATCGTTGCAGGCTGAGCTCCGAGAGCTCATACGGAGGATCAATCTTGCTGATCGTTCAAGTGCATGTGAGAGTAAAACTCGATTGCATTGATGCTTTTAAAGAAGCGACGATGGAGAATGCGCGGCAGAGCCTCAGGGAACCGGGCATTGCGCGCTTTGATGTGGTGCAACAAAATGACGATCCCACGCGGTTCATTCTGGTTGAGGCCTATCGGAGCGTGGAGGCGACGGTGGCGCACAAGGCGACCGCCCATTACGCCGTGTGGCGCGACCGTGTGGAGTCCTTAGTGGCTGAGCCTCGCTCCAGTGTGAAATACTCGAATGTGTTTCCGGGCGAGGAAGGTTGGTGAAGGGCTGATGCAATTTGAATTCGCGACGGCAACGCGCATCATTTTCGGGGAAGGCGCCGTCCACCAAGTGGCGCCCGCGGCAAAATCCTGGGGCTGCCGCGCGCTAGTGGTCACTGGCCACGCGCCGGAGCGAACCAGCCGGCTGCGAGGGGACCTCGAGGCCGGAGGCACCCAGAGCATCACCCTTGCCGTCGAGCGGGAACCCACGGTCGATTTGATTGCCCGGGGACTCGACCAGGCTCGCGGGGAACAGTGCAGCGTGGTCATCGCGATGGGCGGAGGCAGCGTCATTGACGCGGGAAAAGCCATTGCCGCGCTTCTCACCAATCCCGGTGAGTTAATGGATTACCTGGAGGTGGTGGGCAAGGGCAATCCTATTCAGAATCCTGCTGCCCCGTTCATCGCGGTGCCCACGACAGCGGGTACAGGGGCAGAGGTCACGCGCAATGCCGTGTTGGGCGTACCTGGGCGGCATGTCAAGGTCAGCCTGCGCAGCCCGTTGCTTCTGCCGCGCCTCGCGGTGGTGGACCCGGAACTGACTCTCGGCCTGCCCCCGGCGGTAACCGCACGTACGGGACTGGATGCATTGACCCAGTTGATTGAGGCCTTTGTTTCCATCCGTGCCAACCCCGTGACTGACGGATTCTGCGTGCGGGGAATTCCGCTCGCGGCACGTTCGCTGCGCCGGGCGTTTCAGGAAGGAACGAACCCAGAAGCGCGGCGCGATATGTCGCTCGCTGCGCTGTTCGGCGGATTGGCGCTCGCCAACGCCGGCCTGGGAGTTGTGCACGGATTTGCCGCTCCTCTCGGCGGAAAATTTCCCGCGCCGCACGGAGCGATTTGCGCGGCCATCCTGCCCTATGGGATGGAGATTAACCTCCGTGCCCTGCGTGCTCGCGCGCCCCAAAACGAGGCGCTACGCCGTTACCAGGAAGTGGCGCGCCTGCTCACGGGGCGGGCAGACGCCACGGCCGAGGACGGAATTGCCTGGACGCGTGCGATTTGCCAAGATCTTGAAATCCCGCCCCTCAAAGCCTACGGGATCGGGGAACAAGACGTTGCGGCGCTAATCCCAGAAGCAGCCAAGGCGAGCAGCATGAAAGGGAATCCTTTGGCGCTCACGCCGGAGGAATTGCTCGAAGTCCTGATGCGGTCGATTGTAGGACAGTGAAGAGTGACGAATGATGAGTGACGAGCAAAAGGCAGCAACCAACGCGAAAGATTCTTCTTCCCTCGCCCCCTTTGGGGGAGAGGGGGGACCGCACCCGGCGCTCTCTCCAGCCGGGGCAGGCCGGGTGAGGGGGTCAAGACCGCGGCGCATGATACGAACTTGACACAGGGCGTCCATTTGGATACTGACCCCTCACCCACCGCCGTGCGGTTCCCCCTCTCCCCCCAAGGGGGCGAGGGAAGAAGAATTCTTAGTTTTAGCGATGTATTCATGCATCTCTCTACTCATCATTCGGCACCCTTCTCTGCTCTTAAAATTTCCCGTTCGATGGCGTCCAGAGTCGGCTTGAGCTTTCGGCCTACTGTCAAATAAAGTTGATACATCAGTGGATAATACTTCGTGTAGGTTTCGTCAAAGGCCAGCCCAGCGTTGTTGTTGGCGGCTGGACAGCGGTTGAACGATTTCGGCGCGGGTATGATGGCCGTACACGCCTGATGGAGTTCCTCGAAAGCCTGCTGCTTTTGCGCCAGCGCGTCGCGCTCGGAAATCAGGCCGGCGTGTGCGGCAACGTACAACTGGCGCAACTGGGCGTGATAGCGATTCACTATCTCAGCTTTGCGGGCGAAGAGTTCCGGCTCGCGCTGAAGGTTTTGATAGACTTCCGAATTCTCGCCAAACTTTTGCCGCGCCACTTCGCCAGCCATGAGAAATCCAATCAGGGTTGCAGACGCTTCACCCCAGGTTTCCGGCAGCTTGCGTAACTCCTTATTGGCATGGAAATCCTCGTGTGGGACGACTACCAGAAAGCGCTCCACCGACTCATGCGCCAAGGAAGCGGAGACGGGCGTCTTACCGCTGCCGCTCGCGTCCATGGGGTAGAAGAAGACATCGTATTTTTGCGTGTCGAGGGGACAGCCGGCCTTGGTTCCCGCCAGCAGTTGCAGCCCGGAGTAGGAATCCGGAAGTTCGAGCTTGCCGGTGTAGTAGCAGCGATAAGCGACGGCGGATTCCGCTGTCTCCCTGCGGAAGTTTTTCGTCCGGCGGAAACCCAGTCTCCTTTCCAAACGCTTTACGGCGCTGACCAGGTCTTTGCGATCCACAGCATTGAGATTTTGGGGCGTGTCGCTGGCCGCCGCAGGGCTGGCTAGCATTGCCATAAGCACGAGCATCAACAGAAAGAGCCTTGGCGTGGATTTCTTCACCGTTTCATTTTAAACGCATTTTCCACGGCGGGAGGTAGCATCCGTAGCGCAGACCTCCGGTTTTGAGGTCTGCGGCTCTTACCGACAATCACGCTCAAACCTGTGGTCTGACGTCGGTCTTTGCATTTGTGGTTTTTGCACAGGAAGAGCCGCTGATCTGTCCTCGCACGCCGCCTCCAACCACCCCGGAAGGTCCGACGACTGCTCGCACCCGTTGCTTCCCCGTCGATGTCAGGCTTCACCACTCTCTGGCGGGCTGGCCACCTTCCATTGCATAACGGGGCCGAATCGAGTTCGCTTGCGCTGCGGCTTACGAGTTCGCCCCTGCAAGGCTTCGCCAGTCGGATTACTCCCCCTCGCGCTTGCCGGGCTACTTGTCGAACAGGTAATCTACAAGGTGAACTCCTTTCAGTTCACAAGATCAGCCAGTCTTATCCTGGCACTCCAGAGGAAAGCAAACTGCGCTTACCTCTGCGCTACCCGCTTCCTCAATCTCCACTGATAAACTGCGCCTAGTGCGGCCCCGCAGCAGCAGACTGCGTAGGACCAGAACTCCCAGTTTTCACGGTAGGACCGTTGCTTCAGGGTTTGGTAAACCACGATTCCGTGGATGTTTAAAGCGTAAAGGTTGCCGCTCGCGGGATTAGGAGAACGCGGAAGATGCTGGGAGTACTGGATCCAGATCTCATAATAGCCCCAGAACCAGCCCAGCAAGCCCACGCTGCAGACCGCAACGGCAGCGAGCCACAAAAGCCTGTCCTTTTTTGGAACCAAGGCCTCCTCCCTCCTCTAATGGCAAGGTACGCTTGCGATTGGCGTCACATTCGTAGTCGTCACGCCCACAGACCCGCCGACCCCGCCTCCGGCTCCGGCCGTGATGCCGCCTCCCGGAGGTATTTCCACAGCTTGGGAGCCGTCGATATTTGTTGGAGCAGACCGCCCAAGCCAGGGCCCGGCGGATTAGGCAGTAGCCGGTAAGACTGAAGGTCGACTTCGGCCCACCGGTAAGAGAGGACGAGACGTTCAAAAAGGGGTGGGAAGCGAGCGGGCAGCTTGGCGTAGATGGCCTCGAGCGATGAGAACTCGGTGTTTGCCTTTAGGGGCCGCCAGCGCCTTCGGTCATATTTATCCGGAGCGCCTAACGCTAGCTGCCCGACGATCGGATCCAAATCCTCGTAAGCCGCCATCTCATCCAGTTTCTCGAAGGTACTAACGAAACCCTCGGCCAACAGTTTGTCCCTAATCTCCGTCTTGGATGGCATGTTTAATATCGTACTATGTACGCAATGTGACTATGTGAGTGTCAAGATTGCGGCGCGAGAGCAATCTGATTAATACGAAGCAACCCCCTCACCACTAGGTTCTTAACCTAAAATCCAAAATCGCAAATCGAAAATGGATCAGTGCCCGCCGCCGGTGAGTTCGCGCACGATATCGCCCACAAAACCCTTGGCGTCGCCGAAGAGCATCAGGGTTTTATCCATGTAGTAAAGTGGGTTATCGATGCCCGCGAAGCCGGGGTTCATGCTGCGTTTGATCACCATGGCCGTTCGCGCCTTGTCGACGTCCAGGATGGGCATGCCGTAGATCGGGCTCGACTGGTCGGTGCGCGCGGCGGGATTGGTGACGTCGTTCGCGCCGATGATCAGCACCACGTCGGTCTGCGGGAAATCCGGGTTGATGGCGTCCATGTCCAGCAGGCGGTCGTAGGGAATATCGGCTTCCGCCAGCAGCACGTTCATGTGGCCGGGCATGCGGCCGGCCACGGGGTGAATGCCGAACTTGACATCGATGCCGCGTTTGGAAAGCACGTCGAAAAGTTCGCGCACCTTGTGCTGAGCCTGCGCCACAGCCATGCCGTAGCCGGGAACGATGACCACGGTATTGGCGGCGGCCAGAATGCTGGCGGCCTCCTCGGCGGTGGCACTGTGCACCGGGCGCGCCTCCTGCGCGGCCACGGCGGACGCCTGCACTTGCCCAAAGGCTCCAAAGATCACGTTTGAGAACGAGCGATTCATAGCCTTCGACATGATCACGGAGAGAATGAACCCGGAGGAGCCATCCAGCGCGCCGGCGATGATGAGGAGCTTCGAGTCGAGGACGAATCCCATGGCGGCGGCGGAGAGTCCGGCGTAAGAATTGAGCAGGGAGATCACCGTGGGCATGTCGGCGCCGCCGATGGGAACGATCATCATCACTCCGAAGATCAGCGGGATGCCAATGATAAGGGGAAACAGCATCTTCTGCCCGGGGTGAAAAACCAGCCAGGCGGCCACCAGGACGGAGACGGCCAGCAGTGAAAGGTTTACGAAATTCTGGCCTTTGTAGGTAATAGGCCGTTGGGGCAGGACTTCCTGAAGCTTGCCCGCGGCCATCAAGCTGCCCGTAAAGGTGAGGCCCCCGAGGATGACTTCCATTGAAAGGACGGCCATCATGAACTTGGGTACGTCCGGCGCGCGCAGATAGAACTCTGCGGTGCCCACCAGGGTTACGCAGAGAGCGCCGCAAGCGTGGCTGAGGGCGGTCCGCTGCGGCACAGCGGTCATTTGCACCAAACCGAGCGGGACGCCGATCATCGAGCCCAGCACCAGCGCGATCAGGATCCACTTGTACTCGATGATGCCGTGGTGGAGCAGGGTCCCGCCGATGGCCAGCACCAT
>JBEKQO010000316.1:0-8267 GCA_049519635.1 Terriglobia bacterium | reverse complement strand
GAAGCCAAAAACCTGCTGCGCAGTGTACAGCAAACCATGATCACCCATCAGGTCAATCACCATCTGGCGGACTATTGACAGTGCCCGGCTTGCGGCAAGCCGCGCAGCCGGAAGGGAAAGCAGACCATTCCCTTCCGCACGCTATTCGGCAAGCTAACCCTGGAGAGTCCGCGTTACTACGAGTGCGCCTGCCAGAAAAAGCCCGCGAAACGGAGCAGCAGCCCGCTGCCAGAACTCTTAAAAGAACGGACGGCGCCGGAGCTTTCCTATCTGGAAGCGAAGTTTGTTTCTCTGCTTCCCTACCTGTGGCTGGTGTGGAAGACTCGGTTCCTCAATGGCCACGCCGTTCGAATTCTCTTGTTTACTCCAGGTGGGCTCGCCGACCAGCTTGACTCTACGGTGAACTCAGCCACCGGCTCGCTGTGGTGAAGACGTTCTGGCCCGAGTGTCCTGGAGAAATCTGGCACGATATCCAGGCCCTCGGCAGCACTATGGGGCGGGGGCATTCGACCCAGTGAGCATTTGAATGAACAGATTCCGGAGAGTTTCTGTCTCGCCGCTTTCTTTGTGTGTTTCGATCTTCTGAAAAGTGTCTAACGCCCGCGCGGCATCATCGCCCCGGCCCGCCACCTTATAAAGACCGGAGAGCCGCTTCCAAGCCTCTGCGAAATCGGGTGTGGTTTCGACAGCCGATTCCAGGTCGGCGATCGCAGCAGGGTTGTTCCCCATGCGCTCGTGCGCCACGCTCCGAGCGAGATCGCAGAAGCTACATTTGGGAATGCCCCGGCTAGCGATTGCGAGTTCGTCCACAATGCGGTTGAAGTCCCGAGATTGGAGGCTCAGTAGCAGATCGGCATGCAGGTAGTAGAGATAGGGCGTCGGATTTGGATTGCCCAGACCTCTGTCCGCCGCTTTCTCAGCCTCATCCATTCTTCCCAGCCGGTACAACGCATAGGCCCTCAGCAGATAGCCCGAAGAGGACTCCGGCTCGAGTTTCAGGAGGTGGTCCAGATTCTTCAGGCACTCCTGAAACCGGCCGTCGAGACTTTGGGCGAGAGAGAGGCCGAGAGCGAGAAAAGCCGACGCAGGATTCAGGCGGGCGCCGCGCTCAAAGATTTCGTCGGCCTGACGATAGGTACGTTGTTGGAGGTAAAAGAGGCCTAGGTCCAAGGCGTAGTTTTCCTCCTGCGGAGCCTTGGAGAAGGCTTCCGCCAAGTCGTGCTCCGCTTCTTTCGTTTTCCCTAATGCATTCTCAATCTTGCCACGCAGGTACAATAAGGCCGCACCTTCAGCTTCGCTCTTGTAGGGTGTGCCTTCTAAAGCCTTGAGAGCTTCCGGAAATTTTTGTTGAGCGAAAAGCGCCAACGCCAGATTATAGGGGGCTTCGGTGATGTCTGGATTCTCCCGGGCGCAACGAGCGAAGGATTGCTCCGCTTCTGCATAGAATCCATGTTGAGCAAGCTGGATTCCCACCCGCAATAAGATATCCGGATCGAGTTGGTCGCGCGCGAGGAGCTGCCGCAATGCATCCCTCGCCTTGTCGACGCGGCCCTGCGCAAGCGACGATTCAATGGCATTCGCCAGGGATTCCGGGGACACTGGGGCACTCTCATTCACGGCCTGGGCGGGGGGGGTGACACGCAGGACAGTCGCAGCACCGGCGGTCAGAGCTCCGGTGACGAGAGCATGCTTGCCCCGCACTCTCGCCTGGCCCGGAGAGACACCCGTGAAAGCCGACATCAGAATCCAAAGTATGCCCGTCCGCTTCCACTTCTTTCTCTTTAAGACTGAACCGAGTAGCGTCTCTCCACCGCGTGCCACTGTTTGGTTTGATTCGGCGGAGCCGTTTCTTTCGATTGCCCGAGCAAGCAAGACGTTCATCGGCTATGATCTTCTGTGGGTAGTTCTCAAGTCAGGATACCGCCGACGCCTCGTCCCGAGGCGCTGCGGTTTATTTCGACATGTTACTTTCCAAAGAGTCCATCGCTTTCCGCGCGACCTGAATCGATCTCCCGTACCGTTTCGGTGAAGCCCCATCGAGGAATCTCTTTAGACACCGTCGGGCCTCCTCCCGTTGACCTTCTTCACGATAGTCGAGGCCCAAGTTGAGCCACGCGTCCCAGTAGTCAGGATCGACTGCAAGGGCTTTTTGGAATTCAATCGCCGCCTCAGACCGGCGGCCCTGTCTCACGCGGATCAGTCCGAGGCCATTGCAGGCGGAAGCCCGCCCGGGATCCTTTTCCAGCAGATGCTGAAAGGCTCGCTCGGCTTCGGGAAGTCGATCTAATTTCAAATCGCACATCCCAAGGCCATCAAGGCTTTCGGCATGATCGGGATTGAGTTCGAGCGAACGTCCAAAGGCCTGTACGGCTTGTAGCAATTCGCCCTCGCCCTCGAGCAGTGTGGCATAGCGAAAGTACAGCTCGTCGGTTCCGGCGTGGTGTTGGATGGCTCGCTCATAAACGCCCATCGCGGCTCGGGGGTTGCCAGACAGTTCCGAGCAGATCCCCAAGCGGAGATTGAACAATGGGTTGCCAGGGTCGGCCTCAACCGCAGCTTCTAAACGCGGCAAGGCCTCGTTGTATTCGCCGGACACCATAAATTGGTCCGCCACTTCGAACGTGCCCAGGAGGCCAATCCGTTTCTTAGGATCCGGCAGTGAAGAGTTGACCTCAGGAGTTTCACTCACACCGGCGCTCACGTAGCCAAGTGAGGCAAGCTCCTGACGGAGTTCGGCGCTCACCGCATTCCCTTTAATCCTCTGGCTTCCCTGATCACCCAGCATCCCGGCTATGAGCTTCTTATAACGCTCGGCCGTAGCCGGATTCGAGGGAAGCCGGTTAAGTGCTTCGCGAGAATCGCTTCGAAAATCGTAAAGCTCTTCTTCCGGCGCCTCGATGTACTTCCATTCGGCCGTCCGAAGTGCACGCAACGGGGACCATCCCATCGTCGTCCGAGGATAAATCGTCTCCAGGTAAGCGAACCTGCTTTCGCTCGGCAAAGATGCCGTGCCCTCCATCAATGGCTTCAATGATATCCCCTGACTTTGGTTTGGAACTTGAAGATGACATATGGAGAGAATAGTCGGCATCAGATCAATCGAGCGCACCTGTGCCTGCACAACCTGTCCTGAGGGAACACCAGGACCAGCCAGAATAAAGGGGATTCGGACCGTGGTGTCGTAGAGGAAAATCCCGTGCGCTGACTCACCGTGATCGCCGAGGCCTTCGCCGTGGTCGCCTAGCAATACGAAAAGTGTCTTATCGGCCAAGCCTTGCAGTTGGAAGGCTTTTAAGAGGCGGCCTAGCTGCACGTCTGTATAAGCAATTTCGCCGTCATAGAGCCTGCCAGCATACTGGCTTCGGTATGGCTCAGGCGGATCGTAGGGTGCATGTGGGTCGTAGACGTGTACCCAAAGAAAGAAGCGTCCGGGAGGGCGACCTCCGAGCCACGCAATTACTCGGTTGACCACGACTTCGGCGCGGACCTCCGCTTCGTGAGCCACTGAAGCTGCCAAATCGACGGGCGGCATCCGGTCGTCGTAGGTCTCGAAACCGCGGTTGAGGCCAAAGCGATGATCCAGAACAGCAGCCCCTACGAATCCTGCGGTATGGAATCCCGCTTGCCGAAAGACGGTGGCCAGGGTCGGCGGCGAATCGCCGAGCACAAAGCCCAGATTGTCCCGGACGCCATGGACGAAAGGATAGGTTCCCGTCAGAATGCTCACGTGGGAAGGAAGAGTCAGCGGCACTGCCGTAACCGCCTGGGCGAATCGCGTGCCTCGCGCGCTGAGCGCGTCGAGAGCGGTGGTGCGCACAGACCTATTGCCATAACACCCCAGGTGATCGGGCCGGAGAGTGTCAATGGTGATCAGGACGACGTTTGCAGGAACTGTTTCCGAGGCTCCGGTGGAGCGGGTCGAACTCGAGCATTTCGAGGCTACGGTCAGCGTTAAAATAAAAAACAGAGTCGCCAGGATTCCTTTAAGTACTCTAGTGCAGAATGAAAACCGATGGTCCATCGCAATTCTGCGCCCCCAGCCTGCCCAAACCTCCAGCCGTTTCGATTGAGTTTATCACAATCGGTTCCAAATTGTAGGGTCGGACCTAGGGACGGCCCAGACTTGGCCCCGACGACCTGCGATTCAACGGATCGACGGCGTGTTGGAACGACACCTTCGCCGGAACGGGGGTGGGTCGTCCCCATCCAATCGGTGGCAGCCTCCTCGACTCTCTCTGTCGTCCTAGTGGGGTTGAAACGATCGGCTGGGTTCAGTCCCTGTCTTAACTTGAGATAAATTGACGAAGTCAAGAATTATGAATTCTGTTAATCGTTTCTGAACGGCATGGTCAAAAAGGTAAAGACAAAGGTAAAGAAAACGCTTGACATTGAACGCCCCGCGGGTATAGATATTCGCCCCATGTAGTTAATAGGGTGCAGGGCTGTCTGGCGTGTCTTTATTCACCGCTCTAAGCAGGAAATAATCCGCGTACGTGGGGTCGGGCTAAAGTCGGCATCGGTAGGTGACACTCGTGACCGAAGGAGGTCAAAATGGTACACAAGGGGTTTTGGATGTTCATTCTCCTGTTTGCTCTAGCCAACCCTTGCTTTGGGCAGCTTGAGCGCAGCGTTGTGGAAGGAACCGTGACCGATCCGCAGGGGGCGTTTGTTCCCGGCGTCAAGGTGACGGTTACCGCACAAGAAACCAACATCAGTGTACCCACCACGACGAACAGGGCGGGCTATTTCCGCGTAACCAGCCTTATACCGGGCAAATACCATGTTCATTTTGAAGTCAGCGGCTTTTCACCGCTCGATCTGGTGGACATTGTGGTCCCGGCCGGCCAGGCGGTCAGGGCGGACGCGACCTTGCAACTCGGAACTACGGTACAGACGGTGGAAGTTTCTGCCGCCACGTCCATGGTTCAAACTGCGGCAACGGACTTTTCCACCACGATTGGAACGAGCACCATTCAAGAGGTCCCTCTCGCGGGTCGGGACCTGCAACAGCTTGTACTCTTCGTGCCGGGAGTCGTCGGCAATGGGCCGCCAGGCAGCAATTTTGGTTTCAACAGCCAGTTTGGAACTTTCCCCGATCCCACGCACCTGACGGGGAGCGACGTTTCCGTAAACGGCGGACAGACGGGGACCAACGCGTGGTACCTGGATGGCAACTTTAACACCGCCTCCGGATCAGCCGAAGCCCTGGTAGTCGATCCCTCTCCCGACGCGGTTAGCGAGTTCCAAGCTATCACCAACGGCTTTTCAGCCGAATACGGGCGGAGTGGCGGCGCAGTGTTTAGCACCGTCCTGAAGTCAGGCGCCAATCAAGTTCATGGAGACCTGTATGAGTATGTTCGCAACAGCTACTTTAACGCCCGCAACCCGTTCACGTCGATCGGCTCGAACGGGCAGATCATCCCGCAGGACCAACTGCGGTACAACAACTTCGGCGGAACGATTGGTGGTCCGATCGTGATCCCGCACCTTTACAACGGCAAGAACAAGAGTTTCTTCTTCTTCTCCTACAGTGAATCCATCCTGCACCTGAATGGAAGCGATGTCTTGACCGTTCCGACGCCGCTGATGAAGGCAGGAAACTTCAGTGAAGATCCCAATACGGCGCAATACGGCATCTGGAACCCGTACAGCACGGTGGGTCCCGCCCCTGACGGTACGTATGCGCGTTCGGCATTTGGGACCCCGGTGGCCGGGAGTCCCATCGGGTGTACAGGGGCGATAGGGGCGGCAACGGCCATGAATCCCACCTCGGCCGATTGCAACTTTGCCACTCAAATTCCCACGAATATGCTGAGTAAAACCGCCGCGTTCTTCATGAATTCGTTCCCCAATCCGAACTATCTGAGTCCGCTGAGCAATGCCCCCCTGGCAGCAGGGGGAGCGTACCGAATCGCTTCTAACTACCTTGGGGCGGTGGGCAGCAGCCAAGACTCCGGCAACATCTCGTTGAAGGTCGACCACCAATGGAGCGATAAAAGCCGGTACTTCGGGGAGTGGCTCTTCAATCCCGGCTTCTACAACAATTACCGCTTGCCTTGGACCGGGGCGGCGTTCCCCCAGAGTATCGGGTTTGGATCGGTCCTGCCCATGAACTTCGCTAATCAAATTATTGCCGTGGGAAACACTTACACCCTCAACCCGAGCACCATCAATGAGTTTCGGGCCAGTTTCAGCCGCCAGTATTACACCACGCACCCCGAAACTGGAGGCTACCCCAATAGTGTGACCGACCTTACCGCTGTGCAGCAGGAGTTAGCACCCATTGGGATTACTCTGTGGGGTCAGACCCCGCAGCCAAGCTTTCAGCTCAGCGGACCAGATGGTTCGTCGATAGCTTTTGGGCCGACGGCTTGGGTGAGCAACTATACTGCTACCGAGTCTTACACGATCCTGGATAATGTGACCAAAATCATTGGGAAGCACACCCTGCGCACCGGATTCGTATACCGTCTGTCGCACGCTGCCGAATTTCAAGGCTCGCCCACCGAGCTTTATTGGCCCGGGCCTGTTTCGGGAACGGTGAACCCCGTCACCGGGCTTGGCGGTGGAGGAGTCGGCTTGGCAGGCTTCGAGATGGGAGCGGTCATGCAAGCCGTAGGCAATAACGGCAATGCGGTAGACACCGCTTGGAATCCCTATGTACGTTTCGGTTATTGGGGAGCTTATCTTCAGGATGACTTCCGCGTCACTCCAAAGTTTACCTTAAATGTTGGCGTGCGCTACGACATCAATGAGTCATTTAACTCGCGCCAGCAGCCAATCTCAAGATTATGCTATACCTGTATCGACTCCTTCTCCGGGCTGGAAGGCACCGTCCAGTACGCAGGACAGGTTTCTGGATGGCCGCGAGGCAGCAACATCATTCCTGCCAATTTGAACGATATCGGGCCGAGGTTTAACTTCGCGTGGACCCCCTTCGCGGACCGCAAGACCGTGATTCGTGGGGGTTTTGACGTATTCTTCAGCAATGCCTACAGTTCGGTAAACTCCGAACAGAGCATTGAAAATGAAAATGGCTGGAAAGAAAATTACTTCTGGCGAGGGAGTTCGACGCCCAATTGCCCTGCCTTTTCCGGCCAATGCGTGGCATGGTCGTTGGACGATGTGGGCAACAAGAGCGCCTTGCTTACACCCGTCGATAACGGCCTATTCCCGGCTCAGTCCGGCGGGTTTGCCGCTAATGAGTACACGGGGACGGCGGAGTCAATCGTCAAGCCTGTACATGACCCCATGGTGACGACCTGGACGCTGGAAGTGCAGCGTGAACTGCCCGGCAATATGGCTTTAACCGTCGGCTATGTCGGTTCACACGGTACTCATCTGGCGGGTAACATGTGGCACAGTTGGGACTATGTGTCCACGGCGAATTTGATCAAATACGGAAGCTCGATTAACAATGTCGTTCCCATTACAAATTACTACTCCGGGCAGGCGGCGAGTGCCCTTACCCAAGTCTACGGGACGAGCGAACTGCCCATCTCGAGCCTTTTGGTTCCGTATCCCATGTGGACGTATTGGGGTCAGGTGGAACAATTCAATGGCGAGAACGTTTACCACTCACTCCAGGTGCGGCTGCAGAAGCGCTATAGCCACGGTTTGAATTTTGACTTGGCATACACTTGGTCCAAGAACATCACCAACGCCTTGGTGGGTGGGTTGCAGGCGACGGACATTGACCCCATTCACGATAGTGGTATCTATTCCGGCTGGACGGGTGGACGGAACGGAGCAGTTGCCGGTTCGACCGGCAATGGCTACGCCGTGGGCATAGGCAGCTACTACCAGAATCCAGATGACACCCGAGCGGACAGGGCCGTGTCCTCCAACGATATTCCGCAGGTGCTTAATTTCGCCGCTACCTATCAACTGCCCTTTGGGGTGGGGCAGAAGTACATGAACCGCAAAAACCCTCTCAATTACCTTGTCGGGGGCTGGAAATTCATCCAGAATTTCAACGCCGAAAGCGGCGTCCCCCTGGCTATACAAGGCCCGTGTGATGCCTTGACTTGCAGGCCTGACCTGGTCGGTAACCCGAAAGCTGTGCCGGGCGGTCAAAATGCCAATCATTGGATCAACGCTGCCGCTTTCCTTCCGCCCTATGGCGCTGACCAGACCTACTGGGCAAATCCCGTCAAAACCGATCCCCGCTGGTATCAGTTTGGGACCGCCGGCCCCGTACTGCCCAGCCTGCGTAGCCCTGGGTACTGGAACTTCGATACCTCACTGACCAAGCAGTTCCACGTCAC